>JBARGS010000390.1:0-15030 GCA_049798495.1 Candidatus Korobacteraceae bacterium | reverse complement strand
TTCCATGCCAGCAGAAAGCCCAGGCTCTCCGGCCGGAAGTGAAAGCCGTTGGTCATGTCGATCACCATCGGCACTTCGTGCGAGACGCCGTCGAACGGCTCGGTCGGAATCAGCATGCGCCGCAACGGTTCGACGGGAAGCTTGATTCCGGCAAGCGCTGCGATTTCCGCGGCCCACGCTCCCGCGGCGTTCACGACAACGCGAGTGCTCACCGGCCCGCGCGTAGTCTCCACGCCGGTGATGCCCGTTCCGTTGTAATGGATCGCGGTGACTTCGGTCGAGCGCCAGAGCGTCGCGCCCTGTTCGCAGGCTTTCGTGGTGAAGCCCACCATCACGCTGTAGGGATCGACAAAGCCGTCGGTCGGACAGAAACTGCCGCCGAGAATATCGTCGGCGCGCAATTGCGGCACGACGGCGACGATCTCCTCGCGCGACATCATGCGAGCTTGCTTTAGTCCCAGCGATTTCTGCAGCGCCTGATTGGTTTGCAGATAGTCGAGGTGAGAGGGCTTGGTGGCGACAAACAGGTAGCCTTGTCCGCGATACCCGGAGGGATGTCCCAGACGCTCCTCGAACTCGGCGTAGAAGGGAATCGAATACAGCGACATCTGGATGTTGGGTGCGGTTGCGAATTGCGCGCGCACGCCACCCATGCTCTTGCCGGTCGAGCCCTTGCCCTGGTGCGATTCCCGCTCGACCATGAGCACATTGCGGCAGCCGGCCTCTGTCAGATGCCACGCGACGCTGGCGCCTACGATCCCGCCGCCGATGATAACCACTTCCGCTGTGTGCATTCCGCCTTGGCCCTCGGCAACGCAACATTGTATGCTGCGAGGGCAGTGCACGCCGTGATGAAAGCTGTTTTCAGGCACGGCATTCCCGATTTAGCGCCGGAGGGTGCCCTGATACGAACCTAGTTTGCATTCCGAAATTAGAACCTTGGGTACGAAACCATGCCAACCACCTCCGTCGTGCAAATCCTGACCGGCTCGATCGCCCCAGTCATCGTGATCTCCGGCGTTGGCCTGCTGCTGCTCAGCATCACCAATCGCTACGGTCGCGCCATCGATCGCGCTCGTTTGCTCATACGCGAACTGGAGAGCGGTGATGCGGACACGGCCGACATCCGGCATCTGGAGCAGCAGCTTCGCCACACCCACCAGCGCGCCCGCCTGCTGCGCGGCTCCATGGTCTACAGCTCGGTCAGCATTTTCTTCGTCACCCTGACCATCCTGTCGCTGTTTGCGGAGCAGGTTTTCCAGCTGCATCTCGATCTGGTGGCGCTGCCGTCGTTCGCCCTGTGCCTGATCTCACTGGTGATCTCGATCTCCTACTCGATTCGCGACATCACCGTCTCGCTGGCGGCGCTGGAGATGGAGATGTCGGCTGGGCTCGACGCGGTCCGCCGTCCTCGCTGAACCGGAACGGTACGGCGTCACAAGCCCGCGTGACTTGCCTCACAGACCCAATGTTCACTCCCCGCCTAGCCTTGCTTATCGGGGTCCAGAGTTAGCATTTGGCACTTGGCATTTGGCATTTGGCCAAAGCAAATCCCTAATCCCAACTGCCAAGTGCCAACCGCCAAATGCAAGGATTTTTCATGCCTCTTCTGAACGCTTTCTCTAAGGCTGTGGTGCGCGATTTCTCCATCGAAGAACTCAAACAAGCCGCTCGCCTGATGCGGGGCTATGACCTGGTCGCGCTGTGCGCCGCCGGCTCCGGTCACTGCGGAGGTACGCTCTCGATGATGGAGATCGTCGCCGCTCTGTACCTGAAGGTCGCCAACCACGATCCCAACAATCCGGAATGGCGCGATCGGGATCGCATCGTCTGGTCGGGAGGACACAAAGCCCCGGCGCTCTATCTGGGACTGGGATTTGCCGGATATTTCCCCATCGAAGACATCGTCACCCTGCGCAAACTGTATTCACCGTTTCAGGGACATCCGCATCGTCTGAAGCTGCCCGGCGTGGAGGTCTCCAGCGGCTCGCTCGGCCAGGGGCTCAGCATCGGGGTCGGCATGGCGCTGGCGGGCAAGCTCGATCACTCCGAGCACACCGTTTTCTGCATCATGGGTGACGGCGAGCAGCAGGAAGGCAACATCTGGGAAGCGGTGATGGAAGCCTCGCACTACAAGCTCGACAACCTCGTCGGCATTATCGATCGCAATCGTTTGCAGATCGACGGCTGGGTCAAGGACGTAATGAATGTCGAGCCGCTCGACGAGCGCTATCGCAGCTTCGGCTGGGAGGTAATTGAAATCGACGGACACGACATGACCGAAGTCGTCCGGGCGCTGCAGAAGGCCAAGAATGTTCCCGTGCTCGGCAGGCCGACGCTGATCCTTGCCAACACGGTGAAGGGCAAAGGCGTCAGCTTCATGGAGAACGTGGCCGGCTGGCACGGCAAAGCTCCCAGCTACGACGAGATGGTGAAGGCGCTCGACGAACTCGGCCTGAAGGACACCATCGCGTATGACGCGCTGCTGAAGAAAGCGGCTGAATATCAGGTGGAAGTGGAAGCAACTCTTGCCGCCAAGATGCCGAGCTTCTCGCGCAACTACTGGTGGAACAGCGGCAGCCAGATGAAGGTGAAGATGGAGCCCACGCGCAAGGGCTTCGGCCAGTCGCTGAAGAACAACGGCGACGACGAACGCGTGGTTTGCCTGGGTCTCGACATCTCCGGGTCCATTACCATCAGCGAGTTCTACGCCGGCCATCCCGAGCGCAAGGATCGCTGGATCAGCATGGGCATTGCCGAGCAGTCAGCGACTGCGGCGGCCGTGGGGCTGGCGCGCGATGGCAAGCTGCCGGTCTTCGGAACCTATGGAACGTTCGCCGCAGCGCGCAATCTGGATCAGATTCGCGTGTCCATCTGTTATGGCAACTTCAACGTGATGATCGCGGGCGCGCACGGAGGGGTCTCCGTCGGTCCCGACGGCGCGACCCATCAGGCGCTGGAAGATCTGTTCGCCATGTGCGGACTGCCCAACATGTCGGTCGTGGTACCCTGCGACGCTATCGAAACCCGTAAGGCCACTGACTATCTGCTCCTGGATCACGTTGGACCGAAGTACATCCGCTTCGCGCGCGAAGCCACCCCGATCGTCACCCGCGAGAACACGCCGTTTGTGTTCGGTCAGGCGAACGTGAGTCGGCTGCGGCGCGAGGCGCCAGACATGGTCGACGCTTTCGATACGGTGCTCGCCAGCGACTACCGGAACGAGTGCGAAGATCTCAGCATTATCGCTTGCGGACCGATGGTTCCCGAAGCGATGCGTGCCGCCTGGATCCTGAAGAAGGAATTCGGTTATGAGACGCGCGTCGTCAACATGCACACCATGAAGCCAATCGACCAAGCTGCCATCATCCGCGCGGGCAAAGAAACCGGCATCATTGTTACAGCGGAAGAGCATCAGATCGGCGCGCTGGCCTGGCGCGTGAGCGGCGTGCTAACGGAGAGCCCCGAGCTGTACGGCATTCCGGTCATTACCGGCGCAATCGGCGTGAAAGATCGTTTCGGAGATTCCGGTGCGCCCTGGGAATTGATCAAGGAGTTCGAGGTCAGCGCCGAACACATCGCGCAGAAAGCCGCCGAACTGCTCGCCATCGCCAAGCTGAAGAAAGAGGAAGAGCGCCTGGCGCTAGTCAACTAAGACAAACCACGGGGTTTTCCGAAGACTCTAGGCGGGGCTGGTCAGTACGCCGCGCTACGCCAACCCAACCAACGGCGCGAGATCCGTCGGTGGAACAGGTTCGGGTGAGGCTAGCTCTTCCCTCGGCCGCGTGTCATCCTCGGCGAGCGAAACATACGCGCCCAGCCGCGCCAGGCGTAACGCATCGGCGCCGACAAAATACACAACCACGACAATAGCCATCAGCACTGCTACTGATCGTGCTCCTATGCTGGCCGCCAGGTTCACAGGCGAGAGAAATGCCAGCGCCATCGTCGCAGCCCAGATCAACCGCACTATCAAGAATCCTAACCCCAGCAGAAATAATCGTCCGGCGTGGCGACCTGAGAACTCAACCGCCTCCTCCACCGCTTGTATGGCATCGCTGCCGTTGCGGACGCAGAACAGGGGCGCGACGGCGAAATACCAATTCAACGTGAGACCAATGAAACTCGCCAGTCCGACGCCGAACGACAATGCGATCGCGGCCCCAACAGGGTGCTCGTCCTGCATCATCACCAGGCCGTAGAGAAGCGAGCCGAAGGCCACCGCGAGCGCGATCATCGACCACATCGCACGTAGCAGATGACATGTGAAGATGGGCCCGAAGTCCCATTGCATGGCTTGCGGCTCTTCCTCAACTTCGGTGCTGAACATGGCAAACAGCCGCCGCAGGGTCGCGGCGCGTCCCACGCTCGCCGCCAGGGCCCACAACAGCGTCGCGCCGAGCAGAAGTACCGACTGTTCCAGCAGAAAGCGCGAAAGGCTGCCGCGGAAGATGTGGCGCAGTGCGTTGTCCAGCAATTGCGGCTGCAGTGAGCGCAGAAAAAGTTCGTCGACGCGTGAGACGGTGAGGCTGTCGAGAAAGAGTCCGATGGAAAGGATACCCAAACCCAGCGCCGATAACCCAAAGCACCAGCGCCAGGCCAACTCGGCCGGCAGCAGCACCGGCTCATGCCAAAGCGCGGCGAAGCCGTCGCGGAACGGCGAATGCGCATTACTCGTGGCCGGCATAATTCACTTCGCTCCTGTCAGCGCGGCGCCCAACTCGGCTGGGCTGTCCACCAGCACATCCGGCACAACCTGCTCCAGCGTTTGCGGAGCGAAGCCATACGTCACGCCGACGCTCCACAGTCCGGCATTGCGTGCGGTCAGTATGTCGACCTGCGAGTCGCCGACCATCACCGTTGTTTCGGGAGCGGCGCCGACTTCGCGCATCAGCGTCTGCGCGCCGAGTGGGTCCGGTTTCTTGGTTTCGAAACTGTTGCCGCCATACACCTGGAAGAAGTGCTCCGCGAGCCCCAGTCCGGCGAGGATGTCACGCGAAGCCCTCACTGGCTTATTCGTCAGCACGGCCAGTTTGCGAGTTGCGCCGTTGCTCGACGCGATCTGCTGCAGGGCCTCTTGAATTCCGCCATAGGCGTAAGTGGTATCGAGCTTGTGCTCGCGATAGTAGAGCAGGAAATAATTGAGCGCCTTTTGCAGGAACTCCCGATCGGCAGGATCGCCCAGAGCGCGGCGAATGAGCATAGGCGCGCCGTCGCCGATATAGGTGCCGATCACCTCCAGAGGCAGTTCCTTGCGGCCGTAATTGCGCAGCATGGCGTTGACCGAGGCCGCCAGGTCCCGCTCGGAATCGATCAGCGTGCCGTCCAGATCGAAGATCACGAGCCGGATTTTGTCTAACGGGATGTAGCGCGACGTGCGTATCATATGTTTCGTTTCCAGTATAGCCAGATGGCTGGCTCGACCGATGTGACGCGGCCGCGAAACCTACGCTTAGCGGAAGCAGAAAGGGTCGCAGCGGAATCTAAATTCTGCCGAGCATTTACAATGGAAACACGTCTTGAGTCGATAGCGGACTCCGCATTTCACTCCTGAGGTAAGGGATGGCAACCACCAAAGTTGAGCCTAAAACTGCCGTCGCGCAGGCCGACAAATATGAGGGGCTTACCCCGCAGCAACTAATCGATATCTACCGGCTGATGTACTTGTCGCGCAAGCTAGACGACCGCGAGATTCTGCTCAAGCGGCAACAGAAGATTTTCTTCCAGATCTCCGGCGCTGGGCATGAGGCGTTGTTGGTAGCTGCCGGGCTGACGCTGCGCGCCGGTTACGACTGGTTCTATCCCTACTACCGCGACCGCGCGCTCTGCCTCACGTTGGGCATGACGCCTTACGAGCAATTGTTGGAAGCCGTCGGCGCCGCCGACGATCCAAATTCCGGCGGCCGCCAGATGCCGTCGCACTGGGGACACAAGAAACTCAATATCGTGAGCCAGTCCTCGCCTACCGGAACGCAGTTTCTGCAGGCGGTGGGTTGCGCCGAGGCTGGCCGCTACTTCAGCCGCCGTCCCGAAGCCGCCGAGAAAGCTTCCGGCGACTATCGCCAGTTTAAAGACGTCAGCTTCCGCGGCGACGAGGTCGTATTCGTCTCTTGCGGCGATGGCACCACCAGTGAAGGCGAGTTCTGGGAGGCGCTCAACTCCGCGTCGAATCTGAAGCTGCCGGTGCTGTTCGTCATCGAAGACAACGAATACGCCATCTCCGTTCCCGTCGAAGTGGGCACTGCGGGCGGCAATATCAGCAAGCTGGTGAAGGGCTTCCCCAATTTTCACTTCGCCGAATTTGATGGCACCGATCCGTTGGTCAGCTACGCCGCGTTCAAGACCGCGGTCGACTACATTCGCGCCGGCAAGGGCCCAGCGTTCGTTCACGGGCATGTCATCCGTCCGTATTCGCACTCGCTCTCCGACGACGAGAAGCTCTACCGGCCGGACTCCGAGCGCCAGCAGGAGGTCGAGCGCGATCCCATCACCCGTTTCCAGCTCTTCCTGGTGCGCGAGGGCATCCTCGACGAGAAGGGAATCGATGAGCTGGAGAAAGACGTCGAGGGCGAGATCCAGGAGGCCAGCGACCGCGCGGTCGAAGCGCCGTTGCCTCAGCCCGGCTCGTATGTGAACTTTGTTTACTCTCCGGATCTCGATCCCACATCGTCAGAGTTCCAAACCGAGGCTGTACATCCCACACCGTCAGACAAAGGCACGGCAAGTCCGGAAAAGACCATGGCCGATCTCATCAATGCGTGCCTCAAAGATGAGATGAGGCAAGATCCTCGCATTGTGATGTTTGGCGAGGACGTTGCCGACTGCAGCCGCGACGAATACCTGAAGGACAAGCAGGTGAAGGGCAAGGGCGGAGTCTTCAAGCTGACTGCCGGCCTGCAGTGCGATTACGGCTCCGAGCGTGTCTTCAACTCGCCGCTGGCGGAAGCCAACATCGTGGGACGCGCCGTCGGCATGGCGACACGCGGGCTTAAGCCTGTGGTTGAGATTCAGTTCTTCGACTACATCTGGCCTGCCATGCAGCAGCTTCGCAACGAGCTGCCGCTAATCCGCTGGCGCTCGAACAATAATTTTTCATCGCCTGCCGTGGTGCGCGTGGCCATCGGCGGCTATCTCACTGGCGGATCGATTTACCACTCGCAGTGCGGCGAGAGCATCTTCACCCACACGCCGGGAATGCGCGTCGTCTTTCCCTCCAACGCGCTGGATGCCAACGGCCTGCTGCGGACAGCGATTCGTTGCGACGATCCGGTGTTATTTCTGGAGCACAAGCGGCTCTACCGTGAGACCTTTGGCCGCGCGCCGTATCCCGGACCGGACTACATGGTCCCGTTCGGCAAAGCGAGGATCGTGCGCCCGGGGCATGACCTCACCGTGGTGACCTACGGAGCCACGGTGCCGCGCGCCTTGCAGGCCGCGCAGCGACTGGAGCGCGAAAACGGCGTCAGCGTTGAGTTGATCGATCTGCGTACGCTCAATCCGTATGACTGGGAGGCCATCGCAACGTCGGTCGCTAAGACCAGCCGCGTGCTGGTCGCGCATGAGGACATGTTGAGCTGGGGGTACGGCGCCGAAATCGCGGCGCGCGTTGCCGACGAGCTATTCGATAAGCTCGACGCGCCGGTGAAGCGCGTCGCCGCGAAGGACACCTTCGTTGCTTATCAGCCGATCCTGGAAGACGAAATTCTTCCGCAGGCTGAAGATCTGTACCAGGGGATGCTGCAGCTATCGGAGTATTAGGGTTCGCAGTATTGTAAACTTGGGTGCCCCGTTCAAGCCGGTTTTGCTTGGGCGGGGCATTCTTGATCTGCACTGATTGTTATCTTCCGCCCTTGCTGCCCCACAGCCAGTCAATCGCGATTGGCCCCGAGCCGAAGAGGATCAGCGAAAACGCCATCGCCGCCAGCGCCAGCGGGAATTGATAATTTCCCTGGCCCAGGAAGCCATTCTTGAGGTGCACGGTGAAGATCGCGACCAGCATATCGATGAGAACGCAGAGGGCGACGAAGCGCGTCAGAAATCCGGCCACCAGTAAAATTCCGCCGCCGAGCTCGGCTGCGATCGACAAATACCCCAGCCACCCCGGAATCCCGAGGCTGCGCACAAATTCGACGTGATGGTGAACTCCGCCGAAGGCTTTAGGAAAGCCGTGCGCGATCATGATTGCGCCCAGCACCAATCGCAACACAAGCAGCCCGAGCGGCTGCAGCCGTTCTAGAAATTTCAATCAGTTCTCCTGTGCGGCAGCAGCCAGCGCTTCCTGCCCAAATTCCTGGACCGACTCGATCCGGTAGTTGATGACCACTTCGCGGCGCGCCATCTCATTGAGAAACAGCTGTACCGGAACGTCGATCTCCTGGCGAATGCCGCCGCGCTTTGCGATGTCGCCGCTGATCAGCATCTGAAGCACAATCGACGCCGGCCACGCTGTCGTTCGCATCATCGAGGTCATACCGGTCGCCGGGTCGGTATAGTCGATCATGCTGAACGACGCGACCAGGTCTTGATAATGCGCTTCCACACGCAGCAGGGTGACCTCGGGCTCGTCGCTCTGGAACTTCTCCTCAAACAGCCGTGAGACCACTTGCCGCGGCGCGACGTTGCTGCCGTTGATGGGCCGCTTCTCGCTGGAGAAGAGCCCGAGATCGTACAGCGAGCGCAGCATGCGAACGTGTCCGGGATAGCGCAGCGTCTTCTCGAAGCACTCATCCACCATACCTTGAAACGTCTCCGGCAAAGTCGAAGTGCCGCCGGAGGTGTGAAACGCCTCAAGCTCGGGGAAGCCTTCCATCTCGAAGCTTTCGACTTCGGTGAGCGGCTCGATGGTAACGACTCTGCCGTGGCGCAAAATCTTGGCGGGCTCGCTGTATTCGTTGATCAGCCCCTCGACAGAAAAAACCAACTGATAGTTGAAGGGCGGCCGTGGCGTCTGCGGCAGTCCGCCGACATAGATCTTCAGGGCGTCTGCCTTGCCGCCGATGCGCCGCAGCAGTTCGCCGCCAAGGATAGACGCCATGCCCGGTGACAGGCCGCAATCCGGCGCGATGGCGACGCCTGCTGCGGACGCTTCTGCCTCCAGTGCGAACTCGTGCTTCACCACCGCGTTGTTGCCGCCGAGATCGGCGAAGTGACAGCCGGCCTTGATCGCGGCCTTCACCAATCCAAGATTGCAGAAGTACGGCACAGCCGAGAGCACGCCGTCATGCCCGCGCATGAGCTTCAGCGCGGCTTGCACGTCAGAAGCGTCCAGCTGGACCGCCGTCACTTTGTTGTTGCCGGTGAGCCGTTGAATTCTCCCGACAGCATCGTTTAAGACCTTCTCGTCGCGATCGGCGAGTGTTACCGCTTGTACTTGTTCGGCTCGCGCCATGTCGAAGGCCGCGGCCCAACCCATCATGCCCGCACCAATTACAAGAATCTTCATGATGACCTTCCGTAAAATAAATATGAATTCGTCTGCGGAACAAAGCAGACCTAGTACTTCCAGTAATGTTAGGCCAGAACGACAGGATAAATCAGTGATCCAGTTTGGCCAAACGCCGATCAGCGCCATCCAGGAGCACTGCTGGTCTGCTACCAGCGTGCAGAGAACGAATTAGCCAGGCAGGGGCGGCTACGGAAGGTGTCGCACGATTTCCACGCCCTTGCCGGCGGGATTGTCTCCCGCCTGATTGACGGCGATAAACACGGCTGCGTCCTTGGCTGGACTGATGGCAATGACCGTGCCGAATCCCACCGTCCCGCCATTCTTGACGATAACGGGATGGAGATTGGGATTGCCATTGCCCATGTTATTCACCCATGCCATCGCCTGCTTGTTGAATCCGTTCGGCATGGTGTAGATGGGTTTCTGAGCCACCTGCATCGCGGCGATCAGATCGGCGGAGACCGGCTTGCCGTTAACTTGCTTGTTGCCCAGGTTGGCCTCGCCAAAACTTAACATGTCGGCGGCGGTCGAGCGCAATCCACCGGCGGCGTACCAGGCATAGATCGGCCACGGCGGAGCATTGTTTCCGTTGCGGAGATGTCCCTTCGCCATGCGCTTCATCTGCTCCGCCGACGGACGCAACGTTGTGTCGGGCATGCCTAACGGCTGCAGAATTTCGCTGTTCAGCTGATCCTCCCACTGCTTGCCGGTCGCCGTCATCACCAGGTAACTCAGCACGCCGATGCCCGCGTTGGAGTAGAGATACGGCGCCGGCAGCGTGGTCGCGGGCGTCCAGTGCGACACCCAATCGAGGAAGTCCTTGGTGGTGTAGTGCTCGATGCTGCGCTGCTCAAGGCCGCGCGGCAGGTTAGTGGGATCGTCGGGCAAGCCGGAGGTGAAGTCCGCCAGTTCCAGCGGCGTCATCTGCTGCGCGCCGGGCTTCAGCGTGTAGCCGCTCGGCATGTACTTTTGGGCTGAGGCCTTTGGATCGATCTGATTGCGATTGATGGCCAGCGCAAACAGCGTGGTCGTAAACGTTTTGGTACACGAGCCGATCTCGACCAGCGTGTCGGGAGTAAACGGAGCACCCGCATCGGTCGCTTTTCCGTACGGGAAGTAGTACCGATGGCCATGCAGCGAGACGCCGACGATCGCCCCCGGCGCCTGATTCTGGGCGAGGTATGGCTGCATGATTCCGTCAACGATTTTCTTGACCTGCGCTTCCTCACCGCCGGCGTTGGGGCCGATGCTCGACGCCTCCTGTGCAAATGTTGCGGTGCATACCGCCAGAACTAAGATGGCAATTCGACGCGCATAGCGATTCATGGTGTCACCCTTTCGGGTCGAGTCATCTTGCGCAAAGATAGTAACCGCACGGGCGAAGGCGAGCAACACGGACGGCTCAGATAGAAACAGCAGATTCCTCGCTGCGCTCGTAATGACAAATCGTAGGGGGGACAGATGCAACGTTCCCGCTAGCAAAGCCGAATGGCCCGCGGAATGGGCGATCCTTCTCAGGCGTGACTGTCCGCATTCCCCAAATTGTCATCACGAGCGAAGCGAGGGATCTGCTTTTCTCCCGGCCTCTGGATGAGTCGTTTCCCTTCGCAGTGAAGACCGCCCCGCATCGTATAATCAAGAGATGCCCACTCGACGAAATTCCTTCCTGTGAGGGCTGCGAACAAATTCGTGAGCATCTGAGTCGGGCAGAAATACCATGGAATTCCGATTAGTTTGTCCATACAAACCGCAGGGCGATCAGGGCCCGGCCATCCAGTCGCTCACGCGTGGTGTGGCCGACGGCGACAAGCACCAGGTGCTGCTGGGCGTCACCGGCTCGGGTAAGACGTTTTCGATGGCCAAGGTCATCGAGAATCTCAACCGGCCGGCGCTGATCCTGGCGCACAACAAGACTCTCGCCGCCCAGCTCTATCACGAGTTCAAGTCGTTCTTCCCGCACAATGCGGTTGAATATTTTGTCTCGTATTACGACTATTACCAGCCCGAGGCCTACATTCCCGCGGGCGACGTTTATATCGAGAAAGAAGCCACGATCAACGACGAGCTCGACAAGCTGCGGCTGTCGGCCACCAAGTCGCTGTTCGAGCGCCGCGACTGCATCATCGTCGCCTCGGTGAGCTGCATTTACGGACTGGGCTCGCCCGAGGCGTATTACGGCATGCTGCTGTTCCTGGAGAAGGGACAGAAGATCAAGCGCGACGAGATCACGCGCAAGCTGGTGGAAATTCTCTACGAGCGCACCGACGGCGACTTCCGGCGGGGAACCTTTCGCGTGCGCGGCGACATCATCGAAATCTTCCCCACTTACGACGACAACGCGTATCGCATCGAGCTGTGGGGCGACGAGGTCGAGTCGCTGGCGCAGATCGATCCCCTGTTCGGCACGGTGAAGCAGAAGCATGTGCGCTTGCCCATCTATCCCAAGACGCACTACGTGATGAAGCCGGAGCGCAAGAACACCGCGGTCGCGTCCATTCTTGAAGAGCTCGCGTGGTGGGAAACCGAACTGGAGAAGCAGGGCAAGATCGTCGAAGCGCAGCGGGTGCATCAGCGCACACGCTTCGATCTCGAGATGATCAAGGAGATGGGCTACTGCCACGGCATCGAGAATTATTCGCGGCACTTCACTGGCCGTCTGCCGGGCGAGCCGCCGCCGACACTGCTGGACTACGTGCCGCGCGACTACCTGCTCTTCATCGACGAATCGCATCAGACGATCCCGCAGGTGCACGGCATGTGGCACGGCGACCGCTCGCGCAAGCAGAACCTGATCGAGTACGGATTCCGCCTTCCCAGCGCGCTCGACAATCGTCCGCTCACATTCGAGGAATTTGAGCACCGGGTTAATCAGGTCGTATACGTGTCCGCGACACCTGGACCGTATGAGTTGACGAAGTCGGCAGGCGTCGTGGTCGAGCAGATCATTCGACCGACCGGCCTGATCGATCCGCCGGTGGAGGTGCGACCCGTGAAGGGGCAAATCGACGATCTGTTGCACGAGATTCGCGAGCGCGCCAAGATAAACGAGCGTGTGCTGGTGACGACGCTCACCAAGCGCATGTCCGAGGATCTGGCCGAGTACTACGCCGAGGTCGGCGTGCGTTGCCGCTACATGCACTCGGAGATCGAGACGCTGGAGCGCATCAAGATTCTGCGCGATCTGCGCAAGGGCGAGTTCGACGTGCTGATCGGCATCAATCTGCTGCGCGAGGGCCTCGATCTGCCGGAAGTCTCGCTGGTCGCGGTTCTCGACGCGGACAAGGAAGGCTTTCTGCGCTCGGCGGGTTCGCTCATCCAGACCGTCGGACGCTGTGCCCGCAATATCAACGGCCGCGCTATTCTCTACGCCGACCGCATGACGGACTCGATGACGAAGGCGATGAACGAAACCGATCGCCGCCGCGCCATTCAGCAAGCGTATAACGAGGAGCACGGCATCACGCCGGAGAGCATCGTCCGTCCGCTGGATATGACGCTGGTGGCCGTTGCCAACGCCGATTATGCCGACCTCACCAACGAAGCTGAAGGGATGCCGGAGTTCCGCTCGCAGGAAGAGCTGGACGCCTACATCGCGAAGCTGGAAAGCGATATGCGCGAAGCGGCCAAGCGCTTTGAGTTCGAACAGGCCGCCAAACTGCGCGACACCATTCGCGACCTGCGCAGCAAGGAATTCATGTTCGCCTGATGAATTCTGAGGCGAGGTATGCTCTACTCCGTGGTGCCCATCTGCAGAGAGCCTTGGGACGGATTTACTGCGTAATAATCATCACCGGTGTCTGCAGAGCGCAAGTACCTCGACAGTTGGAATCCTGTTGCGGCGCGGGAATGCTCAGCGTAACCGAGTTATTCGAGGTCTGGATAACGGTTGTGTTGGAGGTGCCCTGATTGGCGACGTACACCTTGCTGGCAGTGGGATCGGAGGCGATCCACACGGGATTGGCGGAAGCGCCGAGCGAGATTGTGCTCACTACGACGTAGCTGTTGGCGTTGACCACGTTCACGTTGTTGGAGCCGGCGTTAGCGACGTAGAACTTTGTCCCGTCCGTCAGCGCGGTAACACCGATCGGCCCGGTCCCGACCGTCACCGTGGCCAGCAGGGGTATCGCCGGCGAGTTGGAGGCGTTCACATTGGAAGCATCGAAGACGCTCACCGTGTCGTCGCCCGTGTTCGTCACGTAGAGTCGATTGAGGGTGGGATCGACCACTGAGAAAGTGGGGTTCACTCCCAGCGGCACCGAAGCTGCTACGGTCGTCGCTCCGGCGGCAATGATGTTCAGTTCGCCCGGACTGACTCCATCGCCCTGCGCCACCACAAAAATCCAGTTGCCATCGACGCTTGCGGTCAGGGAGACGGGATTGACTCCCAGACCTCCCGATGTCATCACTGTTCCGGTTATGTTTCCAGTGCTGGGGTTGTACACCGTAAGGCTGTTGTCGCCCTGGTTCAACACGTAGATGGGGCCGTTGGCCGCCGATTGAACCATCGCAGTGGGATTGTGACCGACACAAACTGTGTTGTTGACGCTCAATGTCGATACCGGAATGGTGCTGATCGATCCCGTACTCTTACAGCTGGAGTTGGCGCCTGAGTTGATGACGAACATGAACCCGGGTTGCGCCGAACCGAGGAATACAGGATGCGATCCCGGCAACAGGCTGATGGTGACCACGGCGCTGGACAGGACCGGGAGATATTCGCTGACCGTGTCGTTACCGCTGTTGGCTATAAATAGAGCGCCCGAGGAGGGCGGAAAGGCTTCGTAAATCGAGCTCACGCCCAAGGTGTTGACAGCGGAGTTGGTATCGCCGGAGACGTCGATCTGGGTGGTGGATCCGTCGGTGCCGTTAGGATTGCTGTTTACGACGTAGGCAAAGTGCGTGCTCTGCGGCTGTCCGCCGCCGCTGATGACGGGATTGGCCACCGGACGGTATTGATCGCCACAGGCCACCCATGCCAATAGTAAGAAAGCAGCTAATGCCAGCAAAGCTGTTTCACGCAAGAACTTCATCCGCACTCCCAACGTGGATTGCCGACGCTTCACAGAAGCAAGCAGGAAAGAACATTGTATAGCGAGCGTGCTGCAAGGTATAGAGAGCCCGCGCCGTTAGCCTCGTCATCCTGAAACCCCTGGCGAGACGAATCGTTGTGCGTGAAGTCTCACCGTCAACCGCGAAAGGAAGCTCCGGAGATCTTCAATCGACAAAAAGCAAAGCCCCGCGCAGGTGCCACGGGGCTTTCGAACTTTGCGATGCTGCTTTGCTTAGACGTTGAACGAGGAGCCGCAGCCGCAGGTGCTCTTGACGTTGGGGTTATCGAACTTGAAGCCCGCGCCCTCCAGCGTCTCGAGGTAATCCACGCTGACGCCCTTCAGGTACATCAGCGAGGTTGCGTCCACATAGACCTTCAGGCCTCCAAAGTCGAAGGTCTTGTCCATCATGCCGGCGCCGTTCTCGAACGACATGGAGTAGGAGAATCCGGAGCAGCCTCCCCCAACTACGCCAACGCGCAGTCCAGCCGGAACAGGATTCTGTTGCGCCATGATTTCCTTCACCTTGGAAATGGC
>JBARGS010000389.1:0-5795 GCA_049798495.1 Candidatus Korobacteraceae bacterium | reverse complement strand
CCGTGGCGGCGACGCCGTGGCTCACCGGCAATCACACCATCTTCGGCGAAGTGATCGAAGGCCAGGACGTGGCGGACAAGATCACCAAGCTGCCGCGCAACCGCCAGGACAAGCCGAATAAGGATGTGGTGTTGAACTCGGTGACGATCGAGAGGGTGTAAAGACGGTTTCGAGTTTCGGGTTTCAAGTTTCGAGGGTGGGGCTATCGTCCCGCCCCTTCGCCAAC
The DNA here is from genome assembly GCA_049798495.1 of Candidatus Korobacteraceae bacterium. Taxonomy (GTDB): domain Bacteria; phylum Acidobacteriota; class Terriglobia; order Terriglobales; family Acidobacteriaceae; genus Bog-257. The sequence continues at coordinate 5,569 of JBARGS010000389.1, read as the reverse complement.
ACAAGGCGAAAGACGCGAGCAGACCGAGGGCTGAGCCACTCGCCAATATAGGGTCCTTCGACTGCGTTCGGTCGCATAGCGACCTCACTCCGCTCAGGATGACAGCAACCTTGGGTTCGGCTGAGTGCCGACGGCTGAGAGCTGACAGCTCAGCACTACTTCTTCACCAAGTCCCCAAAGACCTTCTCGTACTTCTGTGCGATGGCTTCCCAGCGATACAACCCATCGGCTCGTTGCTTGGCGCGGGTGGCCAGCTGATCGCGAGCTCCGGAATCGTCGAGTAGCGATTGCAGCTTGGCCGCGAGGTCGGACTCCGATTTGTTATAGCGAATCGCAGCGTCGCCCGCCGTCTCCGCGTTTTCCGGAGTATCGAGATAGAGCACTGGATTGCTAGCGGCCATGGCTTCGATGAGTGCGGGGTGGACGCCCCCAATCTCGCAGGCGAAGACGAAAACTCCGGCATGCTTCTGCAGCGCCCAGTAGCCGTCGCCGTAAATGGCTCCGGTGAAGCGCACGCGCTCGTCTCCCAGCGACTTCAGCCGCTCGATGTAGCCGGTGTCGTAAGGATTGTCGCCCACCATGACAAGCGGCCAGTCGCTGCGCACGTTGCGCCAGCTGCGCAAGACGAGGTCGGGATTGTTCTCCGGCTCCATCCGGCTGACATAAAGCACGTAGCGGCCGGACTCGAGGTTGAGGCCGTTCAGGTTGTAATCGCCCGCCGGCATCTCCGAACCGTAGCCGATGACGGCCGACTCGCTGCCATATTTGTTCAAGTAGTAGTCGTGAATGGCGCGGGCGTCGGTGACGAGTTGATTCGAGCTGAACGACGACATCCATTCGCAGAAGTGCAGCACCTGCGCGCCCAGGCCGGCCCACTTCTCGCGCTTGCGGTCGAGGCCGTCGACGTTGAGCACCACCGGCTTGCCGAACATCCGCGGGATGTAGGCGAAGGGGCTATTGGCAACGTTGCACAGCAGCACGATGTCGTTGTCGCTGAAGGCGACATGCACAGCGGCGAAGAAGGTGCTGACCCAGGTATCGAGGTGCTTCTGATGCAGGCTGGGGACGATGACGCGACGCACGCGGCGGTCGTAGACATCGTCAGGCGAGGTGAACGCGCGGCGGCAATAGACGGTGACGCGGTGGCCGTGGTCGGCGAAGCGCGTGGCGATCTGCTCGGCAAAGCGCTCGAAGCCGCCATAGCGATTGGGAATGCCGCGAGTTCCGACGATGGCGATGTTCATGTGTGAGCAGTCAGCAGTCAGCAGTCAGCACTCAGCAGTCAGCACTCAGCAGTCAGCACTCAGCACTCAGCACTCAGTAATCAGCAACTAGCAATTAGCTTGTCCATTCTGTCATCCTGAGCGCAGGCACGCCGCCGTTGCGCGCCGGAGTCGAAGTGCCTGCCCCGAGCGCAGCCGAGGGGACCCCTATAGTCTCGTCCCACGCGCGGATTAGTCGTATTCGAACGAAGCGCTACTCATTCAGGCATAAGTACTACTCGGCATAAGTACTACTCCTCACTGGCTGAATGCTGATTGCTGACTGCTGAATGCTCGCCGCTCTGCACATCAAGCGCGCGAGGGCGATTGCTGAACCACCATAGCAAATCGCGGTCGGAGACGCGGCGGCGCGACTGGATGATGGCCCGCTTGCGGCGAATGCTGGCGCGCGCCTTCCACCAGTAGATCACGGCCGACCACAGGCGCCGATCGCGCACCGCAGCGTAACCGAAGGTCATGATGTCGCGCCAGAGCACGGGAAAGAACAGACGCCAGCAGAGCCATCCCGAGGCGTTCTTGCCGCGCATCAGGAAGCGGTTCTTGGCCGAGTGCCAGTTGATTACCAGCGGCAGTTCTTTGCGGCGCTCGGGGGTGACGCGGCGCACGTGCCATGCGACGGCGGCCGGCACGTAAAGGCACTTCCAGCCCATCACCTGCGCGCGCCAGGCGAGGTCGCCATCTTCACGGAAGGCGAAGAAGTCCTCGTCGAAGAACTCGCCTTCGACCGAGACGGCTTCGATGAAGTTGCGGCGGAAGAACGCCGCCGCGCCGCTGGCGCCGAAGACGTACTGCATGCGATCGTACTGGCCGTGATCGATCTCTTCCGCGCCGCGATCGAGGTGACGCATGTTGGGCGTGAAGTAGATACCGGTCGAATCGATGATGTTGGTCTTGCGGGGGTCGGCGCCCATTCCCCCTTCAGGAGCGGGATTTTGAAGAACTTCAGACGTGCCGTTAAGGTCCGGGTACAGCGAGCCTTCCTGCGCACCTTGAACGCCCAGGTAGAGCGAGCCTTCAGGCTCGCATTTTTGAAGGGGCACGCCTTCAGGCGTGCCGTCAAATCTGGCTAACGAGCCGGGCTTTAGCCCCTGCGGAAGCTCGCCCTCAGCGCCTAAGGGCGCAACTTGGGCAGCTTTACGGCACGGCTGAAAGCCGTGCCCCTTCAAGGCCGAACCCATGGACTTTGAGGGCGCTTCCGGCATTGGATCCCATCGCAGAAGCTTGCCGCAGAATGAGCCGGCATCGGAATGAGCTTCGGCGGCAGCCACGAGCTGCGTAACGAAGTCCGGACTGAGCACGACATCGGGATTCAGGCACAGCACATATTCGCCACGTGAGGCGCGAATCGCCCGATTCTGCCCGGCGGCGAAGCCAACGTTCTTGTCGTTGTAGATCACCCGCCATTTGGACTCGACTCGTTGCAGGAGTTTGCTAGTTTCGTCCTCGGAGGCGTTGTCGACGATAATCACCTCGAGATTGCGATAGTCCTGGCGATCGAGCGCGGCGAAACACTCGTCAAGATACCGTTCCGAATTCCAGGTGACGATGGTGACGGAGACCATTGAGCTTGGGCGCTCGTTTTGGGCGCCACGTTCAGTTTAGGTGAGTTGATCGGGAAATGGCGATTGGAATGGATCCCACTCATTCCAAAACCGGGAATGAGTGGGGCACCCGGCGATGTTAGGCCAACCATCCCGCCCGTGCCGCAGGATGCCGCTACTTCGATTTTGCAACAGCCTTCGAGATTGCGTCTTCGACGCACGCTGAGGCGTAGGCGGAGAACACCGCGCAGGGATTCTTCGCGAATGTTTTTACCGAGTTGAGTAAGCCAATATTGCCCTCTTGAATCAGATCCAGCAAGGGAACGTCAGAGGATGCTGCGTGGCGTTCTGCAATAAACACAACAAGTCGAAGATGGGATTCAATGACCCTTCGAGCGGCTTTCTCAGGGTCGCCATCCCAATCGTAACTAGCACCAAGCCGCCGAAATATCTCGACCTCCGCCGCCGCAGGGAGAGGCTCAGCGCTGGCCGCCTCACGTAAGTACAGTGCTACCGGGTCGTTGGGATCACGCGTTGCCATTTCCCTGATTCTCCAGAGTGATAACGAGCGCAAACAGGCCACATGGTAACTTACCACCCTCAGTACGCCCCTCTTCCCGATAGCACAATGGGGATCGTCCGCAGGAAGATCTTGGCGTCGAGCCAGAGCGACCAGTTGTCGATGTACTTCAGGTCGAGCTGCATCCAGCGGTTGAAGTCCACGTGGTTGCGGCCCTCCAGCACCCAGGTGCAGGTGAGGCCGGGCCGCATGCGCAGGCGGCGGCGCTGCCAGTCCTCGTATTGCTCCACTTCTTCCGGAACCGCAGGACGCGGGCCGACGAACGACATTTCACCGCGAAAGACGTTCCACAGCTGCGGCAGCTCGTCGAGGCTGAAACGGCGCAGCCAGCGTCCTACGGTGGTAATGCGCGGGTCGTCGCTGATCTTGAAGACCGGCCCGTCGAGCTCGTTGAGCTGATGCAGCTCGGCGCGCATCTGCTCGGCGTTGTTGATCATCGAGCGGAATTTGTAGAGCGTGAAGCGGCGGCCGCCGAGACCGCAACGGGTCTGCTCGAACAGCACCGGGCCGGGCGAGGTGATGCGGATCATCGCCGCAATGCATGCCAGCAGAGGCGCGAGCACCACCAGCGACGCGAAGGAAAGCGCCACGTCGAAGACGCGCTTGAAGAAGAGACGCAACTCGCTGTCGGGCGCGCTGGACAGGCTGAGCAGTTGGACTTCGCGGAAGTTCTCCAGATAGATGCGCGAATAGGCCGGCGGCAGGAACTCCAGTTGTACGCGGGTGCGGATGCCGAGATCGGCGCAGTGCTGCATCAACGGCTCCAGCCGGGCCAGCTCCTGCATATTTACGGCAAAGACAATTTCATCGACCACGTGATTTTGCAGAATGCTGCCCACCGAGTTGAGCGGAAAGACCTGATAGCCGCCGAGGTTGGGCATGGGCGCGTCGGCGGAGTCGGGATCGACGAAGCCGACTACCCGCAGCCCCATGCTGCGGCTCTCCTCGATCAGCGTGGCCATTTCGCGCGCGCGCGGGCCGCAGCCGACAATGAGCAGGTAGTGATAGCGCCCCAGGCGATCGCGCAGCACCGAGACGGCGGCATACGACAGCGTGCGGCCTAATAGCAGGAGAATGAAGTCGACCGCACCGATCAGCAGAACATAGGTGCGGCTGATGTCGATGCGGCGGAACAGGTACAGGCCGGCGTAGATGACCACCAGCACGATTGCGAGCTGGCTGACGATGTTGATGACCAGTTGGATGGGATTGCTGAGTTCAAGATCGCGATAGAAGCTGGAGAAATAGCCTACGATCGCCCAGACTGCGAGGAATGCAACCAGCAGCGGCAGGTAGTGGCTGAACGGATAGATTCCCGGCAGATGCGCGCTGAAGAACTGGAAGTGAACCAGGAAGCTACGCAGCCAATAGGCGACCACGAAGGCGACACACGTCACCCCCAGGTCGTGCAATAACGTAATCGTGCTGAGAAGCTTGGAACGTCGATCGAACACAGTGACTGCCGTTACTCTGACGGTTGTGATGAAGGCCACTCTAGCCGCGTTTTCCGGCCGGAGACGTCAATGAAGCGGGCGCAAGGAGCGGAGATGGCTCGGATGTCAGACGGCGCGCTTCGACTTTAACTGTAGCAGGATTTCTCGCCCAGGTGCCAGTAGTGTAGGCTACTGAGTAACCCTTACCTTGTTGCCGATGCTACCTGGACCGCAAACTTCCCCGCCTCAAGCGTCGCAGCGTGCCGAGTCGCGTCGGGGAGAAGATTCTGTGCGCTCGGGTGGCGCGTTGCGCGTGGGCCGCTGGCTGGACGGAGCGATTTTCTTCTTCTTAGCTTTGTTCGCGATTCTGTTGCCGCATTCCATCCGAGGCGCGCAGCATTCGTGGCAAATTGCATTTCTACTGTGGCTGATTAAGTTGGCGGTCGAGCGCAGGCGGCCATTCCGCCAGCCTCTATCTGCGCCCTTGCTGGCCTACATCACCTTGAGCGGAGTTTCCACCTTGCTCAGTCCGGATCCCGTGCTGAGTTGGGACCGCATGAAGATTGTGTGCCTGGTGTTGGTGGGCATCGTGGTCGCGCAGAATCTGCACCGGCTGAAACAGGTGCGCGTGCTGATACTTCTGCTCATCCTGTCCGGATTGGCAGCCGCCGCTTTCACGGCCTGGCAATACACCTACGGAATCGGCGTGCGCATCTCCTACATCTTTCCGGG
>JBARGS010000388.1:0-54639 GCA_049798495.1 Candidatus Korobacteraceae bacterium | reverse complement strand
GCCTTCTATCCGTTGCGGACCACTGCCTGCGCAGCCGGCATTACGTCAACGTGATCGTGGCCGGCAAGCAGCCGGCGCTGCAATATCTGGACATGGAGGCGGCGATTGAACACTGCACCAATGGCATCGGCATCTGGGATTGGGCAAGCTCGGATAACGGAGTGGAGCCCGACGTGGTGATGGCCTGCGCCGGCGACATCCCAACTCTCGAAACCCTGGCGGCCGTCGATCTCCTGCGGCAGCACTTTCCCGACATCAAGATTCGCGTCATTAATGTGGTCGATCTGATGACCATTCAGCCTTCGACCGAGCATCCCCACGGCCTCTCCGATCATGACTTCGATTCGCTCTTCACCATCGATAAGCCGGTCATCTTTGCCTACCACGGCTATCCCTGGCTGATTCATCGCCTCACCTATCGCCGCCACAATCACGACAACATGCACGTGCGCGGCTACAAGGAAGAGGGAACCACCACCACGCCCTTCGACATGACGGTCATGAACGATCTCGACCGCTATCATCTGGCGGGCGACGTAGTGGATCGTGTGGCGCGCCTGCAGCCGCTGGGCGGCCACTTCAAGCAAATGCTGCGCAACAAGCTGGTGGAGCACAAACTCTATATCCGCGAGCGCGGCGAGGACATGCCGGAAGTTCAGAACTGGATCTGGCCCTACTAACGCATGAGAGTCCTGGTGCTTAACTCCGGCTCCAGCAGCCAAAAGAGCGCTCTCTACGAGCTGGGGGATTCGCTTCCGCAGAATCCTCCGGCTCCGCTGTGGGAAGCCAAAATCGAGTGGGACGCCGGCTCCGCGAAGCTTGAGGTGCACACTTCACAAGGCGCGGTCATCGAGGAAGACGCTCGCGCCGAAAACCGCCAGGCCGCCATCGAGTGCATGCTCCAGACTCTGTGGAGTGGCCCTACGCGCGTGATGAAGGATGCTTCCGGGATCGACGTTGTCGGTCATCGCGTGGTGCATGGCGGGCACAAGCTGGAAGATGCAACCGTCGTCACCTCCGAAGTGAAAAGCGTGATCGCCGGCGTTGCCGCGTTCGCACCCTTGCACAATCGCGCCGAACTGGAAGGCATCGACATCATTGAGCGCCTGATGGGACAAGTCCGGCAGGTGGTAGTCTTCGACACCGGATTTCATCGCACCTTGCCGCTCGCCGCCGCTGTTTATCCCGGACCGTACGAGTGGTTGCAAGGCGGCATCCGGCGCTATGGCTTTCACGGCATCAATCATCAATATTGCGCGCATCGCGCCGCACACTTGCTTGGCCGCGACATATCGTCTCTGAAGCTGATCAGTTGCCACTTGGGAAACGGCTGCTCGCTCGCCGCCATCGACGGCGGCAAGAGTGTGGATACAACTATGGGATTCACCCCACTTGACGGACTTATGATGGGCACGCGCTCAGGGTCGGTCGATCCCGGAATCCTTACTTACCTGATGCGCCAAAGTTCGATCACCGGCCAGCAACTGGACAACATTCTCAACCAGCAGTCTGGCCTGCTCGGCATTTCCGGCATCTCCGGCGACATGCGGCAGATTCTGGCCGCCGTCGCGCAGGGTAAGGAACGCGCGAAGCTAGCTTTTGATATCTACGTACACCGGCTACGCTCTGGAATTGGAGCGATGGCCGCGGTTCTGGGCGGAATCGATGCGCTGGTGTTTACTGCCGGGGTCGGCGAGCACTCCCCTGAAGTTCGCTCCGGTACCTGCGACACGCTCGGCTTTCTCGGCATCCGGCTCGACGCCGGCAGAAACGCAGCGTCTCCCACGGACCAGGAAATTTCGTCTTCCGATTCGCGCGTCAAGGTACTCATCATCCGTGCTCAGGAAGACTGGGCTATCGCCCGAGCCTGTTGGCAGATTGCTTAGTCGATGACAACGGACTTTGATTTCGCCTCTGGTTCCCTCGAACACTTCTTCTCGGTTCGCGCGGTGGCCGGGTAGCCAGCGGCAGTCGCCACGTGCGCGCGCAAAACGTCTTTGTGCGCTGCTGTTTTCCGCCACAATCCACTCATCTGTCCTTCAGTTTGTAACAAACATAATCCTTGGCTTGAACAAGCTGAAACCCGGGATCCACATTCAACGTCGTCTCCGCACATCCCAGGAACATAAATCCGTCAGGGCGGAGAATTCGACGCACTTGGCCAAGGATCTCCTTGCGCGTCTGCATATCAAAATAGATCAGCACGTTGCGCAGCAGGACAATGTCCACGGACGGTACGGCATCCTTCCACGGCTCGGCCAGATTCAACAACTGCAGCTTCACCATGGAAAGGATCTCGGGCTTCAGCTGCCAGTGCAGCTTGTGTTGAGTGAAATAGCGGGTCAACAGCTTTGTCGGCAGTCCGCGGTTTACCTCCATTTGCCGGTACAGTCCACTTTTGGCGCGCTCCAGGATGGTGGTGCAAAAATCAGTGCCCAGAATGGAGAACTTCCACCCCGGCAGATTGAATTCCTCGCGAATCGCCATGGCGATGCTGTAAGGTTCCTGCCCGCTGGAACAGGCGGCGCTCCAGATGTCAATCCGGCGTTCGACCGCCCGCCGCTTCATTATCTCCGGAAGAACAACACCGGTGAGTGCCGCAAAGCAATTGCAGTCACGGAAGAACCAGGTCTCATTGTTGGTCATGGCATCGAGGACCTTGCGATGCAGACCATTAAAGTTTTGCCGCCGCAGTACCTCCAGCAACTCCTGCACCGAGGAACAACCCTGCTCGCCGACCAGCGGCGCCAGACGCGTTTCCGCCAGGTATTCCTTGCCCGCATCGAGCACGATGGCAGTGTGATTCTTCACCAGGGCCCGCAAATAATCGAAATCGACGCTCGCCAGGGTCATCTCGCCACCGCCGCCACGTGGGTTCGATTCGTCTTCAGCGGGCGAAACGCGCTGACGCGCTCCACAATGTAGGAGCCGATGTCGGACAGCGGCAGCACCGCATCGGCCAGCCCGGCCCTGGCAACAAAGCCCGGCATGCCCCAAACCACCGAACTGGCTTCGTCCTGCACCGCAATCTGAGCCCCCTGCTCCGATAACAACTCGCAACCGCGAAGTCCGTCCTGACCCATTCCGGTAAGCACCACCGCCAAAGCCCGTCGCGAGAAAATCTGCGCGACCGACCGGAACAATACGTCCACCGATGGCCGGCACGAATTTTCCGGCGGCTCGCTGCTGATACACAATCTCGTGTCGTCCCCCTCGCGGGTCACACCCATGTGATATCCGCCAGGGGCGATCCACATCGTTCCGGGCTTCACCATCTCGCCCTTCCTGCCTTCCTCCACCGGCAACTGGCAAAGGCCGTTCAGCCGTTGCGCCAGAAAACGGGTGAAAGCCGGAGGCATGTGCTGCACTACCAGCAGGGGCACGGGAAAGTCCGCCGGAAGTGCCGGCAGGATTTGCGCCAGCGCGTTCGGACCGCCGGTGGAGCATCCGATCGCTACCACCTCAATTCGATCCCGAGCCCTGATGGCGCGAGCCGTCAGGCTGCGAGGCAAGGGAGACTTGGCTGGAAGCGTGGCGATTGATCTGCCGCAGAGCGCTTTGATCCGGGGCAGCAAGGCTTCGCGAATGCGCTCGCGAGCGGAATTGTAATCGCCTCCTCCGGCGGGCTTGGCCACGTAGTCGCTGGCGCCTAAGGCCAGCGACTCAATCGTGGCCTCGGCCCCGCGCTCCGTCAGCGTGCTGAACATGATGACCGGCAACATGCGGCGCGCGCCTCGCATGGCCTTGAGGGTCTCCAGGCCATTCATCACCGGCATCTCGACGTCCAGGGTCACGATGTCGGGCGAGACCTTATCCAGCAGCGCCAACGCGATCTGCCCGTTGGCCGCATAACCGGCCACCTCCAGCTCCGGGTCCGACGAGATCACCTCCGACAGCAGGCGCCGCATGACCACCGAGTCGTCGACCACCAGAACCCGCGTCTTGCGCGAGAGGACGCTCATAAGCCTATCAATTCCAGTTTGTCCCACACCACCTGGGGGGTGAAGGGCTTCATGATGTACTCGTTGGCGCCGGCTTCCAGTGCGGTCGACATCTGTCCCATGCCGGTTTCGGTGGTGACCATCAGGATCTGTGTTCCCGCGTAGTCCGGGCGCTGCCGGATCTGCTGCAGCAACTCCAGGCCGTTCATCCCCGGCATATTCCAGTCGATCAGAATCAGGTCAAGCTCGCCGCTCCCGCTCAGCACCGACAGGGCCTCTACTCCATCCTTGGCCTCGAGAACGTCAAAGCCTCTCGGCTTGAGGATCATGCCGAGAATCTTTCGCATTGCGGAAGAGTCATCCACCACCAGGGCATGCATCGGCAACTCCTTCTGCCGGACCAACCCGAGGCGGCTGCGGGACGGGAGAACCGCAGCCCCCACGTGACAGGTTCAGTACTTAAATTGTGAAATCAGCCCCTGCAGCTCGGCCGCCATGCGCTCCAGCGATTGTGCTGACTTTTGCGTATCGACGGCTCCTGCCGTGGTGCTGTGCGCCGCCTCGGCTACTCCGGTGATGTTCTTGGTGATTTCGGAGCTGCCGCGCGCCGCCTCCGCCAGATTGCGGCTGATTTCGTTGGTCGTCGCACTCTGTTCCTCGACTGCGCTGGCGATCGTGTTCTGAATATCGTTGATCTGCACGATCACGCCACCGATCTGCCCGATGGCTTCGACCGCTCCCTTGGTATCCGTCTGGATTGCCTCGATCTTGCGGCTGATGTCCTCGGTGGCCTTGGCCGTTTCCTTGGCCAACTCCTTCACCTCGTTGGCCACCACCGCGAATCCCTTGCCTGCCTCGCCGGCGCGGGCCGCTTCAATCGTGGCATTCAACGCCAGCAGGTTGGTTTGCTGGGCAATCGAGGTAATCACCTTGATCACCTGGCCAATCTCGGCGCTGCTCTGGCCCAGCTTGCTGATGGTCACGTTGGTGGCTTCCGCCGATTTCACCGCGGTAGTCGCCACTCGCGTGGCGTCGGCGGTGTTTTTGGCGATCTCCTTGATGCTGGCGCCCATTTCGTCCGCCCCCGTGGCGACGGTCTGGACATTGTTGGCCACCTGCTCGGAGGCGGCGGAAACCACGTTGGCCTGGGTGGCCGTCTCGTCAGCGCTGGCGCTCATCTGCTGGCTGACTTTGTTGAGTTCCTCGGCCGCCGAAACCAGCGCGGCGGCGTTGGCTCCGATCTGCTGGATGGCGGTCCGCACCTGGGTGGCCAGAGCATTGACCGACGTCTTCAGGCTCCCAAAGTCCCCGGCGTATTCGGCAACCACCTCCGCCGTAAGATCGCCTCCCGCCAGTTTGTCGAGCACTCCACTTACGTCCTTCAGCGGGTTGACCACAGCGTCGAGGGTGGCGTTCACGCCATCGACGATCTTGCGGAAATCGCCGCCATGCCTTTGAGCGTCGGCGCGAGTGGATAGCTTGCCTTCCACCGCCGCCTGCACCAGCATGTCGGCATCGGCGACCAATGCACTGACGGCATCGATACAGGTATTCAGGTTGTTCTTGATGGTGTTGAAATCGCCGTTGTAGTTATCGGTGATCTTGGGGGGGATGTTGCCCTTGCTGATTTTGTCGACGTAATCGGCCGAAACATTCAGCGGCCCGATGACCGCGTCCAGGGTGGCATTTACGCCAGCCACGATCTTGCGGAAGTCGCCACCGTGCTTGCCGGCGTCGGCGCGGGTCGCCAGTTGGCCTTTTACCGCGGCCTGCACCAGCAGGTCCGTGTCCACAATCAACGCTTTCAGCTTCGAGCGCACCTCTTCGATGGTGTCGTTGATGAATGCCTTCTTGCCGGGGAACTTCTCCAGCGGCGCTTCGAAGTTGCCTTTGCCGAACTCGGCGATACAGGCCATGGCTTTTTTCTTGACCGTGATGTGTCCCTGCACCATTTCGTTTACGCCCTTGGCCATGGTCAGATAGGCGCCGGCAAATTTCTCTTCCGGGATCACTACGTCGATGTCGCCCGCATTGTGGGCATCGGACATGCGCGTCATTTCTGCGATGAACGACTTTACATTGGCGCGCAGCTGCTCCAGGTTGTCGTTGATAAAGGCTTTCTTGCCGGGAAACTTCTCCAGCTCGGCATCGAAATTGCCGCGGCTGAATTCGGCCACACAGGCCATGGCTTTCTTCTTGACCGTGATGTGGCCTTGGACCATTTCATTCACGCCCCGGGCCATCGTGCGGTAAGCGCCCTGGAACTTCTCGTCCGGGATCACAACATCGATGTCGCCCGCAATGTGCGCCTCCGACATCCGCGCCATCTCTTCCGTCAGGCCATTGAGGGCATCGATGCATTGGTTCAGGTTGTTCTTAATGGTGTTGAAATCGCCGTTGTAGTTATCGGTGATCTTTGCCGGAATGTTGCCCTTGCTAATCTTGTCTACATAATCGGCCGAGACATTCAGCGGCCCGACAAGGGCGTCCAAGGTAGCGTTGAATCCGGCGATGACCTTGCCGAACTCACCTTTGTGCTTGCTGGCGTCGGCGCGGAGGGCCAGCTTGCCTTCAGTCGCCGCATTCTCCAGCATCTCGGCATCGGCGACCAGGGCATCCACCGCTCGCATCATGGTGACAAAAGCCGGAACCAACTCGTCCCTTTCTGAGCGTCTGCCGACCTTTTCCAAAACCTCCAAGTCCTGCTTGAAATCCCCGGTGGCAATCTGTTTCGTGACCCGGACGGTATTGATAATGCATGCCTGGGCTATGTTCGTTGAGCGGCACAGCTCGCCGAAAATTCCCGGGTAGGTCTCTGCAGCGTGTAGCGACATATCGTTTACCGCCATGCGCTCCTGCACCTTGCTGACTTCCACCACCCCGCCGAGGGCATCGATGCAAGCATTAAGATTGGTCTTCGTGGTGTTCAGCTCGCCGGGAAAATCGGCGGTAATCTTCTCCGAAATCTTGCCCTGGCCGAGACAGCCGAGGAATTCAGTGGCTACTGCCAGAGGCGCGCCAAGGGCATCGAGTGCCTGATTGATCGCCTCGAGGGTCTCACGTTCTTCGCCTTCGAAGCCCTCGATCCGCGCCCGTTCGCCGGCTTGTCCGGCGCGCACCGCCGCCATAACCCGGCATATCTCGTTGGCCAGTTGCGGTTCAGCCGGCATTGCCATGGATGGATGCGGGCCTTCCCCGTTCGTCCGGCTCTTATGGATTCCGTTTCCCTTACTCTGCGCATGTAACATGTAAGCTCCTTTTGGCTGCCTTGCGACTGATCCTGATCGGCTCTCTAGGCCGGGTGGGTACCCACGACCGCCATGGCTTTCTCGGTATCCAGCAACAGCAGCAGTTGTTCCTTCAGTTTGTAAACGCCACGAATGAACTCCCGGCCGTGGGAGTCCAACGTATCGGGGGCGGGTTCGAACAGCTGGTCATCGACCTCAACCACGTCGCCAATCTCGTCGACCAGCAGACTGATGGGACCATCCTCTCTGCGGATGACGACGTTCATCGGCAGTTCGCCGCCATTTCTGGCTTCCAGGTGCAGTTGCTGGCGAAGATCCACGGCTGTGACAATCTGGCCGCGCAGATTAATCAGACCGGCGATGACGGGCGGTGACAGGGGTATGCGGGTCATCTCCTGGTAGCGGATGACTTCCTGAACCTTCTCCACTTCCACCCCGAACAACAATTTCTGCAAATAGAATGTGCACAGTTGCCGGCGATGCTTCATGCTCGCGCCCCCTCGTTGTCCACCAGATGCTCGGCCGCCAGCAGCGCGGGAACGTCCAGCAGATCGGTAACCCGTTGCTGAATTACGGCTGCGCCGGCGAGTGTATCCACGTGCCGAATCTGCTGCGCCACCGCCGACTGCTCGGCAATGTCCAGGATTTCGTCCACCACCAGGCCAACACTGCGGCCGCTGGCCGAGTACACAATGACCTGCAACAACTCGCTGTCGGTCGCGCCGCCATACCCCAGCGCCTCCGCCAATCGGACCAGGGGCATAATCTGCTCGCGGTACTGCATAACCTCCCGCCCCGCGTAGCGCTCCACTTGCGCGGCCGGAAACTCCTCCAGCCGGGAGACCAGGGAGAGTGGGATCGCCATCCTCCCTTGCTTGCCAATGCGGAACAGCAGCCACGATTCTCGTCCTCCGGAGTTGTCTGCCGAATGGGCTTGGTTCTTGGCGACGCTCGATTCATGCAGCTCACTCACCACCCGGGTCATCTGCGCCAGCCCCAGCACGTCCAGGATGAGGGCCACACGTCCGTCACCCATGATGGTGGCTCCAGCGAAGCAGGAGACCGATTTCAGCTGCTTGGAAAGCGGTTTGACCACGATCTCTTCGGTGTCGTTGATCTCGTCGACTACCAACCCGAACTGGCGGTCGTTGGCTTGCAGGACGACGATGTTAACCGACCCGGAGCCGGATTCACTCCCCAGGCGCAGCTCGCGGTTGAGATAGACCAACGGCAGCAGGTTGCCGCGCAGCCGGTAGACGGAAGCGCCATGAATGTTCTCCACGCTGCCACCGCACTCTCCGCCCTCGCAGCGCACCAGCTCGATCAGGCTGACCTGGGGAATGGCGAAACGTTCGCCCCCACTGGTGACGATGAGCGCGGGAATAATGGCGAGGGTAAGGGGAATTTTGATCTTCAGCAGAGTGCCCTTGCCCGCCGCGCTTTGCAGATCGACGGTGCCGCCGATCTTCTCGATATTGGTCTTCACCACGTCCATGCCCACGCCGCGGCCGGAGATGTTGCTGACCTTTTCGACGGTTGACAGGCCGGGAGAAAACGCCAGGTTCAGCAGTTCGCGCTCCGACATCCGCAGGGCATGATCGGGGGTGACGATGCCTTTGGCGATCGCTTTCGCCTTCAACTTTTCCGTGGCAATACCGGCGCCGTCGTCGGAAACCTCGATGTTCACCTGGCCGCCTTCGTGGAAGGCGCGCAGTACCAGATGCCCTTCGCGCGTTTTTCCGCTGGCCGCACGGGCCTCGGGGCATTCGATGCCGTGGTCCACAGCGTTGCGGATGATATGGGTGAGCGGATCCTTGATGGCTTCGATAATGGTCTTATCGAGTTCGGTTTCCGCCCCTTCCATGCGAATCTCGATCTGTTTGCCGCAGCCCACCGCCATGTCGCGAACCACCCGCGGCAGCCGGTTCCACACATTGCCGATGGGCTGCATACGGGTCTTCATCACCCCTTCCTGCAATTCGGTGGTGATCAGGTTCAGCCGCTGGGCGGTGCTGAGAAAGCTGCTGTCCTCTTGCGTTCCGGTGAACTGCAGCACCTGGTTGCGGGCCAGCACCAGCTCTCCCACCAGGTTCATCACCTTGTCCAGCAGCGCCACGTCCACGCGAATGGTGTTGCTCATCGCATCGCGGCACTCGCTCTGTACCTTCAGTCCCTTGCTGACTTCGCCGGGATCGGCGCCGCGATCGGCCACCAAAATCTCGCCCAGCAGCCGCGGATCTCCTTCCCGCTGCCGGGAGATCGCCGTCTGCACATCCTCGGCCTGGCAGGCTTCGGTCGTCACCAGAATCTCGCCCAAACGGGGCGCGGTCTCGCGCTCGGTGGGCGGCTCGCTGACCGCGGTTTGCGCCTTCTCGGAGCCGCCATGCGGCTTCTGATTGAGCACCGCGGACAGCTGCTGCACTACTCCGCAGTAACCCTCGTCGCCTTCGCCTCCGCTGCTGGCGATCTCTTCCAGGATGTGCCGCAGCGCGTCGGCCATGGCCAGCAGTGCGGTGGTGATCGCTGGAGAAAGCAGCAAAACGCCGTCGCGCATCCGGCTCAGCACGCTTTCACCCAGGTGCGAAACGGAGACCAGTTTGTCGTACCCAAGTACGCCGGCGGTGCCCTTGATGGTATGGATGGCACGAAAGACGCTGTCCAATAGCTCGCGCGAAGTTACGTTTTTCTCCAGCGCGATCAAATCCTGGTCAAAGCGATCAAGAGCTTCATTGCACTCGACGAGGAACTCCTTGATCACGTCGCCCATGTCACCTAGAAACGCGCTCGCTTGACTGGCCGCCGGGGCAGGATCCATCGACTATTCCTCCAAATTCCTTTTATCGGCGCGTGGACGATTTTCTTCAGTCGCCTTATTAACCAAGCCTGCCTCCAACAGACGATGGAAGCTGGCGTGCACATCAGGCTGCAAGGCGCCCCGGAAACTGCGCGGACCAAGCCGCGTTTTCACGCTATGGTGAAACCCACCGGGGCGATCTGCAACCTCGACTGCTGCTATTGCTATTACCTGCACAAAGAAGAAACTGCCGGGCAGCAACAGCAAGTTCCGCATCAGCGACGAGACTGTAGAGGCGCACATTCGCCAGTACATCGAAAGCCAGCGTGGTGAGGAAGTCGTGTTCTCGTGGCAGGGAGGCGAGCCGACCCTCTTGGGAGTGGGTTTCTTCGAAAAAGTGGTGGCGCTGGAAAAAAATATCAGCGTCCGCATCAGCGCATCGCAATTGATCTCCAGACCAACGGCACTCTCCTGGACGATGAATGGTGTGCTTTTCTAGGCAACGATAAGGCGCGGCAAAACCGCATATCGTGCTGACGCCGATTGACTGTTTGCCAGCGAGTTCAAGAGCGCTACGGAGCCAGTATGGTCGCACTTTCCGTTGAAGCGGGTTGTGCAGCCTGCCGCCGTTCGCGCAAAGATCACGCAGCGCGTCGGATGGCACACGTTGCGCCACACTTATTTAGGGCAAACGGTACAGACATCAAGGGGCAACAGGAGTTGCTGCGGGACTCGGATGTTCAGACCACCTTGCAGGCTTACACGCAGGCAATAAGCGAGCAGAAGAGAAAGGCTAACGAAGGTTGTCGTAGGACAGTTGCTAGCGGCGGAAACGCCAATGGCTGCAAAAACAACAAGCCGCTCGTAGAGGGCGGCTTGCTCAGCGTACCAATTGGGTACTTGGCTTTTCAGCCTGAAACCCATAACCGATTGAATCTTTTGGTTGCGGGGGGTGAATTTGAACCACCGACTACAATTGCAAACAAGCAACTTATTGCTTTAATGAGATCTAAGAAACGCTAGAACTGCACCTTCCGCGAATCGTTAGCACAAATTTAGCACAAAATCTTCAACCGACCCGCGCCCCTGTCGCGCGGTTACTGTGGGAGATTACTCTCGATAAGTCGGCCAGGGAGTAGAAGTCCCGCAACGCCCGTCATGAGGGCGCATCCGGGTCCAGACCGATGTGGTCGTTAACCGCATCGCGAAAACGCTGCTTGCATCCTGTATCGCTCCGTGGTCTGAATTGAAACGTGGCCGAGCAGGAACTGAATCTGATCCAGTTCACCGCCTGCCTGATGGCACAGTCGTGCACAGGTCCGTCGCAAGTCGTGTGGTGTTACCGATGCCAAACCGCAGCTTTTCGCGTTTAGCTTCACGATTGCCCAGATCAACTTGGGCGTAAAGCCGTGTCCCCAAATACTGCCCGCCTTGTTGATGGAACGCAGCAACGGACCAGTGTCGTGTACTCCACAAAGATGAGAAGTTCAATGTAACGCTATTTGGTTTCTCGACAGGCCAGGAATTGTCAACCCATTCTGCCCCGACACCAGCTCTGCTGTACTTCCTCCAGGGAGAAGCCGACGTAAGATTGGGATGATTCCGTCCCTTGGCATTGCAAACTCTGCAGCCAGGTCCGGGATAAATTTGTAGTCCATATACCTCTCTCTTTTCACTGCTGCTGATGTGCCTGTGATTGTCCTATCAGCATGACATCCTCAATGCTCGTGCTCAGCGTTTGTAGTATTCAGCGTTCTTTTCTGTGTACTCCTTCCACTTTGTAAGGAGATCGTCGAACGCGAAGATCGCTGACACCGGGCACACCGGTACACGCGCACCACAATCGATACACTCAATAGGGTCGATGTAAAGCTGAGGGTCCTCAGCAAAAGCGGCTCTCACCCTTCCTCGGATGAATGCAGTCCACAGGGCAGGCATCAACACAAGCGGTGTCTTTCACCCCGATACATGGTTCAGCAATCACGTATGCCATGGCTCGATCTTTCCTATGTTTCCTCTCTGCCGGTCCTACCATGCGGACGGAGTGAGGACTTTCGCGCGCATCCGCTGCCCCACCTCATTGGATGGCCAGTTCGTTCATGTGAGCAAGTCGGAACTGCACATTCAAGTTCTGCATCTCCGAAATTTCTTCCGCCAGCATTCGAACAATCCCCAAAGCCATCTCCGAGTCTGTCTGAAGCGCCGCAAGGAAGCGTTCCTTGGCCACGATGGCAACCATGCACTTGCCGACCGAAACCGCAGTCAGGCCGTAGCATTTGCGCCCCAGAATTGCAGGGACTCCGAGGACCGCACCAGCGCTTGCAATCCGGCAAAGGGTCGGTTCGGTAGCATCCGGAGTCAGTGCAATTTCTCCGCGCAAGACGAGCACCACTTCTTTGGGAGTTTCCCCTTGGCTAAATAGCACCGTCGATCCCTGGACTGTGCGCTCCGTACAGATTGCGCGCAACTTCTCAAATATTCTTTCGGACCCTATAAACGTAGCTGAGCTTTTCATGCTGCACCCTCAGTCAACTCATCCGTCCGGGATGACTGCCAGACCATGGGTTCCACTGCAGGGTTGGGTATGGAGGACAAAGCGTCGCTGCACGGGAACGTGTCACTTAGGGTCTGGTCCAAGCCTCGATCCCTCGCCTGTCCCACGAGCCTTGGTCTACAACTGCACTTCTCGACGCCACGACGTGATGTCGTGCCCGATGCAACAATTCCGTCATGCCGACCATTTCTTTCTATGCAATCACTGAGCATAAGTTCACCGTTGTCCCGGTCGACGCTCTTCTCGAGTCGCTGCCACGCTTTAACAAAGTCATGCAACACCTCGCGTGGAATGAGCGTTGTCTGAAATAGTGGCGGACACTCAGTTTCATCGGGTACCGGGCAGCCCTGTTCCAGCATTCGGTAGGAGAGCAGGATGTCGGTCAGAGGCACTTCATAAAACTGGCCGCACACGGTACATGGAATTCGAATTGATAACGCTTCCACGATGTTCATCCGGGATCTCCTCCTGAGCGTGCCAACCATGTCACGCCACGCGTCCAGTGCTGGCTCTCATCTTCGGAGAAGTTCTTAGGACGCGGTCTTCGAGTTCCGTCGCTAGCTGCTCGTAGCTCTCGTGTGCATAGGAGTAAATATCGGATTCGACGCTTTCAAATTCCCTCAAAAGTCGCTGGTCATCTTCTTCCGATAGCACCTTCCTCGCCAGCGGAAACAGCAGGTACTCCTCCTTCCAGATGTGTGCAGGGTAGAACTGGGCGAGATTCCGAAGTACCTCTGACAAAGCGGAGGAGCCATGGTGTCGATTAGCTGCATATTCTGCTGAGGCTTGCACCAATTCTTGTGTCAACGCTCGTGACCGCTCGTGTTCGTGCCGCAACGCCCCAAGGGGACAACCCTCCTCGGGTACGCCATGGCTTTCCAGCATTGGGAAAAGATAGCTCTCTTCTTTGCCATGATGGCATTGGTGTCCGTAGACCTGCAGAAACTGGCAAAGATCCCTAAGGATGTCATCGTCAATATCACGGTTCTCGGCTAACTCGTCCACCAACACGCCCATCACTCTAACAATCTTCTCGATTGTCCTGTGTTCGTGCTCGAGGGCGTCCGTTGCTTGCTGCATCTCCTGCCTCCTCGCGGTGCTCCGCTATGCCGCTTCTTTCCGGGAAGGGCCGGCGTGACTGTGCCGCCTGCGATCCAGGTATTCCTTCAGGGCTATGGCGTTGTTATGCTCGCGATCGCGGGAGCTGTAGACCAAGGTGAGCCGCCCTTTGGATGATGCGGCCAACAGTGGCCTCCATCTCTCTTCGTTTTCATCGAGCTCCCGAGAATATCGACGCCTGAATTCGTCCCATCGTGTGGGATCGTGGTGAAACCATTTGCGCAGTACGCTACTCGGTGCCGCCTCCTTCGCCCACTTATCCAAGTGAGCGGAAGTCTTCTTTACTCCACGCGGCCACAATCGTTCCACGAGGACGCGAACACCATCCTCTGGAGTTGCAGGTTCGTAGATCCGCTTCAGCCCAATCATGCATACCTCCGTCCGTAACTCTCAGGCGCTGGTACTTGATTCGCCCGTCCTGTCGTCCTCCGCTGAGCGGCTTGTCCGGTACATGCTGGCGTGAGAGTTACACCTGAGCTCACTGAGAACCGCAGAATGAACCGGTCGCAACACCGTTCGCACAGCCAGAAATAGACGGTGGCACGCCCGGGCTGCCTCTGGCAGATCACGGCAGGGACATCGTGGCAGGGCTCTGTCGGGTTCCTAATTTCGAACGCAAAGAGCCTTCCCTCACGGGAAGAACGGAATGCAACATCACAGGCGGGACTAGCACATTTCCTAATCACAGCGCGCTCCGTAGGAAGTGCTGAACTGTCTTAAGTTATGCGCCAACGCCGAGACGGAGACAATGAACCATTTGTACTGATGATCAGGAAGCAAATACCATGCCGGGAGTCAGCGCCCAGAACGCCTGCGTCGAACGGCAGCTTTGCTAGATTAGCTTCCGTTGCATTGCATGCATAACCGCCTCAAGGCGGTTGTGAGTCCTGAGCTTCTGATTGATGTGGTGGAGGTGATTGCGCAGAGTTTGCGAACTTATTCCAAGCTTCTTGGCGATCTTTTGGGGGCTGTTTCCTGCTGCGAACATCTTCAGGATCTCAATTTCCTGGGTTGACAGTGGAGACACCGGCGCAGTTTTGCCGATTCTCTCGCCCAAGCTGCTGAGCTCCTTCGACAGCGTAAGGACCTGGCGCACCACTTCATCCTGCTTTTTCTGTTCCGTGATGTCATGTGCCAGATGAACCAGTAACCTTTCTCCAGTCCGCCCGTTGTGAAAGATCACAGTTGAGATATTGACCCACAATCGTTCACCCGAGCAGGCGCTCACGTTCAAGTCGAAATTTGGGACCTCGGATCCTTTCCCGATGCAGTCCAACACACTGCAGTTTTGATGGCACACACTTGTGCCCAACGCTCCGATGCCATGCAGGAGATCGAAACAGGTCTTTCCCTTCGCGTCGGCGGCGGAGTACCCGAATAACTTGACGGCTGACTTGTTCCAGAATCGAATCTCGCCTTGCCCTGTCACCACAAATACGGCATCTGTCGTGTTCTCGAGAAATGAAAACAGCTCAGTTTCCAGCATATTCAGAGATATACCTAAACGTCTGTGGTCGATATCGATACGAATAGTCCATTGAGCACTGCGACCGATAAAGCAAGTATAGCGCCACAGACAGGTGGTGACGGTGGCCTTAAGCGGAGTGCAGTGCCTCCCGGGCCACCAAAGAGTGGGAAGGGGGCTGCGCTCTGCGAAGAGGAGCACAGCAATCAAAAGGGGGCAATATGAGGATTTTTGCTTTTGAAAGAGATCGAGTATCGCCTTTTTCATCACCTGGCCGTAAACGATGGAGATTGAGTGGTCAGGGGAATATTCTTCGTCCACCCTGCATGTTCTTCCCATTGAACGCAATCGTCATGTCGGGCGTTCTCCGCTTCGGACGGAGGAAAATCATTTCCTTCCTACTTCGTGGTTGCTTCGTGTGAATTCGGCCAGCAGATGGTCAGTAGAAACGCGCTCTCCACTAGAGCCTCAACATCGTGCCGAATCCCACAGTCCAAGATCAAGAAATCCCCAGCTGCCATTTCCGCTTTTTGTGTATTGGGAAGGTGTATGCGAAGGTCTCCCTCCAGACACTGAATCGAAATCCTGCCCTCGGCCCGGTGTTGCTCCATTCGGGTCTTCGCCTTCATTGAAACCAATACAATTCGGAGGTCCGCGTATTTGGCCAGAGTCTTCGAACTGCGGCCACTGGTCTCATCCCAAGCTCCTGCATGATGTAGGTCTTCTAATTCTTTGGCCAGATTGAACCGGATTGTTGGCTCTGCCAACTGGGGGAGTCTGGTCAGACTAGCGCGGTGTTCCTCGGATTGGCAGTTTTCGTCCTGTATACTCATCGGCTTATCTCCAATTGAATAAGTCAGATCCATCTTCCCGTGAAGAAGAGTTTCCGCATTGTGAGACAGGAGAATGGTCCGACTTGGGCGAAATTTGGCAAATAGAGCAAACGTCACCGGGCCGATGACGCCTGTACCCTCCCATCCAGCTTACCTTTTGGTGTAAGATTCCCGGCCATTAGGTTGGGGTGGCGCACGCCGCAAACAGAATTTGATACGCCGTGAGGAGCGGGACGGAATGGCATTCGAGTCGAAGCGCCAATTGCTCATATCGCGCGCCTGGGTTCAGGCAGTCGCCATCGTCATGATTTTCGGCTTCACCGTGTTGGGGATGTTGGCGTACCGGACCTACACAGGCGAGCCGCCGATTCCAGCGCGCGTTACAGATGATTCTGGCCATACTCTGTTCACTCGCACCGACATACTTGCGGGACAGGCCGTGTTTCTGCGCAACGGCCTGATGGAATACGGTTCGATCTTTGGGCACGGTGCCTATCTAGGCCCAGATTTCACCGCGGACTACCTGCATCGCGCGGCGCTCAGCGTTATAGAGTTTCACGGAGGAGAAACCTCAGACCGGGCCAAGCTGCAGACAGTCTCCGATTTCAAGAACAATCGCTACGACCCTTCTACCGACGCGTTGATGTATACGGCCGCCCAAGCGCACGCGTTTGAGCAGCTGCGCAACGATTACGGCGAGTTCTTCGGCGAACCAACTACCAAATATGGCCTTCGGCCCAACGCCATTCGTGACCCCGAGCAAATTCGTCAACTGACCGCATTCTTCAGTTGGTCGGCTTGGGCTTCCGCGGCCCGGAGGCCGGGTCTTCCATACTCCTACACCAATAACTGGCCACCCGAGCCTCTCGTCGAGAATCGGGCGACCGCCGACGCCATTGTTTGGAGCGTGCTCTCGCTGATCGCGCTACTCGGCGGAATTGGCCTGCTGTTCGCCGCTTTCGGTCGCTGGAACTTCTTAGGCTGGCATGGCCGTGAACAGCAGACTGTATCGTTTCGTCCTCCAAACCAAGTTCTGTTGACACCGGCGCAACGGGCTTGTGCCTGGTTCTTTCTCGTTATGGGGCTGCTTTTCCTGCTACAGACCCTTGTTGGCGGTGCATCTCAGCACTATCGGGCAGAGATCGCCAACTTCTTCGGAATCGACCTTGCGCGGCTTTTGCCATTCAACATTGCTCGTACCTGGCACCTGCAGCTCGCCATTTTCTGGGTATCGACCTCTTACCTTGCCGCTGGGATCTTCCTGGCGCCGATGATTGCCGGCCGCGAACCGCGAGGACAACACTTGCTTGCGTACGGACTGTTGGGCGCCCTGGCGATCGTGGTCTTTGGAAGCCTGTTTGGCGAGTATGCCGGAATCGAAGGATGGTTCAAGAATGCCTGGCTCTGGTTTGGTAACCAAGGTTTTGAATATCTCGATCTTGGGCGGTTTTGGCAGATTCTACTCACAGTTGGGCTTTTTTTCTGGGTCACCATCCTCTTTCGTGGTCTCCGCGGGCGACTGCGCAGCGAACACATGGGCAATATGCCTTGGCTCTTCTTCTTTTCAGCTTTGTCAATTCCCGCGTTTTACGGCGTGGGCCTGCTCGCCCATCCCGGCTCGCACTTTACAACCACCGATTTCTGGCGCTTCTGGGTGGTGCATCTCTGGGTTGAGGATTTCCTGGAACTCTTCACCACGATCATGGTCGCATACGTCTTCGTGCTGCTCGGCGTAGTACATGAGCGGGTCGCGTTAACGATGATCTATCTCGATATGTTGTTGTACTCTGCGGGTGGCGTGATCGGCACTATGCATCATGTGTACTTTTCAGGCGAGCCCTCTATTCACATGGCTTTGGGCGCATTCTTCTCCGCTGCCGAAGTGATTCCGCTCACCCTCCTGACGCTGGAGGCATGGAGCTTCCTGCAACTCGGAGCTCAGCAGGAGACCAAATCAAAGACATCGTTCCCACATTATTGGGCCGTGATGTTCCTGGCTGCGGTCGGTTTCTGGAATTTCCTGGGTGCCGGGATCTTTGGCTTCCTGATTAATCTCCCGATTGTGTCGTATTACGAGATCGGTACCGCCCTAACCCCAAACCACGGACACGCAGCAATGATGGGCGTATACGGGATGCTGTCAGTTGGGTTGGCGCTATTCTGTTTGCGTTACATCATCCCGGAAGAGCGCTGGTCCGATCGAGCCGCCAAGATCAGTTTCTGGTCATTAAATCTCGGCTTGGCATGGATGGTTTTTGCCACCTTATTTCCATTGGGAGTGCTGCAACTTTATCATTCCGTCGCCTATGGGTACTACGACGCTCGCAGCCTGAAATTTATCGGCAACCCAACCAATTCGCTCATCGAGTGGCTAAGACTTCCTGGCGATACCGTATTCATTCTCGGCGGGACGCTGCCAGTCCTTTATCTCTGCTGGTTGGGAGTTCGTCATATGAGGACACAGAGCACGGTCGAGGAGCCCAGAGACATCTTGTTCACTGAATTAGTGAGCGGAACAGGAGGACGTTAGCCATGAGCGGTATCGATGTTGAGGCGCTGTTGGGGGCGGGCTACGCGATCTTCCTGACGGTGGTGGCAGCAGCCCTCGAACTCCTCGCACGTCATTCGCATCAACGAACGCAGAGGGTACGCACGGTTGGATTCACTTACCAGTCGGACTTGGATATTTGGAAATGCCCTAATGGCAAACACCTTTATCGGGCTGAGGTAATACGGGAATCGACGGTTGTGCGCTATCGGGCATTGGCACATCAGTGTAATAGCTGCCCAATTAAGAACCGTTGCACCGACTCTGATGAAGGCCGGGTGATTGAGGTGCAACGTGACTCGTGGTTAGAGTCTGAGCTCCGCAACTTTCATCGCGGGCTCTCGCTGACTCTGTTACTGCTCGCCGACCTGATTCTGGTGGTGACGATCCTGAGACAAAACGATACGCGGAGCCAGTTGCTTCTCGCTCTGCCCTTGCTCTGCATTACAGGCGCGGGCCTTCGGTTAACACCACAATTCTTTCGACCGGCCAGGAAGAGAGCTTGGACGAATGCCTCAACGTCGTCACCCCGAGGTGCGGTCGCAATTGGATTCACCGACTCTCGAGAATGATTCCGCAAGCGGCTGGGTTGCGAAGTTACACCCTGTCTCCTCTCTCATGTCTGTCTGTGCTACTGGGTGCTTGACATTAGCAAAGGACGTTCTTGGTAACTTGCACGATTCCGCGATCGCGTGACAGATGTCATAGTCTCGTAAATGCGATCTCCGTACGAACACGAACAAACGAGCCTGGATGACAGGCAATCGGGAAATTAGGGTCGAAAAGCCGACTTGCACTAAGACTTCTCATTACCGATCTGACCGTCGCCCAGCCAGTACCTTCCACAGGGCCGACAACACGGAAACAATGAGTTCAGCGGTGTCCTTTGCCATCACCCGATGTAACTTGCGGGTCTGTACGACAAGAATCACTTGTCCGCATGGCTCCATCATCGGTCAGTCATGAGCCCTCATAACGACAAGTGATACCTTTCTGTACCACTGCGGGGCACAGGTGTGGGCGCCGACAACGAAAATGAAACGAGTGTCTGAATTTGCCGTTCAATCTCTATTGAATTCTCCGACCGTTACGATCCGGGACGTTTACTGCCACGGAAGCTGCCGAGATTGGAGTGCGGAAGAGTTCGCTACCGCCACAGAGCTGGTATTTCCATATCGTGGCGTCTATGTGCGCCATGTTGGGCAGGATCAGGCCGTAGCCGAGGCGAACCAAGTGCTGTTTTTCAACGTAACCGAAGGCTACCGGGTCAGCCATCCGGTGCCGGGCGGCGATGCCAGTCTGTCGCTGGCTATCGGTGAAGCGCAACTGCATGAACTGGCGCCTTCTGCTCTTCTGCGCGAAGGCGCGACGCTCGCATTTCGGCGGCAGCGTCTGCGGATTGATGCGCGAACTCAAGCGCTCATGGCGTTGCTTCGGCACAGCCTGCGCCAGAAAATCGCGGAGCCCATGGAAGCGGAGATCCTGGCCCTCACCTTGGTGCAGCGGGCGCTGGGGCCGCGCACCACGCACGCGGCCGGCGCCAGTCTCGGACAGCAGCGACTGGTGGACCGGGCCAAGCTCGTGCTGGCGAGCGATTTGGCGCGGCGATGGACATTGGCCGAGGTTGCCGCTGAAGTACGCTGCTCCCCGGTATATCTCACGCAGGTCTTCCAACAAGTGGAAGGTCAGCCATTGTATCGGTATCAATTGCGGCTACGGCTCGCGCGAGCGCTGGACCTTCTCGGGCAATATGACGACTTGACTGCTCTCAGCCTCGATCTCGGCTTCTCCAGCCACAGCCATTTCAGCGCCTCGTTCCGCGAGGCCTACGGCCGGTCGCCCTCGGAGTTCAGACAGTCGGCTCTGCGACGTTAGCGTCTGTTCCAGTAAATCGCTAAAGATTCCGATAGCGGCTCTCGCTTCCTGCGTGGCCTACTAGCGTACCCGGACTTCGGGTATCGGAGAGCAATGTCATGGTTGAGAAAACTTGTGCGGCTTGCGACTGCAAGCTGGATACGAATCCCATCAAGGTAAGGATCGGCGGTAAGACGGTTGAGGTGTGCTGCGAAGCGTGCTCCCGCAAGCTGAAAGAAGCACATATCTCTGCGACTGCGGCGAGGAGGTGAGCGATGAACGAAAACAAACGATTGCCATCTCACCGCAGCGTGCAGACTGCGTCCGGGCGTATCGGCTACACAGAGCAGGGCACAGGTCCGGTCGCGTTGTTCGTGCATGGTGTGCTACTGAACGGCCATCTGTGGCGTCACCAGCTAGCGGATTTGTTCGACATTCGGCACAACATAGCGGTGGATCTGCTCGCTCACGGCGAGACCGAAATCGCGCCAGACCAGGACGTATCGGTGACGGCCAATGCGAAGATGCTCAAGGAATTTCTCGATGCTTTGAACATCGATAGGGTCGATCTTGTCGGCAACGACAGCGGCGGCGGTATTGCACAGATTTTCGCCGCACTGTACCCGGAGCGCATCCGCAGCCTCACGCTTACCGATTGCGACACGCACGACAACTGGCCGCCCGAAGCGTTCAAACCATTCCTGGCGATGGCAGCCGCAGGGGGTCTGCGTGGAACGCTTGACGCTATGTTGTCCGATAAGAGCATCTATCGGTCCCCACAGGCCCTGGGACCGGCGTATGAATACCCGGGACGACTTAGTGACGACGCCATAGAAACATATCTGCGTCCCCTGGTCAGGACCGAGCAGCGCACACGCGACCTGCAACGCTTTCTCGCAGCCTTTGACAATAAGCACACGCTCGCCATTGAAGCGCAGTTGAAGACGTTGAAGGCGCCGACGCTCATCGTGTGGGGGACGGATGATGTGTACTTCGACGTGAAATGGTCGCATTGGCTCAGCGACAACATCCCCGGCACTCGGCGACGGGTGGAGTTCGAACGCGCCAGAATCTTCTTCCCCGAAGAACGTTGGGCGGAGTTCAACAAGGAGCTCCGCGCGCACTGGCAAGCGGCACAACAGTAGATGCCATGACAGGTGCCTCGAGTTTATCGTCGTCAACAGATTAGGAGGAGACAATGGGCGATCAGACACGCAAAGCCGAACAATTCCGGGCGTTGCATATCCCCGGAAGGCCGCTCGTTCTTTTCAACATCTGGGATGCAGGCAGCGCCAAGGCTGCCGCTACGGGAGGTGCCAGGGCGATCGCGACGGGTAGCTGGTCGGTCGCCAATGCAAACGGTTTCGCTGATGGCGAGCGTATACCGCGCGCCTTTGCGATCGACAATCTGCGCCGGATCGTCGGTGCGACAGACCTGCCCGTGACGGTCGATCTGGAGAGCGGTTATGGCGACGCACCGGAGGCAGTGGGCGAGACCGTCGCTCTGGCGATCGACGCAGGGGCCGTGGGCTGCAACCTGGAGGACAGCTTTCCGGCGGATGGAAAACTCCGTGAGACAGTCGATCAAGTCGATCGTATCCGTCGCGCTCGACTGACGGCCGATGCAGCCAACATTCGATTCTTCATCAATGCTCGGACCGATATTTTCTTCAGGCTATCGCCCGAACAACATAACGACACCATGGTCGCCGAGGCGATCGCGCGAGCGCACGCCTATGCGGAAGCAGGCGCGGATGGGCTCTTCGCGCCCGGCCTGGCGGATATTGCTCTGATCGCGCGTTTGGCTGAAGTGTCGCCGCTCCCGCTCAACATCATGGTCGGCGACGCAACTCCAACCGTGCGCACCCTGGCAGAGCATGGCGTCGCAAGGGTGAGTCATGGCCCGCGCCCTTACCTCATGGCGATGAAGGCGCTGGAAGAAGCGGCGCGTGCGGTGAGCGGGTAATGTCAGAGAGCACCCATGAATGAGGCCTTGTCATTACTGGTCAACCGCCTCGATGCGGCCATCGGCGAGATGCTGATCGTGGCGGAGGTGAGGAAAATCTGCGCGCTGTGGATTGGCCAGACCACGAGAAGCGCAGGCGCCGAATTTTGCGCCTTCAGTACGGGGAAATTGGTTTGCGCTTGAACAAGCTTCCAATCCGAATGGCCTTACATACGCGATCACCCGGTACTTTAAGGGAGACCTAACGGCGATAGCCCGTTTGCCATTGCAAACAGGCGGCACGCCTTTTCAGCGTGATGTGTGGCGTGCGTTGCGATAGATTCCCTGCGGCACGACCGTTTCGTATGCGAAGCTTGCCGAACAGGTTGGTCGGCCTGCAGCTATTAGGGCTGTTGGTTTGGCCAATGGTGCAAATCCGATTGGAGCCGTCGTGCCTTGTCATCGTGTGATCGGAGCCAATGGTTCGCTTACCGGTTATGGCGATGGTATCGAGCGCAACTCCTGGCTGCTCGAACATGAGGCCGGCATGCCTACGATAAAGCGTTTTAGTGTTACTGCTGGGAATAAGCGACGGGCAAACGGAAAATGTGGATCACCATCCAATCAGTAATGACAAACGCGCTGCACTGGGCTCCTGAGCCTTGATTGAGTCCCCGTGCTACGATGCCATCGTGTTCAATTTTGGCAGACCAAGAACAGCCGGCGACTGGATCGTTCAGATCGCGGGGGCAATCGTCGCGATATTTCTTGTCTGGTGGATGGTACGAGCCTACGTGCTTTAGTGCTCCTCGCCGTGACTGTTATGACGAAATTACGATTTCTCCGTTCCCTCAAATACTGTTTGCACCTTTCGCTCGTTTCTCAATGCCTTAGGGTATCGCACTTGTCATCGCAGCTTGCAGCCAGGAGTTGCCTTTTTACTGTCGCGTTGCACTCATGATCGACGCGGTTGGTAGCTGAACAGAGATGTGAGCGGGTAGACCAATTGCCAAACGAGGAAAAGCGACATTCTTCGGTATCATCAGCGAGACAGCCACTGGCACAGCCGTACTAGAGAGGTATCGGTAAACGCCCCAGGGTCTACGAATGCTATTGGGCGCATTTCGCCGCGGAAATCCACTTGAGCGAATAGTCGGCTACGCTTCCTTGTGCCCAGCCCCTCGGGATGCGTTCAAGCAAGAGAGCGGAACGGGCGTTACACGTCAACTTTACGTCAACAACGTCAACAGCCCAGCTTGCGGATTATCCGTGATCCAGGA
This sequence comes from Candidatus Korobacteraceae bacterium, assembly GCA_049798495.1. GTDB lineage: Bacteria > Acidobacteriota > Terriglobia > Terriglobales > Acidobacteriaceae > Bog-257. The sequence goes on along the minus strand of JBARGS010000388.1, from coordinate 31,058 downwards.
GTTTACAAGTAGATAAACAGAATGCCCCGCTGCACCGAGGCTGATCTTGTAGCGAGGCATTCGAGTTATCCTCCGATCTACAACTGTCAAGGACCAGCAAAGTGATAGTGGTTTCGTCCTCTGCCAACAACGCCACGGCCTACTGCTCTCTTTTTGTCGGACGCGGACCTCGGCTCCCGGGACCTGAAGTATGCGCATCTGCCGCATACCAACATGTGCCCGCTCAACGGAGCTGTGCGGCAATCCCGCACAAATCACCCGTGCATTTGCCGCCAACGTATACGCCTTCGGCAATTCTGAAGTCGTTTACCTTCCAGATGGCACTCGCGTCGCCTGGCAGACCGAGAATTTCAACGAAACGTGGATCATTCGCGTTCCACCGGACAGCCTGATCGCCTGCGTCGCCCCAGCATTCGCCAGTGATGTCACCAACTCTGTTGATTCCGTCTGCGTAACAGGTGGTCAAACCGTCGGGGTGCGGAAGAACTATCGTCGAGCCGTAGGAGCTCCTCTGCGGGTTTAGCGGCTTCCACAAAGCTGCCAGGCCCGTCGCCCCATCATCTCCCACCAATTCCCCTCGGTCGTTGATACCAAAGAAATCAGACAAATTGAAGCTGGGCGTTTTGGTGAAGGGTACGATCTTCCAGCCTTTACCATTGGGCAGCGGATTCCAGAGAATCGGACGATAAACGCTGAAGTCATCGTTGTGAGCGATGCCACTAATTTGGCCAGAGTCATTCACGTTCCATACGTACCAGTAAGTGAGGGCATCAAAACCGGTAGTATCGAGTTTTTGCATGTTCCACTTCAGGTTCCATTTGCCATCCCTCCAGTAGAACGACGGTGTCCAAACCACGGGCAGCGCCGGGGCGCAATCCAGACAGCTCTGCTCGACGCCGCTCCAGCCGACGATCAGCGTTCCCAGTTTGTTCACTCCCGCCGCATAGCTGGAGTTGTATGCCTTGTAACCGAGGTTTGTGAGCGTCCCAAGATCAACCATCCCGGTTTGCGATGTCCAGGCAACGGCATGCACATATCCGTTGCTGGCAATTGAGTGAGTTACGACGAGTCCGGTATCTGAGATCGCTACGAGCGGCTCCTCAACTCCGGTCTCATCCTCTTGAGCTAACCTGCCGAGATCGAACCACTGCCCTGCGCCTGGACCGAACAGTGGGACCGCGAGTGTCCGGGTGTGTCCATCTCCGATGTCTCCCATACCAATCGCAAGGCCGAAGTCGTTAACATCGCCCAGCCAAGTCCATGTTCCACCGTTGTAAGTACCAAGTTCCCAAACTTTGCCCAAGTGGGAGGAAGCTTCTTGTGTGCGGGACAGCCTGGTACGGGCATCTGCAGCATCCGACCCGGTGTTCAAGGTTTGATGATGTTGAATAGCGCGTTTGGACAGCCGCGGTACGGCCTCCCGTTGTGCCCACGCCAGCCCTGCAAACGCACACAAAAGAAGAGCGAGAATACTGATACGTTTCATGATCGCCTCCTATGACGGTCTTGCTCACACACCCCAATCGAGGGCGATGGCCCGGAGCAACCAGCATCAGATCACGCGACCTTCCACTCACTGCTTCCAGAGAAAGCCGTGACAATTGCCGTCGTCGCCACAGTAATAACCCGTCACGGCTCCCATTACGTTGAGCGTAAATGGAAACGTGCCGTAGCCGGAATCCTTGCCAGCTCCCGGGATATCGAAGGTGATGATTTTCCGGTCCGTCTGGCGCAGAAAGCCGTGGTACACGCCTAGCGTGTCGAAGTATTGCCCGCTAACTGCCCCATAGGCATTAATGTCGCCCGCTTCCGTACCAGCCGCGTCGTGTACCGTGACGTCGAACTTGACGAAGCTGCCGGTAAGGCTGCGGATATAGCTGTGCTCAATTTCGTCAGCATCCGAATAGTATCCCGTCACCTCTCCCGCATCGTTGATTCCGGTCGCGTAACTTTGGAGAGAGTTCGGGGGATCGAAGGTGATGTAATGGCCGCTGGGGGCACGCAGAAAGGAGTGATGGGCGTTACTTGCGTCAGAATAAATTCCTGTCAGTACGCCGAAGTTGTTCAGACAGGAGGCCGCGCAATTGAACCAAGTGAAGTATCCGCCTGCCACATTGAAGCTTGTGATCTGTCCGAACGGTGATCGCACAAACATGTGACCGACACCGTCGATATCGTAGTAGACGCCGGCAGTCATCCCAAAGAGGTTGATGTCGTAGACCGCCGTGTCAGTGGCGCCGGGAACGTCCACGATCGTGAAGTTACCGCTGCGGTCGCGGATGAACCCGTGTGCGTGATCATCGCTATCCGTGTAGTAGCCGGCGATGATGCCGAAATCGTTCATGGTGTAGGGCACCGTGCCTTCGCTTCCGCCGGCATTCGGTGGGTCGAAGGTCGTGATCTTGCCGTAGTGGTCGCGGATGAAACCGTGACCAATTCCATCGGCGGGATAGTAGGCACCGGCAACATCCCCGTTCGAAACAATCATGTACGGGTACGTGCCGTAAACCGCGCCCGGAACGTCGTAGGTCACGACGGAATGGCCGCTGGCCGGGTGCATGTCCTTGGCGCTGAGGCCAAAGGGCAAAGCAATCAACAGCCCGAGGCAAAGACATGTAAGCAAACACAATCTCGGCATAAGACCCTCCTCAGTGTTGTCGAATCCGAAAACCATGTAGGAATGAGAGCTCGAGAGCAGGTATGTCACGTTCGGCGGGCTTTCTCAATGAACGCTGTCTGAAGATCGCCTGAAATCTTGCTGAACGGCTCAGTGTTGAAAACCACCACACACACTGGGCCGTTGTGCTGCAAGTCACTGCGTTCTCAGAAGGTATGTGCTAGATTCCGTGATGTTGAGGGACGGCCTATGCCTGCTCCGGTCCAATCCCCGCAACGACTCCGCTTGCGCCAGTTCGAACTGGACCTCACCTGCGGAGAACTTCGCAAAGACGGCCAGAAAGTAGCGCTTCCCCCGAAAGCTTTCGAAATACTCCGCGCCCTGGTTGAACGTCCCGGTGAGGTGGTGAAACGGGACGAGTTGCGAACGAGGCTGTGGGCTGGGGATACATACGTCGAGTTCGAAGACAGCCTGAACCATGCCGTCAATAAACTTCGGCAGGCCCTGGGGGACTCAGTCGAGGATCCTCAGTTCATTGAGACCGTGCCTCGATACGGTTACCGCTTCATCGTGCGGGAACTCGAGGGACCGGCGGAAGCTGCGTCGGCGCGCGAGACTGCGGTTGACCTCCATCGCCCGTCGGCGACCTTGTCCTCGCTGGTGAGGCCTGCCCCGGTTAAGCACCTCAGAGTGTGGGTGGCGATTTCATTGGCGGCGGTAGTCCTGCTGGGATTGGTGACGCTGGTATTGGTGCACAACGACCGAGCCCAGGCTCTGAACGATCAGGACATTGTCGTGCTGGCCGACTTCGCCAACCAGACTACCGACCCGGTATTCACCGACACCCTCCGGCAGGGCTTGCTGGTGGAGATGAGCCAGTCGCCTTTCTTCAACTTCCTACCGGCCAGCAACGTGCGTGAGACCCTCCAGTTCATGGGGCGCAAGCCGCAAGACCCCCTGAGCGACGACCTGGCTCGCCAGGTGTGCCAGCGCAATCAGGGCAAGGCATTCATCGGCGGATCCATCGCAAGTCTGGGGAGCCAGTATGTTCTCAACCTGAAGGCGGTGAACTGCTCCACCGGAGATGTTATGGCACAGCAGCAGGTCCAGGTCGCGAAAAAGGAGGATGTCATTCGGGCGTTGAGCGGTCAGGCCACTCTGCTGCGCGGCAAGCTGGGAGAGTCGCTGGCCAGCATCCAAAAGTTCGATGTTCCCTTGGAGCAGGCGACCACGGGCTCACTCAAGGCGCTGCAAGCCTACACCATAGGCAGACGGGAACTGGATCGGATGGACATGCAGTCGGCCATCGCGCCCTTCCAGCAAGCGATTGAGTTGGACCCGGATTTTGCCATGGCCTATCTGGGGCTTTCTGCAGTCTACGGGAATATGGAACAGACCAACCAGATGGAGGAAAACCAGCGCAAAGCTTACTCCCTGCGGTCACGAAGTACGGAAGCCGAAAAACTCCGCATCGAAGCCGCCTACTATTACCTTACAACTGGGGATCGGTACAAAGGGATGGAGGCCTACAAACTGGTCAAGGAGTTGTACCCACAGGCGGCCTATCCATACAACTTAACCGGGGAAATCTACCGGGACTTGGGGCAGTTCGAAAAGGCCCTGCTCGAAGACCGGGAATATGATCGCCGAAGACCCTCCGCTATGTCCGTTGGGAACGTAGTGGACGATCTCCTTCTTCTTGGTCGGCTGGACGAGGCCCAAAAAGCGCTGGCAGAGGGTGAAGCGCGGCATTTGAAACGTGAGCTCCTGTTGCGGCAGTACTACACCCTCGCGTTTTTCCAACAAGATTCCGATCAGATGGAAAAGGTCGTCGCCGCGGCGTCAGCCTCTCCGGAGATGGAGCGCGTCTTGTTGAGCCTGCAAGCCGATACTGAGGCGTACTACGGTCGCCTCAAACGGTCACGCAGACTACGGCAACAGGCAGTGGAAGCCTGCCTGCAACACGGCCTGCCCGAAACGGCCGCCGCGAATTATGCCGCCGCAGCCGCCCAGGAATCGGACGCAGGAAACTTCGAGGAAGCACTGCACTTGGCGGCCAAGAGCCTGGAGTTGGCAAAAACCAGGACCTTGCTGGGAGCCACGGGCATCGCCTACGCCCAATCGGGCGATAACAAACAGGCCCAGTCCCTCGCCGACGAACTGGGCCGCAGGTATCGCTCCCATACCTTGGCGAATCTAACGTGGGGTCCTAGCATTCACGCTAGCATCGACAATGCGCAGGGCAACCCGGCGCGTGCTATCGAGGAACTGCAGAAAGCCGTGCCCATTGAGCTTGGAAACTCAGATACCACGATGAATACTGGCCTGACACTGCGACCCGCGTACACGCGCGGCTTGAGCTACCTTGGTCTGCATCGCGGTGCCGAGGCCGCTGCTGAGTTTCGCAAGATCGTCGATCACCCTGGATACGTTGGGCCCGCTACGGTTCTCTCCCTGGCCCGCCTCGGCCTGGCGCGAGCCTACATGCTTCAGGACGACAAAGCCAAGGCGCGCGCCGAATATGAGCAGTTCCTGAACCTCTGGAGAGACGCCGATCCAGACATTCCTATCTTTCAGCAAGCCAAGGCCGAGTACGCAAGGCTGCAGTAGTTACCAGCGATTGAAGAAAACGGCAAACGGCAGGGACGGCTTCGCGCCCTTTCGCGCATTGTAGAGCTTGGCTAAGGAGTACCCCTCGGGCGGATCAAGGAACCGGAAGTTGATTGCCGATCCGTATAAACTTCAGGCCGACAATGACATTGGGAGAACCTGCGGGCCGCGTAACTTCCGCTACCGGCACTCCGGAACCAAGTCCACATGGACGAGAAGTCTTAGGGCTGTATCCGGAGCGCCCACAGCGAAGACGTGTCCAAGCTGACAAGCTGCTGTGGGCGCTTCGGATACAGCGACTTGAAGGAAGCCGCTGCCACGACTGTCAGCTATGGGGTTTGTATGGGTTGTGGCAGGGTCTGATTGTTCGAGGTGGTCGTGGCTGAAGACGGATATACAAACCGGTGTGGTAGATCGTGAGGATAAGCGTTGCGTTGAAACTCATGATGGCGGCTGAACAGATGAGTTGCAAGGGCATTAGAGGGCGATGAGGCGCAGCTAGGCTGTGCGTGGCGAGCACGAGCGATGGCCGAGACTGGCGGTGCTGGCTCATGCGGTATACCGCGACACAGGCGGAGAACGAAGCAGCAGTTGAGCGGCGGAGAGCCGTTCCGCGACGTGCATCAACCTTCCACAGACAGGGCAGTTCCAGTACAGGAACGAGCGCGGACTGGCGGCGGGAGTTGCTGCGGTTCGTGTGGAGATCGCCGCTGCACCCGCGAGTAACTGGAAGCAGAGGGGCAACAGTGAAGCGCGTTTTCGGTTGGCGAGAAAGCCGAAGTTGCGGATGCGCATGAAGCCACGCGGAAGCAGATGCAGGAGGAAGCGGCGCAGGAACTCGTCGACCGGCAGAGCAATGAGCCGCTGCTTGTTGGCGTGCGCGGAGTCTCGCCAGCGGAAGGTAACGTTGCCTTGTTCGAGGGCAACCAGCCTGCGGTTGGAGATCGCAACGCGATGGGTGTACGCGCCGAGATAACGCAGGGCATGTTCGGGGCCGCCGAACGGGGGCTTGGCATAGGCCACCCAGTCGTGACGGAACAACAAGCGAAGCCATGCGGCGAAGCTGCGTGGTTCGGCCAGGCGTGCGAGGTCGCCATAGAACTTGAGCCTACCCTGGTGGAAAGCGGACCTCAGCTCGGCAACGAACTTGCCTCGGAAAACGCGGCCAAGTACCTTCACGGGCAGAAAGAACGTGTGCCGCGACGAAACCCAGCGGGTATGGTCGGGAGCGAGGCCAGCGGCGGCTGCGATGCAGTGGACATGAGGATGATGATGCAAACGCTGGTTCCAGGTATGCAGCACGCTGAAGAAGCCTATCTCTACGCCGAGGTGACGCGGATCGCGAGCGATCTCGATCACGGTTGCGGCGCTGGCCTCGAAGAGTAGGTTGTAGATCGCCCGCTTGTTCTGCAACGCCAGCGGAGCGAGTTCGCGCGGCAGGGTGAAGACGACGTGCACGTAGCGAGTGGGTAGCTGTTCGCGTTGCCGCGCCTGAAGCCAGCGCAGGCGTGCGTTCGCCTGGCATCTTGGGCAATGCCGGTTGCGACATGAGTTGTAGGATATGTCCGCAGTCGGAGCAGCGGTCGCGATGACCGCCCAGCGCGGCGGTGCGGCAGCGTGCGATCGCCAGCAGGACCTTGTGGTGCTGCCAGGTAATCCAGTGGCGACTGCGTTCGAGGAAGGACTGCCCTGCACAGCGAACGACGTCGGCCATCTCCAGCGGAGGCCGGTTTATGGGCGGCGTATCGGTTCTCCGGTTCCCTTCAACGGGAGCGCATCGAGCGGACTGGACGTTGCGCTGAGATGGCGTTTGGAGAGATGCAGATAGATTGTCGTCTCCTCAAGATCGCGATGACCGAGCAGCATCTGGATGGTGCGCAGGTCGGCAGCGGCCCCCAGCAGATGGGTGGCAAAGCAATGGCGCAGCGTGTGGGGATGGATGTGCATGTGCTCCAGTCCAGTCAAGCATGATCTGGCGTAGATGTGTCACAGAGATACCTCCTCCTCTGCGACACAACATAGCTCAGCGCGTGAAAAGCTGACTCACCCCCACGCGCATGCGTCCGCCGCTCTCGTAGCGGCTTCGTTCAAGTCGGCGTTCCGTACTTGTGGCGCGACCTGGCGGAGTTCGTAAAGAGCACCGGATGGGCGTTTTACGTCAAGTTGACGCCAAACAGCCGAACATCCGGACGGCCTAGAGTTCCTCCGCGGAGTGCTTGCCTATAGATTGCGGATGCATTACAAGAAAGAGAACTGTATGTGGTGACTCCAGCCGGTTGTCTGCTATTTCAGCTTTGCGTACTCAGCTCTGGCTTGCTTGTAGATGGGGATGTCGGGATCGGCATCTTTACAGAAGGGCAGAAACGCTATAGGCGGCGCGAGCCTTCGCTGTGTCGCCTTGCAGAGCATATCCGCGAGCCAGACCGAGATGTGCAAGCGATGCGAGCGGGTAATTCACCACGAGCCCACGATGCTTGACTATTTTCTGGAACTCCGTCACTGCCTCATTGCCGTTTCCCGTAGCTAGGTAGGCCTGCCCGCGAAGATAAGCCGGATACATCATGCCCAAAACGAGGGGCTGCGACTGGCCGAGCTCGACAGCGGTTGCCGGCCGCAATAATTCAAGCGCTCTCTCAGGATTGTTTTTCGCAAGTTCGACGGCAGCCCTGATTGTGGGCAGCCAATAGTTCTGCAGAATCGTGTCGTTGGGGGAGTCTCGGCTTAGGTCATCGGCCAGCTGCCGGGCCTTCATAGTATTCCCCGACCGCGCCAAGGCCAACGCAGCCAGGGTCTCTACGACAGGGCCGGCAGCGATAGCTAACGCGGCATGAGCCTGTTTCTCTGCGGAAACGGTGCCGCCAAGCTCGACTTCGTGCAGGGCAGAATTCGCCTGCCAGAGTGCGGCGGTTTCTTTCTAGTCTGATGTGAGCGCAGAATCGACAGCGCGTTGTGAAAACTCTCGCGCCTTCGCCAGCCGTCCAAAATACGCCTCGGTATCGGATTGCGCTGCCAGAATCGAGTCCTGCCCATCTCCCGTCCATGCTGACTCCTGGCGTAGACGTTCGAAGTCGTTTGCCAGGAACGCCGCATAGTACCGGGCAACATGAAGTAAGTACATGTCGATTTTGTAGGCCTGCGCCTGGTCAAGAGCGGCCTTGGCATCTTCTAGCCGGTCGAGGGCGAGGTAAATACTCGCAAGATTGAACCAAACATAATTGTTACGGGCGTCCGTTCTGAGAGCCTGCGCAGCCTCCAGCAGCGCTTGTTGCCAATTACCTTCCACCATGTAGTTGTTGGTGAGCTCGACATTGGGAATGAGGTCGCGGGGATATTCTTGCCTCCATAGTTCATATACTTCACTGGATTTTTGCAGTTCGCCGGTTACGAATGAATAGTAATAGGCGGTGATCCGTAGTTTCTCGGGCTCACTCACTCGATCGCGTAACTCAAAAGCTTTCCGCACAGCCGCACTCGCGCGAGTCATTTCTCCAATGTTGACGTAAGGTGTCGCAAGCTGGCTATAGGCCAGCGCAAAGTTCGGATCGAGTTCAATTGCCCGCTTATAAAACGGAATCGAAGTGGTATCGCCCTGAAGCTGAGCCTTCCACCCCGCGCTGAATGCCTTCAGCGCCTCCAATGAGGAAGTCGTGGCCTGTTCCAGGGGAGCATCGTAGTGCTGCACTGAAGCTAGCGATTCACCAAGTTTTCGGCGAACGGCATTCGCGGCATCGCCAACAGCCTTTAGGACCTGCTCCTTGCTAGCTGCCTGGGCCTGTGCTTTTGCCAACGAATCTCCCGAGGTGCAATCGACCGCCTGCAAGCTGACAACATATTGGCTGCCCAGAGTGCTAATCGAGCCCGACAACAAAGCTCTAGATCCCGTGCGCTGACAGAGATCCCGCGCGACTGCCACGGTTAGACGTTCCCCGGTCTGACGACCCATCAATTGCAGCGTCGCGTTCACGTTTTCATCGGAGAGCACCTTCAGGAAAGGAGACTGCTCCAAATGCAATGCCAACGCCTGTTTCAGAGTGTCGTCGAAGACGGCATCGCCGGTCTTGTTCTCGAAGTCGGCGAGAACAATGGTGTCCTTTTCTGTCAGGGGCTTTGGGCGATGAGAGTAGTAAAACAGCCCCGCAGCCAGTGCGATAGCTAGAGCGCCGGCGAATAGAATCACCGTCCAGCCAGTCACGCGGCGCTTGTTCTGGAGAACTGGTAACGACGGCGAAATGCTACGTTGTCCCGACTCGATTTCCAGCTTCAACCGCTTCAGGTCGGAGCACACGTCGCGGTCGTGCTGGTAGCGTGCCATACGGTCCTTCTGGAGCAGCTTGGCAATGATCGCATCGAAGGAGGTAGGCAGTGCCCGATTCACGCGGCTGGGCGGAGCCGGTTGCACGTGCAGAATTGCGTCCATCAGGAGTGCGCGATTCTTGCCTACGAACGGTCGCTTACCCGTGGCTGCTTCGTAACACACGACCCCCATGGAAAAAAGGTCGCTGGAACAATCAAGCTCTCTGCCTTGAATCTGATCGGGCGACAAGTACGGGGTGGTACCCAGAATCACGCCTTCCTCTGTAAGCGATTCCTCGTCGACATCGTCTTCCGCGGTGTGCTTCCACTGCTCTTTGGCGAGTCCAAAATCCAGGATCTTCACCCGGCCCTCGACGGTGATGAAAATGTTCCCCGGCTTAATGTCGCGGTGGATGATTCCTTTGCTGTGAGCCGCTGCCAAAGCGTCGAATGCCTGGATCGCAAAATCCAGAATTTCGCTGGTGGGTAGGGGACCCTTGCCGATCCTACCCTTCAGGTTTTCCCCTTCCAGCAATTCCATGACGATGACAGGATGACGATCGTGTTCTTCTACTCCGTAAATCGTGCAGATATTGGGGTGGTTGAGGGCTGAGGCCGCTTGCGCTTCGCGCTCGAACCGGCGCAGGGCAATTGAATCATCAGCCACGGCCTGGGGCAAAAACTTCAGAGCAACATGGCGGTGCAGTTTAAGGTCTTCGGCCTCATAGACCACCCCCATCCCGCCGCGACCAATACCCATGATCGGATAGAAAGGAGAACGATCGTGAACTCATGTTTTGGAAGGAACAGATCTCTCTTCAGAACGGCTGTCGTGGTCGGCGTCGTGATGATTTTCGTGACTGTGCCAGTTTCACTGCTCGCTCAGCGCGACAATGACGATTCCGTCATCTATTCTGACGATTCCCTCGTCTATTCTCCCAACTCGGTTGTGTACGGCATGACCTATGGTGACTGGGTCGTGGCGTACTGGCAGTACATCCTATCAATCCCCCTGAGCACCAACCCCGCCTTCGGGGATACGACCGGCTTCTATTGCAACCTCGACCAGGGTTCCGGCCCTGTGTACTTTTTGAATGCAAGCGGTTTTCCGAACACGCTCATAACGCGCCGATGCACCGTGCCAGCGGGAAAGGCGCTTTGGGTCCCGAACCTGCTCAACGAGTGCTCGACCGTGGAGGCGCCTCCCAGCCATGGCGACAACCCGCAGGAGCTACGGCAATGTGCCTTGGCGGGCACTGACGCGGTGGTTCTCAACAGCGTGAAGTTTATCGTGGACGGCCAGAGGATTCAGGATGTGGCGCGTTTCCGCGTTCAGGGTCCATTCTACGACTTCGTGATGCCAGCCCATGACAACATCCTCGGCTTGGAGGGAGTGTCGGCGGGTTCATCCGTGGTAGATGGCTATGCCATTATGCTTAAGCCTCTGCGGCGGGGCTATCACGTCATCCACTTCGAAGGGACTTTCGGTCCCCCGCACGGGGACTGGGGCTCGTATAGCGTGACGTACCTTCTGACCGTGCAGTAGTGGCCGCATAGACCTAGACCTCTCCGCACGTTCACAGCACTCTCTGGAAGCGATCCTCCTTACCTCGGCCGAATTCAACGAGGAGGCGCGAAGGTAAGCGAAGGTCGCTTCCTTGTCCGGAAGGAATACCCGTCGAGGCCGGCGTGATCCGAAGCCCTAGATCAGTCCCAGTGTTTGACGAACTCAGTTTTAGGCTTTCACTTGGACGTATAGTCGGCATTCCGCCCTTGTGGCCGCGACCCGGCGAAGTTCTTTCAACAGAACGGGATGGGCGTTTCTCGTCAACTTGATGCCGAACAGCGCGACTTCCCGATGGCGTTACTCATCAGGCCTGGGGATCTCGAGGTGCATGAGTTGTGCGGGATGCTCGTTACTGCCGCTTGGCGTACTCGGCTCGCGCCTTATGTAGCAAGGGCAGTTCAGGATCGGCGTACTGCCACAAGCGAAACAGGCTCTCATACGCTTGGCGGGCCCTCGCCTGGTTACCGCTGCCAGCCCAAGCCCTGGCTACACCTAGATAGGCGAGTGGCCCTGTCACGGAGGTCCCAACCAAACCGGGGCGGTCGACCAGTCTCTGGAACTCGGCGGCGGCATGAGCGGCATCACCATTCATCAAATAAGCTTCGCCGCGCACATAAACTGGGTAGCCAGCGTTCCAGCCAGCCGGAACCATGCCGCCATCCGACAGTTCATACGGCGTGACACTACGCAGAAGTTCCAGAGCGCGCCCAGGGTCGTTCTGGCGAAGCGCCACAACTGCCTCGATGGTTGGCAGCCAATAGCACTGGATCAATGTGTGTTTGGGAAAGCGCGTGCTTAGGTCTAGAGCCATGCGCGACGCCTGATTGGCATCGCCGATACGGGCCCAATGCCAGTGCTGCTATAGGCGCGATCTGTCGGCTGGTACTCAACGGCCGCAGTCGGGCGAGTTCCTGCCGGCCGCGCTCGGGGTCTCCCAGTTCAGCCTCCCAGATGGCAGCTTCGATCTCATACCCGAGCGCAACCTCCTTATGCTCCATGCGGCGCGCTGCTTCCTGGGCGCGACGGCTGTCCTCCCGCGCTTTGGTGAGTTGCCCATAGTAGGCTTCCGCTTCCGATTGCTTGGTTAGCAGCATGTGCTCTGCTTCACCCTGTCCAACGGAGGCTTCTACCGTCCGCAGCATCGCGGTCTGGTCCCCGCGCAGAAAGGCCGCATCAAACGAAACCGTCAGCAAGAACTCGCCTCCAAGTTTACGATCCTGCGCTTGGTGTAAGAGCTGCTCTGCATCTTGCATGCGATCTAACCGCAGGTAGTCGTCGGCCAGATTTCCGTAGTTGATTGCCCCTTGAGGATTGAGTCGCAGAGCTTCGCGCTGCTCATCGGCCGCTTTGTCATACTGACCCAATAAGTAATCGACCACACCTTGGTTCACATGAGGAGGAACCGCCCTTGGATATGTCCTCTGCCACAATTCATGCACCTGAGTCATCTTCTCCAAATCGCCACTGACTACGAAGTAGTAATGCGATTCGATATAAAACCGCTCCACCTCGGTCACCCGGTCGCGCAGTTCGTAAGCGTTGCTGATGTTCTTTTCGGATGCTTCCGTGTGACCCAGATTCTCATGAGCGTTGGCCAGGTGAGCGTGGGCAACAGCGAAGGTGGGGTCGAGTTCAATGTCATGCTCCAGAAACGGTATGGACGCCGCATTCCCTTTGTCGTCGAAAGCCTTCATTCCCAGGCTGTACGCCTGGAGTGCCTCCAGCGATGAGGTAGTTGCCGAGGCGATGGGAGTGTCGAACTTCTGCACCGTGCCCAGCGATTCCCCTAGGCGGCGACGCAAGGGTGACGCCATGTGCCCCAGCGCGTCGAGAACCTCTTCCTTGCTCCCGACGTGCGTCTGCTCCTGAATAAGGATGTCGCCGGAGGTACAAGCGATGGCTTTCGCTCCCAGAACATATTGGCTGCCGAGCTTGGCGATGAAACCCACTAGCAGAACCCTGCTGTCGGCGCGCTGGCAAACTTCGCGGCCATTTTCTTCATCAAGCCGCTCGTGACCGGAACGGCCCATCATCGCCAGGATCTGTTTCACTCGGGGTTGCGGAAACGATATTCAGGAACGGCGACTGTTCCAACTGCACGGCCAATCCCTGTTTGAGAGCACCGTCAAAAACCGGCTCGCCGGTAGTGTTGTCGAAGTCGCCAAGGATCAGGGTGTCATGCTCGCTCAGAACTTGCGTTCCATGGGTGTGCAACCAGATACCGAGCGCCAGCCCGAGGAGTGCGGCCAATGTGAGCAAGAGGCCGAGGCCGACGAGGAGCTTACGCTTGCTTGCATCTTTAAGTTGAACCAGCAGATCCTGTCGTGAAGCAACGGCTGTGTCTCTCTGTGCCGGCACAGTTTCGCTGGAACCGCTGCCCGTATCATCCTCCGTTATCACCACGCGCAGCGCACGGAACTCCTCTTCGAATACTTCTGCCTCCTCCTGCGCTTCCGCCATTTGCACATTCGCAATAAACTCATAGCCCAGGCGCGGGATGGTCCGCACGAAACTCGGTTCTTGAACCTCGTCGGCCAGGGCGGCCCGCGTCTCCTTGATGCAACGCGTCAGCGCATTCTCCGTGACCTCAACGTCCGCCCACACCGCACCCAGCAGCTCGTCCTTGGTCACCAAATGCCCATGCCGCTCCAGCAGGTAAAGCAAGGTTTCGTACGTTTTGGGACGCAGATAGATTTCATGGCCGTCGCTGGAGAGGCGACGATCGCGTGTTTCCAGCACGAACTTTCCGAAGCGGTAGGTGGCAGCAGGGTCATTCATGTGCGCCCCGACCTGACATGCGTTTGACAGAGTTATGTCACAACTAAATCACGCATGTATCAAGACATCCCAGGCTATTCATGGCCAGTATATTCTTGCGCGCCACAGACGCACTCCGGTTCGAAGGAACTGGGGTCCCACGTTCGGAAATGCGAATGAAGAAGGAAGCTATGAAACGAACGCGGATCGTGACTGCCATCCACTACCGTCGCTCGTTGAAGAAGTCCGTATCGCGGAAATTGCCAACTCATTGTCCGGTATGCGGCGCTGCTCTGGTAACCAGCGAGGCCGGACAGATGCAAGCAGATGCAAAAGGACTGCTGCAAAGCGCCGGGCCAGTCACTTTCAGCTGTGCCAGATGCGACGTGAAGAGGTCCTGAAACAAACCGAAAGCTAACCTGCGCTGGCACTCATCCGGTTCCAACGCATTCCCTTGTAAAAGAGATAGGTCATTAGCAAATCATTCATGTTGACACTGCTAGTGTTTCTGCTCGCAATCCCCTTGCTGGCCCAACCGAATCCTCCCGGCACCTGTTCCAAGGCAACACTCAGGGGCATGTACGGCGCATTTGCTGAGGGTACGATCCTGGCGCCCTTCCCAGGTTTCCCTCCGCCGCCCTACGCGAGTGTCGTAGCGGCGCTGCATAGCTACGACGGTGAGGGCCATGTAAAGGTCAGCTACGCGGCCAGCTTCGGCGGCGTGATCACTCCATGGGGTGCTACGGCAACTGGAACTTATTCCGTAAATCGTGATTGCACGATCTCCGTAAGTGTTATGGCGACCGGAGGCCCTTCCGGCCAACTTCGTAGGGACCATCACCGGGTACGGAATGACCCAGGAAGTTCACATCACGTACACAGACGGTTATTGGGTCAACTCCGGAACGCTTAGGAGACCGCCGCCTGGCAGATGCACCCAGGAAACCCTTAAAGGCGTCTAAGCGCTGTATGGGCAAGGGGTCGGCAGCGTGCCGGGCTTTCCGGTAGTGTCCTAATCTGCATCCTCCCTGCTTGACGAGTGGTGCGATAATTGCCTTCATGGACGGCAAAAGCAAGATCGAAGTCAACGAGAAAAGCTTGCGGGTTCCGATTTACGTTATACGTTCTGGCAAGCGTGGGCTGACGTTGACTTGCGCTGATTCGAAACACGGATTCAAGGTTGGTACGTCGCCCGAACAACTCGAAAAGTTCCGAGCGAAACTCGAAAGTTTGTTCGTGGAACTGGTCGAGCGCAAATACCAAAGCTCGGGCTGGCACCCGAGCCTCAACAACATGTGCGGTCAGGCGCATATTAGCGCATGGAGTCGTGTTGTGTCTAGAAGTTGTATTCGTCGGCAATGAAGCAGGCAGGCTTCCACAGTTTCAGGCACGGCAACGAGACGGTGATGGACGGACTTCGTACACCTGTTGCTTTGCGTCTGGGTCGTCTGGGACACGGTGACGCCCGCATGATGATGCACTACTCGCATGTCATCAGCGCTGATGACCGGCAACTCGCCTCTGAGTTTGGCCGGATGTTGGCTCCAACTTCTCCAGCTATTTTGGAGCGTTTTGGAGCCACAAAGCAAAATGGCCTAGACGCATCGAACGTCTAAGCCATTGAATCTGTGGAGTTTTTTGGTTGCGGGGGGTGGATTTGAACCACCGACCTTTGGGTTATGAGCCCAACGAGCTACCAGACTGCTCCACCCCGCATTTCGATGATAACGTCATGCGAACAGCAGGTCAAACGCGTCACAACCGGTAGTGGCTCAAGTCGGATCGATTCGCGAGAAACTAAGTGTTCATCCCGACCGCAGAGATGGATCTGCGCGTTCCGATTCGCGCCCGTGCGCGAAGGCCGCTGATCCCTATTCAGATTGAGCCAACCCGCAATACCGACCACCTAAGAGGACCGCGTCCCAGCAAAGGATTGCATCGGCAACGAGGACGCAGATCTCGCAGCTTGGATGCTTCGAGTGGTACGCTGTCGATATGAGTGACGAGAATCGCAGGGACCAGCAGAGTGCCGCCGTCGTGTGGGCCCGCTACTCGCAGATTGCTTTCATCATTCCGGCGGCGATCGTCGTGGGGCTGTTGATCGGCAAGCTCTTCGATTATTGGCTGCACACGCACTGGATATTCATCGTCGGCGTCATCCTCGGAGCCATTGCCGGTTTCGTTGATATGATTCGCATGGTTACCAGGTACAAGGCCTGACGGTTCAACCGCCATTTCCCTTGGATAAAGTAACCAGTGCCGAATGCCGACATCCCCTCCCATCTCTCCGCTTGGCGACCGTTTCTTTGACCAGGCCCTGCCGCGGATTCGCCGATTCCTGCTGGCGCTGGCACTCGCCGGTCTCGCGACATGCGTACTGCTTTTCCGCTGGCCAGTGACGGTGGGCTTCGCCGCGGGAGCCGTGATTTCGTACGTGAATCAGCTTTGGCTGGAGCGCGCGGTCGATGCTCTGGGAGCGCGTATTACCGAGCGGCAGAGCCGCGAGCGCGGAGGAGGCATCGTGCTGCGCGCTCTGCTGCGATACGTCTTTATCGCGGCAGGGGCGTATGTTATATTTAATGTTTCACTTGCAGCGCTCTATGGTTTCTTGGGCGGCGTATGTCTTCCCATCGCAGCCGTGGGGTGCGAAGTCGCAGTCGAAATATTTGTAGGCCTGCGACGCGGATTCTAAATCCCCGAATAATAAGAGCGTTCGATCGGCTAAGGCCGAGAGTGTGCCAAACAGCAGCTTCCGATTCGATAATATGAGCTAGCATTCATGCCTGAGCAACTCTGGATAACGGCACTTCTCAATAAGTATCTCGGCGGCGCGGCCAATGCCCTCTTAGGCCTGGTTCATCTCCACTCTGCTCATCCCCAGGCGCCCATCACGAACTACGTGGCCATGCAACTGTTCGTGTTTGTGCTCCTGATCCTGTTTTTCGCGGTCGTACGCATGCGGCTTTCAGTCGACGACCCGGGTGTGATGCAGCACGTGGTCGAGGGCATCAATTCGTTTGTTACCAATCAAAGCCATGAAGTAATCGGCCACGGGTACGAGAGATACATTGGCTATCTTTCTGCCTTGGGCATGTTCATTCTGCCGAATTGCATCATCGGCGTAATCCCCGGGCTGGAGTCGCCGGCCGCGATTCCGTCCGTGCCGCTGGGTTGCGCGCTGGTTACGTGGTTCTACTACCACTTTCAAGGCATCCGGGCGAACGGTTTCTCCTATGTCAAGAATTTCATGGGGCCAGAGCCGTGGCTGGCGTTTCTGTTATTTCCGATTGAGGTGTTCAGTCATCTGGCGCGAATCCTTTCGCTGACGATTCGTCTTTACGCCAACATGTTCGCCAGCGAAATGGTAGTGCTGGTCTTCTTCTCCCTGATCCCGATTGCCATACCTGTGATTTTCATCCTGCTGCACGTCGCTGTAGCGGTGATTCAGACTTATATTTTCGTGCTGTTGGCGACGGTCTATATCGGGGAAGCCGTGGCGCACGAGCATTAGGAAGCTGCACCTAGGGAGGCTCTGATTAAGTCTTGTTTTGAAGGGGACGGCCTTCAGGCCGTCCGTTAAGTACCCGAAAACCAATGCGGCTTTAGCCGCTTCGGGACCTCGCTTTCACTTGATCAGAGTTTCCCTAGCATTTGGCACTTGGCAGTTGGCCTGTAGCAATGAGATATGTGGTTGGCTAAGCGCCAAGTGCCAACTGCTAAATGCAGCTGCTGTCAGCGTGAGGGCGTCAGCTCGGTGAACGTCAACCACCTCCTGGCAGCGATTCATAAGGAGCAACCCATGCGAAAAGTGATGATGGTATTTCTTGCGCTACTGGCTATCTCGATGATGGCCATGCCGGCGTATGCGCAGGGCGGAAACGCCACTGCACCGGCGACCAACTGGGTCGCCATTGCCTCCGGATTCGGCATCGCCATTGCGGCTGGCCTGGCCGGTTTGGGGCAGGGACGCGTAGGCGCCGCGGCTTGCGAAGCGATGGCACGCAATCCTGCCGCTCGCCCCGCGGTTCAGTTGGCCCTGATTCTGGGCCTCGCTTTTATCGAGTCCCTGGTGCTGTTCACGCTGGTGATCATCTTCGTGAAGGTGGTCTAGTTCCGTCCTCAGAAAGTTTGCAACGCCCCGTCCTCGGATGGGGCGTTTTGCTTTAGGCTGATACCGCCGCAGGTTTACCGCGAAGAACACGGAGAAAAACAGTCAGAGTTCCTTCCGGTGCTTCGGGCCGCTCGTGGGAAATCAGGTTCATCAAATTTTCGCCACCCCGTTATAGAGGCGGCGACACATGGAATTAGGGAGATCGGCGAAAAAAGATTTCAAGAATTCTCCGTGTCCTCCGCGCCTCTGTGGTGAATACTTACTTGCCTGCGCCCAGAACAGACTATGACCGGTGTACTCGATTACGAGAATGTGACCAAAGAGTACGGCGCATCCTGGTCACGCCGAAAGATTCGCGCGCTGGACGGTTTCGGGCTTTCTCTGGAGCGCGGTGAGATCTTTGGTTTTCTTGGGCCGAACGGAGCAGGGAAGACGACGGCAATTCACTTGGCGCTCGGCTTCATGCGTCCGACATCGGGAATCGGCAAGCTATTGGGCACTCCGTTCGGCAATGCGGCGGCGCGAGCGCGCGTGGGATTCCTGGCAGAGAATGTGGCGCTGTACCATCGGCCCGCAGCCAGCGTGCTGCGCTTCTACGGCGCGCTCAACGGCATGCGGCCGGAGCGGCTGCGGCTTCGCTGTCGCGAGCTATTGCGCGAAGTAGGGCTTGAGATGGAAGCCGGACGCAACGTGGGAAAGCTCTCGCGCGGTATGCAACAACGCATAGGGCTGGCACAGGTGCTTATCAATGACCCGGAACTGTTGATCCTCGATGAGCCCACGTCGGCACTCGACCCCTTGGCGCGTGTCTCCATGCGAGAGCTTCTGCTGGAAGCCAACGGCGCCGGCAAAACCATCTTCCTCAGCTCGCATCTTCTCTCCGAAGTCGAAATGATCTGCCACCGGGTGGGGATCGTTAGCCAAGGCCGATTGATCAAGGTGGGCAGAACGGAAGACCTTCTGGTTTCGCCTGATCGTTATCACGTAGTCGCGCGCGCGGTTTCGCCCGATCTCTTCGAGGGTTCGAATGTCCGCGGCGGACATGTCTCGTTCACTGTGTCGGCCAAGTCGCAACGCGACGCGCTGGAGCGCGTCTGGGCCCAAGGTGGAGAGATTCTTAGCGTGAATCCCGTACGCCGTACTTTGGAGGAAGTGTTCGTCGAACTCACGCGCAGCGGTGGCGGCGAGTGAAACCCATCGTGTTGATTGCCGCCAACTTTTTACGCGAGCACCGCTGGCCGGTCTTGCTGCTCTTTGCGTGGATCGTTCTGATGGCTCTGGCTGCGGCAGACTTCAGCCGGGAACGAACCGTACCCGATGACGTGTTGTTCTACCTCGTTCAGCAGGGGATTTTCATTTGCGTCTTTTGCGCTTTTCTTGCGGCTGGCGGCATCCATAACGACAGGAA
Organism: Candidatus Korobacteraceae bacterium; assembly: GCA_049798495.1. GTDB lineage: Bacteria > Acidobacteriota > Terriglobia > Terriglobales > Acidobacteriaceae > Bog-257. Next base: position 11,695 of record JBARGS010000388.1, on the reverse strand, counting down.
ATCAAGGCGTATTCTTCTGGTCCTCTCCAAGGCGGTGAGCCGTACCGATTACCTGCTGGCGCTGCTTCTTGGAACCTGCGCGATGGCGAGTGCTTATGTTCTGGTCTATGGAGTGTGCGGCGTCTGCCTCACGGCTCGTGCTGCGCTGCCGGGCGCGGGGCTGTCGCCCCTGGCCATCCTGGTGTTCGCAGGTTCCGTGCTTTCGTCAACCGTCGCCCTGTTCTTTTCAACTTTCTTGAATCCATATGTGTCGATTGCCGCAACCGTGCTGCTGTTCGCGGGCCCAGGTACGCTGCATGCTCAGCGTCATCTCTGGGCACAGTGGCTGCCCGGCTTCCCCATTCTGCTGCAACTCATGAACTTCAGCTTCAGCCCGGAGTGGAAGGTGAATTGGATGTTGTTCCCAGTGGCATTGCTGCAGTCGCTGCTGTTTTGCATGATGGCGGCGGTGATCTTTAACCGTAGAGATATCGCCATCCCAGTGGAGTGACTATCGCCGCCTCGCTACAGACTGCAGCAACCCGCGTTCGACGGCTGGTTGTTGGCGTCGCTCGCTTCGGCGCTGTTCGTCATTATTTTGGTCAGCAACGCAATCTCCGATTGCGCAACGGTTACGTGATAGCGGGCATCCTGAGGAACGCGCGTGTCGCGGCTCAGCAGATAGAACAACTGCATCAATTCCTGAAGTTTGTTCCTGGCGCTATTTAGAGTATCCTCCGTCTTCCAGGGAGAGGACGGTGAAACTGAACTATCGGCAACACGCCGGCCCCCGTCTTCTTTTCGATACGGGGCAGCTTGCGTCTTTTGCTCATTCGATTCGGTTGGGATGGATGATTTCGACTGTCTGCCATCTAAGTAATTCAAAGGTCTTCCCTCATTAAGATGCATCGCTAACTGTCCTTCCGTTATCAGAGGCCGTTGGTTCCGTAAGCGAGAAAAGTTAGAGTCGAATGCCATTTAGATGTGAATGACTGGCACGCTGACTCTGCTCATCTTTCGCTGTGGCGGAAGTTGATAAAGAAAGCGGAATCTAGCAAAGGCGTGCGCAGTGCAGCTCGATGAAGTTTTCCGAACGGCTTGCCCGCGTCACAGGGGGGATCGAAGGGAGGTAAGCGAAAACTGCCGCGGTGAAAATAGTTGCCAGCGGCAGGATAAGAGCAAAACTCGTCCGTAGATGGTGACGTCCAGAGACGCCGTTTGCCGGGACCAGGGGGGAAAAGAATAGCGACAGGACCGCCGTCAGCAAAACGAGAGCGATAAAACTGTGACGGCGAAATGTCATGCAATTGCGATGCTCCGCACGAATCGTGAACCGCTGAAACCCGAACAGGCGCCAGGGGTGAGTTACTTCATCAAATCCTGCGCACTCTGCAAGGCATAATCGAGCACACGCCCTGGCAGCACGCCAAGATAGATCGTTGCCGCCACGCTGATCGCCAATGCAACCCCCAAGCTTGCGGGAATGCGAGCGACGGGCGCTTCGACCCGCTCGTCGCGCATATACATATAGACGATCACGCGCAGGTAATAGTAAGCAGCGATGGCGCTGTTAATGACGCCGATGATGGTAAGGCCGACGAGGTTCGATTGCAGGGCGGCGGAGAAAACGTAGAACTTGGCGAAGAATCCGCCAGTAACGGGAATGCCGATAAGCGAGAGCAAAAAGATGGTCAGGATTGCCGCCAAGAGTGGAGCCCGGCGGCCCAGCCCGGCGTAGTCGTCCAGCGTGACGTACTTTTCGCCGGCGGAAGCGAAGTGGCTGACGACCGCGAACGCGCCCACATTCATCGCGGCATACGAAGCGAGGTAGAAGATAACAGCGGAAATCCCGACTTGCTTTGCGGCCGCGAATGCCATCAGCATGTATCCGGCGTGGGCGATCGACGAGTACGCCAGCAGGCGTTTCACATTCTGCTGTACCAGCGCACCGATGTTGCCCAGGGTCATCGAGAGCACGGCCGAAACCCATACCATCCAGAACCAGCCCGGCGCGCCGGTGGCGAACAGTACGCGCAGCAAAACAGCGAAGGCGGCGGCCTTTGGACCAGTCGACATCAACGCCACCACCGGAGCAGGCGAGCCTTCATAAACATCCGGCGTCCACACATGGAACGGAGCTGAGCCGACCTTGAATCCGAGGCCAACGAACATCAGTCCGACGGCAAGATAAGCCAGGAGAGAAGAGTGGGTTTGCAGGTAAGCGGCAATCCCGTAGACGTTCGTCGTCCCTGTTGCCCCGAATACCATCGCCACCCCGTAAAGAAAGAATGCAGTGGCGAAGGATCCCAGCAGGAAGTACTTCAGCGACGATTCCGCGCTCTCCGCCGCTTTCCGCCGCATGCCGGCAAGGATATAGGTGGAGATCGACGAGATTTCCAGCGCGATAAAGATGAGCACCAACTCGACTGCGGCGGACATCAGCATCATGCCGACGGTGCCGAACAGGATGAGCCCATAATATTCGCCCGAGCGAATGCGCTGTACTTCGAGATATTCCAGAGAGGTCAGAACGACCACCAGCGCGATCAACAGAATCACAACGTGAAAGAAGACGCTGAAGGTATCGACGCGGATGGTGCTGTAGAAGGCGCTCCCATAAAGGCCGGTCTGGTATGCGGTAGCGGCCAGACCGGCGAGAACGCCGACGATGGCGATCAGGCCCAGCGGCTTCTTGGGGCTTTGTTCGGGGATGAGCGGATCGACCATCATGACGATGATGCCGAAAACGCTCAGCACCAGCTCCGGCAGGATTCGAATGTAGTCGACGGCCGGAATCATCGTCCGATCACCCGTAAGAGAGCAGTAGTTGTGTGCGTCGCACTGGACGCAGCGGCCTGGGTGAACCCGGAGAACTGCTTCAGCGCGGCTGACACAGAGGGATCAATCGAGTGCAGCCAAAGCATTGGCGCAACTCCCATTACCAGCGCAGCGATTGCCAGCGGCCAGAGCGACACGCGCTCGCGAGCGTCCAAATCGCGCAGCGAGTTGTTAACCGGATTGGTCACGTTGCCGTAGAAAACCCGCTGATACATCCAGAGCAAATAGCACGCGCTCCAGATCACGCCTGTGGCGGCAAGAATCCCATAAAGCTGCTTGGCCTGAAATGCGCCGCTCAACACCAGGAATTCGCCGACAAAACCGTTCAGCAGCGGCAGGCCGACCGACGACAGCATGATGAAGGCGAAAAATGTCGCGAAGACCGGCATCGGAGTAGCCAGCCCGCCGTACTCGTTCATGTCGTAGGTATGGCGGCGGTCGTACATCATGCCCAGCAGCATGAAGAGTGCGCCAGTAGAAACGCCGTGGTTGAGCATCTGATAGACCGCGCCGTCAACCCCAAGCTGCGTGAAACTGAAGATGCCCAAGACGACGAATCCCAAGTGGCTGACCGAGGTGTAGGCGACCAGTCGCTTGATGTTGGGCTGGATCATCGCAACCAGCGCACCGTAGATGATGCCGATAATGGCGAGCGCAATGATCCACGGTGCGTTGCGGCGCGCTTCAGCAGGGAAAAGTCCGAGGTTGAAGCGCAGCAGGCCATAGGTGCCCATCTTCAGAAGCACGCCCGCCAGCAAAACTGAGCCGGCAGTAGGCGCCTCGACGTGAGCATCCGGTAGCCAGGTGTGAACCGGGAACAGGGGCACCTTCACCGCGAAGGCCACGAAGAAGCCCAGGAAGAGCCAGAGCGCCGCATTGCCGAAGCCGGAAACCTGGCCGTTCTGAATCATGTTCTGGATGGTTACGAAGTCGAAACTGCCGGTGCGCGCGTAGAGCCACAGAATCGCCGCCAGCATGAACACCGAGGCGATCATGGTGTACAGGAAGAACTTCACGGAGGCATAGATCTTGCGTCCGTGGCCATACATGCCGATGATCAATGCCATCGGAATTAGCGTAGCTTCCCAGAAGAAGTAGAAGAGGAACAGGTCGAGCGCGACGAAGACGCCAATCATCGCGGTCTCGAGCACCAGCATGAGGATGAAGAACTCTTTCACCCGGTCATTGATCGACTTCCACGAGATAAGTACGCACAGCGGCATCAGGAAGGTGGTCAGAACGACCAGCCACAGCGAAATGCCATCAACGCCGAGGTGATAATGGATGTTCGGGTGCGAAATCCACGGCACATTCTCTTCGAACTGAAAACCGCTCCCGCCGCGCACGTAATACCAGGGCAGATGCAGCGACGCCAGCAGCGTAATGAGCGAGACCGCCAGCGCGAAGTAGCGCACATCGCGGTCGCGCCGCGGGAAGAACGCCAGCAGAATTGCCCCAAGTAGCGGCAGGAAAACCACGATACTGAGGATGTTGTCGTTGATGAATCTCATCGCAACCCCCTCCACACCATGAAGGCGATCACGGCGGTTGCCCCCACGGCGACCCATCCCGCGTAGGAGCGGATGTTGCCCGATTGCATGTGGCGCATTGCGTCCGACGTCTCCCGCGCTCCCGCGGCGCCGCCATCGACAGCGCCATCGATCAGGCCGCGGTCGATGCCCTTCCAGAAGACATTGGTCGAAAGCGAGATGAGTGGGTGAATGATGACCGCACCATACAGTTCGTCGATCTTGTACTTATCCAACACCAGGGTGTAAAGTCCGCCGGCAGCCTTGGCCATGCGCGCCGGAAGTTGGGGATTCCTGTAGTACAACCACCACGCCAGCACAAAGCCAAGCACAGCGATGGTTACTGAGATTCCGCTGCAAGTCAGTTCCGTGCTGCTTTCTTCCGGTTGTCCTTCGGCCTGCGAAGCTACGGCCGGAGCCTCGGAACCGGCGGTCGCGCTTGTCGATTGCACGATCGGTGAGAGGAACGCGGCAAAGTGATCGGAGCCATGCAACGAGTGGGGCACGCCGACCCATCCGCCGACCAATGACAGCAGAGCGAGAATCATCAGGGGCACCACCATCACCCAGGGGCTCTCATGCGGCGAGCCGTGGCCGTGGCTGCCTCCAGCGGCATGTGCATCCTGCTTGTCGTGGACCGCGCCGGTGTGTCCGGCGTGTTGCGCGTCGGCATCGTGGCCGTGGCCGGCAGTTTCAGGATTCGGCCCGCGATATTCACCGAAGAAGGTTAGGAACCACAGCCGGAACATATAGAACGACGTCATCCCGGCAGTGATCACGCCGATCAGCCAAACGACGTGATTGCCGCTACTGAAGGCTGACCAGAGGATGCGGTCCTTGGAGAAGAAGCCGGCAAAGGGCGGCAGTCCGGCGATGGCGAAGGTCGCAATCGTCATGCACCAAAATGTGTAGGGCAAATACTTGCGCAGGCCGCCCATGTTGCGCATATCCTGCTCGCCGCCGAGGCCGTGGATCACCGAGCCTGCCGCGAGGAAGAGTAGCGCCTTGAAGAAGGCGTGGGTCATCAGGTGGAAGATGCCGCCGACGTAGTCGGCCACACCGCAGGCCATGAACATGTAGCCGAGCTGCGAGATGGTGGAGTACGCCAGCACCTTCTTGATGTCCGTCTGGACGATGCCGATGGACGCCGCGAAGATCGCGGTCAGGGTACCGATGATGGCAACGGCCAGACGCGCGTCGGGAGCGTGGTTAAAGATGGCGTTGGAGCGTGCCACCATGTACACGCCGGCGGTAACCATGGTCGCAGCGTGGATCAAGGCCGATACCGGCGTGGGACCTTCCATCGCGTCCGGCAGCCAGACGTACAGCGGAATCTGCGCCGACTTGCCAGTGGCCCCAACCAACATCAGCAGGCCAATCGCTGTAAGCAGGCCGGCACCGCCGGTTTCGACCGGGTACTTGCTGATCAAAGGCCACAGGCTGTCGTATTGCAACGTGCCGAAATGCTTGATCAGCAGGAAGAGCGCGATCAGAAAGCCGAAGTCACCGACGCGATTGGTGATGAACGCCTTCTTGCCGGCATCGGCTGCGGACTTCTTCAGGAACCAGAATCCGATCAGGAGGTACGACGCCAGCCCCACGCCCTCCCAGCCTACGAACATCAGCAGATAGTTATTCGCCAGCACCAGCGTCAACATGAAGAACATGAAGATGTTCAGGTAAGCAAAATAGCGGTAATAGCCGCCTTCATGCTCCATGTAGCCGACGGAGTAAACGTGGATGAGGAAGCCGACGCCGGTGACGACCAGCAGCATGATGAGCGAAAGCTGATCGAGATAGATTCCGTACTCGGCGGAAAACGTTCCCGAGCTCATCCAGATGGCGTAACGTTCGATGTGGGGAATCTGGTCCGCCGGCAGGCCGACGAACTGCGCCGCCACCCACAGCGCCATGCCAAACGCCGCCGCAGTGCACCCCAGGGCGAGAGTGTTCACCAGCGCCTTGGGAAAGCGCTTACCCAGCAAACCGTTGATTGCGGCGCCTGCCAGGGGGAGCAGCGGGATGATCCAAAGGTGCATGCTCATAGTTTGAGGAGGTTCACGCGATCCACATTCAAGGTCTCACGCGTCCGGAACACGGCGATGATGATAGCCAGGCCAACCGCAGCTTCAGCGGCGGCCACCACCATCACGAAAAAGACAAAGATGTGGCCGTCCAGCGATTTGAGCTGCGCCGCGAACGCGACGAATGAAAGATTCACGCCGTTCAACATCAGCTCGATGGAAAGAAAGATGGTGATGATGTTGCGCTTGATCAGAAAGCCGGCCACGCCGCAAGCGAACAGAATCGCGCTCAACACCAGGTAGTAGGAAAGAGGAACCATCAGTCTCCCTCCCTCCGCGCCAGCACTACAGCTCCCATGATGGCAATCAGGATCAGGATCGAGGTTACCTCGAAGGGCAGCAGGTAATTGCGAAACAGCAGATGTCCCACCGCCTGCGGATTGCCGAAGACGTCGCTGCCGTTCATGATCGTGGGGCCGCCGATGGCGATGCGGTCCAGTCCGGTGAGATGGCTGACCACGGCGGCGGTAATTCCCAGGCCGATGATCAGCGCGGGAACGCCGAGCATAGTTGCGACCCGGCTGCTATGCGGCAGACGCTCTTCCTCCCCGGCGTTGAGGAGCATGATCGTAAAAACGAAGAGGACCATGACCGCGCCGGCATAAACGATGACTTGAACGGCGGCGACAAATTCAGCCCCCAGCAGCAGATAGATCAGCGCCAGCGAGCCCATCACCACGATCAGCGACAAGGCACTGTTGATGGGATGCCGCTGCACCAGGAGGTTGATCGCCCCTCCCACACACAGCGCCGCGAAGATGAAGAACAGAATAAGAGCGAGCATATTAGCAACTAGCCGCGAGCTACGAGCCTCGAGCTCAACACCAAGATCCGAGAACTGTAGGACTCACCAGGCGCAATCCCAAACCCCTTCGAAGTTCCAGGCTCAAAGCTCGAAGCTCGCGGCCCGAGGCTCACTTCAACGCCACCACCAGACTCGTCACCACGATATTCGCGATGGCCAGCGGCAACAAAAACTTCCAGCCGAAGGCCATGAGCTGGTCATAGCGAAAACGCGGCAACGTGCCGCGCACCCAGATGTAAATGAACATAAAGACAAAGACACGCACGGCAAACCAGAATACCGGCAACAACGACTGCAACAGCGGTGGACCGAACGTTGGCCCGGTCCAGCCTCCCAGAAACAGTACTGACGCCAGGCAGGCGACCGTCACCATATTGGCGTACTCCGCCATGAAGAACATGGCGAACTTCATCGAACTGTACTCGGTGTGGTAGCCGGCAACCAGTTCGGTCTCGGCTTCGGGTAAATCGAAAGGAATACGGTTCGTCTCCGCATAAGCGGCCATGATGTAAATGAAGAAGGCGACAAACTGTCCCTTGAAAATATTCCACTTGGGAATGAAACCGAACCAGGTGCCCATCTGCGAGTTGACGATATCGCTCAAGCTGAAGCTGCCGGCATAGATCAGCACGCCGATCAGCGACAGACCGAGCGCGATTTCGTAGCTGATCATCTGCGCCGATGCGCGCAGGCCGCCCAGCATGGAATATTTGCTGTTGGACGACCAGCCCGCCAGCGCCACGCCGTAAACGCCGACCGAGGTCACGCCAAGAATGACCAGCAATCCGATGTTGACGTCGGTGATCTGCAGAGGCGTCGAGATGCTGCCCAGCTTGATCCACGGACCAACCGGAATTACGGCAATGGAGGTCAGCGCCGTAGTTACCGCGATAATCGGCGCCAACATGTACAGGGGCTTGTTCACATAAGGCGGTGTGAGGTCTTCCTTAAAGATAAACTTTAGGCCGTCGGCGAGCGGCTGCCAAATGCCGAATGGTCCTACGCGCGAAGGTCCCCAGCGGTTCTGCATGTGGGCGACAACCTTTCGCTCCAGCAGAACCGTATAAGCGACGGCGGTCAGAAGGATGAAGACCGCGATCAGGATCTTGACGATCGAAACCAGGATGTACGTTCCAATGCCCATTCTAGTTGTCAGCTCTCAGCCGTCAGCTCTCAGCTTGGCTCTTAGCTGTTGGCTATTAGCCTTGAGCCAGACTCGCTAGTCGCCGTTCGCTCCTCGCCAGAAATCCAACTGTCATCCTGAGCGGAGCATTCGCGGTTCTTGCGAATGCGGAGTCGAAGGACCCCTTTCGCTTTCGGTACTTTGCTTCAAGTAGTCCGCCCGACTAAATGTCACGTGCTGCCGCCCCTGAAGGGGCGCATCTACTTAAACTGTCGCCGACCCAGCGCTGAAGCGCTGGGCTACCTTCTCTCGTCTCGCTTCGCGAGACTGGATTGTCGCTATGCGAGCTACACCGCTACCAATAGGGGAATGCAAAACTGCTGCACACTCGAAACTCGAAACTTCAGCTCGTGGCTCTAAGCTCGCGACTTCCTAATCCCTAGCCACTACGCTACCCCTGCCGCGCCATGGGATCGTAATCGGCTCCGATCTCCAAGTCCTCAGGTCCGCTCTGATAGCGTTCCATCACCGTGTTCAAAGTCGCCGAAAATCGTCCCAGCGTGCCGGAGGTAAACAATGTGTCATTCGCGGGCAGCACCAGTTGCGGATCGCCCAGGCCGGTTGTGCCGGTGATCTGCACCAATTGCGTGTGCACGTCGGCGCCTGAGAGCAGGCCCAGCCGCGAGATGTCATAGCCCGGCACCAGCCGCTGAATTTCGTCCAGCATTGCAGTCGGATCGTACGGGCTCATCTTCGGTTCGAGATTGTGGCTGGTAAGCCACACCGCATGGCGATCCGACTCGCCCGACTGCGCGCCGCGCGTCTGACCCATGTCAGCGTGTGTGCCTCCGCCGCCGAAGGGCACCAGCTTATGTACGTCGTATCCCATGTGGAGGGCAATGCGAACGATACACTCGAAGTCGTTGCGCACGCCCGCGAATTCGCCGGCCTTCTTCAGCATCTGCACATCGCCCGAAGTGTTGGTATAGGTGCCGGCTTTCTCGTATGCGTTGGCGACCGGCAGCACCACGTCGGCAATCGCTGCCGTCTCGGTGAGGAACATGTCCTGCACGACGAGGAATGTCTTGGAGAGCGCGAACGGGTCAATGTTGTAGCGGGCCACGGGGTTGGAGCCAACGACGTAGAGCGCCTTCAACATGCCATCCCCGGCGGCGTTCATCATCTGCAGCAGGTTCAATCCCGGAGTCTTCGGAATTTCGTCCAGCCAGTCTTCGTGAAAGGCTGTCGCGCTTGAAAGCGGCGCGTAGCCGGGCAGCATGTCAGGGTAGAGTCCCATGTCTGCTGCGCCGCGGGAGTTGGCGTAGTCGCCGAGGCAGATGAACTTCGCGCCCTGCTCCAATCCGAAGTCAACCAGAGTCTTCACGCTGGCGCCGCGAAGCTCCGATCCAAAAATCACGACCAAGCCGGATTCTTTCTTCAGCGAATCACGCAGAGCGGCGAGAGCATCGCGCGTTAAACTGGGCGTCGCAACCGCATCGGCCGCACCGTCATTTCCGGCGAGGAACTGCACGAAATCGCCCTCGGAGCCGGGAGCAATCTGGGCAAACTCCACCGCCTGGCGGCGCAGCTTGATCGGAGATGAGTTCACCACGTACAGCCTGGCGCGGTGCAGGCGGACATTGCTGCGAATCTGCCATGCCAGCAGCGGATGCTGCTCCGTAGGATCGTTGCCGATCAGCAGAATCGCGGACGCCTGCGCCACATTGCGCATGGATGCCGTTGCATTCGTCTTACCAGCCAGCGCCGAGGCGAAAGCAGGGAAGTCGGCGGTGCGGTGATGGTCGATATTGTTGGTCCGCAGTACCAGGCGCGCGAACTTCTGCAGCAGGTAATTCTCTTCGTTGCTGGTACGGTTGGAGCCGATCACCCCGACAGCCCCGGGGCCGTGGACCGCCACCGCTTCCTGGAACGTGGACGCGATCAGGTCGAAGGCCTGCTCCCAGGTCGCGGCTACAAACTTCCCTTCCTGCTTAATCAGGGGTTGCTGCAGGCGATCAGGATGGTTGGCGAAGTCGAAGGCGTACCGCCCTTTGATGCAGAGGAAGTCGCCGTTGATACCGCTCTTGTCGCGATTGTCGCCGCGCACAATCTGCATGCCGGTGTCGGCACGGCGCACGCCCAGCGTGGTCTTGCAGCCGTCGCCGCAATGGGTGCAGACGGTGCTCACGTGCTTCATCTCCCACGGACGCGTCTTGTAGCGATAGGCTCCCGAGGTGAGCGCGCCGACCGGGCAGATGTCGATGCACATGCCGCACTCTTCGCACTCCAGGTGATCTTCTTTATTGGGCGCGATGATTGAGCCGGAGCCGCGGTTCTGCACGCCGAGCGCCCATACATCCATACCTTCGCCGCAGACGCGGACGCAGCGGTAACACAAGATGCAACGCGGACGGTCGAAGTAAACCACCGGCGACCATTGCTGCTCGTCGCGATGGTTCTTCAGGTCCATGAACTTCGATTCGGCGGCGCCGTACTTGAAGGTCATGTCCTGTAATTCGCACTCGCCGCCGGCGTCGCAGACGGGACAATCCAGCGGGTGGTTGGCCAGCAGCAGTTCGAGCATCGATTTGCGCGCTTGCTTGATCTTGTCCGTCTCGGTGGCGACCACCATGCCTTCGGCGACCGGCGTGGTACACGCGGTCTGCAGCTTGGGCATCTTCTCGATTTCCACCAGGCACATGCGGCAGGCGCCCTGCAGCGACAGGTTGGGGTAGTAGCAGAAAGACGGCACTTCGATGCCCGTGCTCTTGCAGGCTTCAATGAGCAGCGTCCCCGCAGGAACCGTGAGTTTCTTGCCATCGACAGTGAGTGTTACGTCAGCCATAAAGAAGCAATTAGCAATTAGCCGTTAGCAATTAGCCAAAACCAAACCAATCTAGGCCGCGTGCGGTGTGCTTGAAGCCGGTTCCGGAAGCGGCACTTCCAGCCACTCGACAACGTATTGTTTCGTCTGATGGTCCGGATCAAATTCACTGAAATCTACGCTCGTCGCGCTCGCATGCGGTAGAGGCTCTCCCGCCGTTGCCGTCTCGCTCAGGTACAACTCCATGGCATCGCGCATACTCGCGCGTGTGTCGTCCAAGGTATCGCCGAGCGACCCGCATCCGGGAATGTCAGGCGAAAACGCACTCCAGTTGCTTTCACCCTTCTCGTAGACAACCAAATATTCGCGCGTCATTTCAGTCCTGCCTTCTTCGAATACTGTGAAGCAGTCCTTTGCCGATCTCTTTTCCGGCGTGTACCGGTACAATCAGGAGCCCCGGCTTGACCGCATGACGGAAATGCTTGTGACTGCCTTTCAGTCCTGTCTTATGCC
>JBARGS010000387.1:0-7373 GCA_049798495.1 Candidatus Korobacteraceae bacterium | reverse complement strand
CAGCTTCACCGGGCAGAACGAGGACTCAGTGAGCAATATACTGGACTTCCCGTTTCGTCAATTCACTTCGACGCAGGGCCGCTGGATGGTCCCCGACCCGGCAGGCCTTGCCGCGGTGGACCTCACCAATCCCCAGACCTGGAACAGATATGCCTACGTGGGCAATAATCCATTGAGCAATGTAGACCCTCTAGGTTTATATCTAGCGTGTCCGATGTGCGGGGCCCCCGACTTCAGCAGTCTCCAGTCGCTCTTTTGCGGAGGGGCGTGCGGCTTCCAGTGGTTTTATCCATTCCAGCTGCCTGGTGGTGGCGGAGGCGGACGAGGATGTGTTGACCGCCGAACCGGAATGAGGGCGTCTGATCCCAAGGCATGCTCCAAGCCAAAGTCACCTGCATCCCCAGCTAAACCGAGTCCCTGCCAAGTGTCGGTTGGTTGCGAAAATATCGCGAACGGTCCCCTACAACATTGTTTTTTTTCATTGCAAAACGGGGATGGCAGCTTCACCAGAATGGAGGGTGAACCGTCTCAGGATATCAACGGAGCTATCGGAGTGATAGAAAATATTCTGAATATGGGCAATCAACCCACGCTACAGGTTCAGACCACCACGTATGCTCCCGGAGCGTCTCCTTTCCAGTCTGGGGGTCAAGTCTTTAGTCAGCTTGATCCCTCTTGCAGCGTAACAGGATGCATAGCCACTACTGCATCGGATATCAACGCTCAACAGCAAACTTATAACTTGCTCACTAACAACAGCAACACCCTTGTGTCAAATGTGGGGTCGACCTGTGGGCTTAACTTGACTTTGCCGTTAGCGGCGATAGGGGCGAATTGAGCGGAAGGGAATATATCACATCAAGAATATCGAGCAACTCTCAAGGATGAGCGGTTGAGATGTCTGGGCTCATGCGGGCCGGGAGGTTCGGTTGGACCACAATCGAGACAGCAAGCAATATGACGAGCCTCACAGAAGCGAGGACAGGTTTTTTCTTGGTAGGCGAAGCCGATTCGCTGTCGTGATACTTCTTGCGATCTTGGCTATTCTCGCGCTGGGCGTTGCATACCTTCAATTTCCCCACGGATACGCGCATCTGGCAGCGTTGGAGCGTCAACTCGAAGAATCACTTCCATTAGGCACGCAGCACGATTCCGCTAAGTCGGTTCTTAAAGCTGCAGGCGTGATGTACCGAGAGTGGACGGCAAATAAGGAGGAAGTGGTTTCGAAAAACCCGACAAGACGTGAGGTCGTTGCCCAATCTGGAGATCAGGTCGTTTACGCGCGATTCGCTACGGGCGCTTGGAGATTCCCATGCTCGATTGACCTAAATGTCGTTTTGGTTTTCGGACCCGATGGAAAATTACAACAGCGCGAGGTCAGCCGGTTTCGTCGCTGCCCTTGAACCAGCCTGGGTAGCCACAACCTTCGATGTCTTTGGCCGGGCTGCGGAGGAGAATTCTGCTTCTCCGATCCCGCTAACGGCGGATCCCCCTGCACGGGGCTTCCCAGTAGCTGGTCTGGCGCGGGGGGAACATCGTTTGCGGCACCGATCTGGGCTGGTATACAGGCATTGGTGAATCAGAATTTCAATTACTCTTTTGGTAGCGTTAACTCCACTCTGTATTTCATCGCTAGCTTCAATTATGGATACTACCATCACCCCGGCTGCAACTCGTCTATTGGGAACCTTGTCGCCGATTTTTGTATCTTCTACGACGTAACCCAGGGGGACATGGACGTGCCCTGCTACCCATTGAATGGTATGCTATACAACTGTTATCGACCTTCAGGCGACACTTATGGTGTTCTCTCGACTTCCAATACCTCTCTTGCGCCGGCCTATGGCACTGTGCCGGCTTGGGACTTCGCCACCGGGATTGGCACGGTGAACGTCCAGAATCTCATAGCACATTGGCCGTTCTTCAGAATCCCCCCTGTCAGGGGCGAGTAAGACCAGACCAGAGGAGTAGGACGAAACAGTTAACGCAACCAATAATTTTTATGGTTTGCATCGACGAATCTTGGGAAACAACCGACGACTACCGCCAGCCCCAGCGGCGGTTTGCAGTGACCCTGACTTGATTGCAGTGGTGGAACTCGACCAATCAAGTTCCACCACACTAATTCTCTTCTCGGCAAGATATTGAGCTTTGCCACCGGCAACAAATTCGATGGGCTGCCGGCTTTTGCGTGGAGACGCATGGCCGCGATGTTTTGACCGAGAGTCGGAAACATGGTGTGACAAGATCGCTGCTTCAGGTCCCTTGCATCGCGATCCGATTGGGGCCGCTCTGTTGTTCGCACTAAGATGCGTTCTTCGCTTTGTGAGAGGGTCTGGCGGCGATCGACCGCCCGGGTGAAATGAGCGTAACGAGGCCAACGAACTGAAGCGCGCCCCTTCCAACGCTGCTTCCTGGGCGCGTTCGGTCGTGGCGTACCCAATTGCGACATCGACCAAACCCTTGTCCCTAGTGAAAAGTCCGTCGCACCATAACATCGCTGCTGACGCAGCACCCTTAAAGGCCTCTTACTTGGGCAACTATATCCTTGACTAACCAAGCCTAAAAGCGGCCCGCTTTTTCTTCGTCCTACGTCGGCCGGATGAGCCCGCTCCAGTCCCTTCCACCGGAATCGCACTCCATGGGATCCATTTTGCGTCCAGCCAACCAAAGATCGGATATGGCTGCGTACTGTCGACCACGACCCCAGCGCCGGCAGGAATGTTTTCGGGAAAGGTATTGAAGACCGCATGTGACGAATCGAGGATGTCGATTTCGGGAACCGGATCGTAGGCGTCGACTTTGAAACCGCGCTGCAGAATGTATCCGATATAAATCGATAGCCACAAACCACCGAAGGGGAGCAGAGCACCTACGAGCGGCGCGATGATATCGATCCCCAGGATGTCCTTGTCGTAGCCCGAGGAGAGTGCGTTGAGCTCGTCCTTCGAATACACGCAGCTGCGGCGCGTTGGGAGCTTCGGCGGACGATATTTGCCCGAATCAAGCGTGACAAGCACCTCGACTGTTTCGCTGTCCGCCGCCGTAACTTCGACAGCACATCCGCCGCGCACTGCGAACTGGAATGACACCGCCAATCGATAAGCGCCCCTCGGTCTCACGGGCGGACGCACCTTAACCGTGAACTGATAAGAGCCTTCAAAGGCGCAGATTTTATCTTTGGATGTGCCTCGACCATACGGGAACCCAGCGTGATGACCTTCACGAGTTCATTCACGAGGTGCGACAGGAACGGCCCTTCGTCGTCGACCGAGTCCAGATATGCGTTGGCCGGATCGACCGCATAGTGCTGCCCCGAAAGATAGGGCCGCGACATGAAGACCGCTTCGGGTCGACTCCGGTGCGCGGGCATTTTTCTCGATGCTGGCGCCGACGAGGAGCAGCGGCGGATGAATCTCTGTTCTCCAGAATTTGAGGAAGCTGTGGCCTGTATCCAGAATCCAGCGCCCGAATGCCGCCACGCGATCGCCGTGCCGCACACGGGCCTTGAAACTTTGAGGAATGAGGTTGCAGTCCCATTCGATGCCCGGCAGTCCGCGCCGCATCGGCAAGCCCTGTTCATTGGCGAGCAGCTGTCCGATGCCCGATTCCTGTGGGTTTATATTCGCCGGACTGAGCAGTGCCTGGTATCCGTTCGCGTCGTCATCAAGCGCGGCTTGAAACTCCCAGTCGAAGCCGAATGGATGATCGAACGGAGCGTCCGCGCCCGAATTGTCCGGTGCGACAACCCAGCCTGTGCAGCCGACTAGGTTCTCTTTTTCGTAGTCCTGCGCATGGTCGAGCGCTTGCATCCACTCGATGGGCGCGGCGAGCGGAAATTCGTTGCCGCCGCTCTCTGCCCAACTCGAATCGTCCTCAGAAGGCAGGGCGGGATTCTGAAAATCGATCTCCAGGATATTGGCGGGCGCTGGCGACGGCGGATCGAAAACGTTATAGACCGTCACAGATAACTGATTCGACGGACTCTTGCACTTTTTCGAAATCTGAATCGCACTCAGATCCCTCACCTCGGTAGTCACCGGCGGACGCCCATGACGAGGACGACTCTTCCAGCGCCAGTACAGCCGAAAGCCTTTGCGATGCCATGCGATCACGGTTTCTGGCTTCACGATGCGAAGCGCCGATTTCCAGTCCGGCCAAATACGCGAGAGCCAAACCCAGAGAACGCGATCAAAGGACGACAATTGGAGTCGTGGTTTCTGGTTGCGGCGCTGGAGAACGAGAAGTTGATGGCGCAAGGCGAGGACTTCTGCCCGCAGTCCAGCTCGCGTACGGAGCGAATCACGGAGGGTAGCGAGCAAGAAAACCAACACCGGGAGTGTCACTAGAGCCTATTGCCGTATCGCGTTAAGTGCAACGAGGTCAGCGAGAACGAATTTTTGGTACGCACAGGTGAAGCACGACAGTGTCTTTTTTCGCGATGACGAGGAATGGCGTCCCGGGTTCGATTGCGAGCGCCTTGCGAACAGGACCAGGAATGACGATCTGTCCGCGGGAAGAGATGCGGGTGGTAAAGGGGCTTCTCATAGTACCTCAGTAAGATCTACTTACTTGAGCAGAGAGTAAGTAAAGTAAGATTTCTGCAATCTGTCTTACTTATAAGAAAATCTGCAGCGTATGCCGGGTTTGGTCTCGCCGTCCGGGAGGGTGGAAGGTTTCTCGGTTGTTCCGGGGATGCTGGGACACCTCGCCAATCCCCAGGTCTCGAACACCGCGAGACCTGGGCCACCCGCGGTTGTTCCGGGTCGGCCGGGATGCTGGGACACCTGGCCTGGGGCACCAGCAAATAGCGTCAAAACTTTAAGAGATGTGGGGATCGTCCCTGGCTTTCCCCTGCCCGTCCGGATCTGTGTCGCAGATCAGGGCGGATTCGGCAGGCCCGTGCTTGGCAGGAGAAAGCGCTCGCCCTGGGCGCGGCAGTCGCTGGAGCACCGTTTCCCGCCCGGCAGCTCGGAGAATTGAAGCAAAAATAGTTTGTCTCGGCTGTCGATTTTCTCCGGGCTCGACGACTATAGGATGAACGATCCAGCGCGCAAGGCTGTGCTGCTGGTTCTCACCAAGGGGAGAGGAACAATGAAATACATCTGCTTCGGATACTACGACAAAGCCAAATTCGACGGCCTGACCGAGGGCGAACGCAACGCCATGTTCGATACATGCTTTGAATACGACGACCATCTTCGCGCTAACGGGCATTGGGCTGGTGGAGAAGCGCTTCAGCCTGCGGAAACCGCCTTGACCCTGTATTGGAAGAACGGCAAAGTCGCAACTACGGACGGTCCCTATGTGGAGACCAAGGAACAACTCGGCGGCATTCTCGTCCTTGAGGCGCCGGACATGAATCATGCGGTACAGCTCGTGGCGCAGCATCCGGCGTTGAAGTACGGCAACACTTTTGAGATCCGGCCAGTGGCGGACATGAACGAAATCATGAAGGCAAGTGAGCAGCGACGGCGACAGAAGACAGCACGCTGAAGAAGATTTGATTAAGTTGTTCGGAGGGGACCGCCGAGGCTAAAGCCTCTCGAACTTAGCGGCTTTCACGGCACGGCTGACAGGTTGTTGAAAAGCTCGAAAAAGCAGATCCCTCGCCGGGCTTAAAGCCCGGCTCGGGATGACAAAATAAAGGCCTTGGACGCTGGCCTGAAGGCCAGCACTACCAAGTCGAGCCCGAGTCTGGAGTTTTTCAGCAGCCGGTGAAGCCATGGCCTTTCAAAACGAAACTTAATCAGACTCTCTCTAAACTTTCACGGCACGGCTGAAGCCATGCCCTTTCAAAACGAGACTTAATCAGAATCTCCCTAAGAGTCGGCGGGAGGACACATCATGACACTCAGACCGGATTTGATTCTTCAGGACCTGAAGGTGGCGCTGCGGTCGCTGTGGCGCAGCAAAGGGCTGTCGATTACGGTGATCGGGACGTTGGCGCTGGGCATTGGCGCCAATGCCGCCATCTTCAGCCTGGTGCGCAGCGTTCTGCTGCGGCCGCTGGTCAACCGCGGTGAGGAGCGGCTGATCTACATTCGGCAGAGCGCGCCGGGTTACGGGGAGGAAGAGGTGGCCTTTTCCGTGCCCGAGGTCCAGGACCTGAAGGGGAGCGTGAAGTCGGTCGGCTCGTTTGGCCAGTTCTCCAACATGGGCTTCACCATGATAGGACTGGGCGAGCCTCGCGAGGTGCGCGCCGGAGTAGTCGACGGATCCTATTTCGACGTTATGGGACTGCGCCCGGTGCTGGGCCGGCTGATCGATCAACACGACGATGGTCCCAATGCGGCCGGCGCCTGCGTGCTCACCTATCGTTTCTGGATGGACTCGCTGAAGGGCGATCCAACCGTGATCGGCAAAACCATACGGCTTGATCCGCGTACGGCCACCATCGTCGGCGTGCTGGAGCCGTCGGTGCAGTATCCGTCGCAGACCGAGATCCTGGTCAATGTGGTGACCAGTCCGCATCATCTTTCAGCCACCATGGTCACGGGACGCGTGCACCGCATGACCGAGTTGTTCGGTCGCCTGGCGCCCGACGCCACGCTCGACCAGGCCCGCGCCGAGCTGCGCACGGATTATGCGGCGATGGTGGGTGCGCATCCCGAAGCTTACCCGGCGAGCGCACACTACCAGATCGATGCCGTGATGCTGCGCGACCAGATCACGTCGGGCGCAAAGACGATTCTCTGGGTACTGCTGGCGGCATCGGGTCTCATCTTTATCATTGCGTGTTCGAATGTCGCCAACCTGATTCTGGCCCGCTCGGTGCGCCGCGAGGGGGAGCTGGCGATTCGCGCCGCGCTGGGGGCGACGACCGCTGCGTTGCGGCGAACCCTGCTGGCAGAGAGCCTGCTGCTGTCGGTGGCGGGAGCGGTGCTGGGCGTTCTCAGCGCGCCGCCTATGGTGGCCATTCTGGCGAGGTATGCCTCGCGTTTTTCCGTCCGCGCCCTCGATTTGAGGGTTGATATGACCGTGCTATGGGTGGGAGCGGCACTGGCTATCATCTCTGCGGTACTGCTGGCGTTTGTGCCACGCCTTCCCTCGGTGGAGTCGTCGGGAGGAATCGGGCTGGCCAGCAGCAGCAGCGTCCGCATCAGCAGCGGCACCGGCCGCCGGCTGCGGATCTTTGCCGTTACCCAGATTGCGGCTTCCTTTATGTTGCTGGCCGGCGCCAGCATACTCATCAAGACCTTGATTACGCTTCAGGAAACGCAGACCGGCTTCGACATGCATCGTGTCTTGGCGGTGAACGTGCCGGTCATGTCGTTCGGAAAAACTTCCGAGGACATCATCAATTTCTACCGCCAGGTGATTGAGCGCATCAGCGCATTGCCCGGGGTCGATCGTGTGGCCCTGGGTACGAA
>JBARGS010000386.1:0-5587 GCA_049798495.1 Candidatus Korobacteraceae bacterium | reverse complement strand
AGCGCTGAGTGCTGAATGCTGAATGCTGAATGCTGAATGCTGAATGCTGAGTGCTGAGTGCTGAGTGCTGAGTGCTCAATGCCAAATGCCAAGTGCCAAATGCCAAGTGCCCAACGCCATCACAACCTACTCGCGGCCATTTGCAGTAGGATAAGCTTGGCGTTTGACGCCGGCAGATAGGCATCCCGATGAGGTGAGAAAACATGGCGGAACCGAGTTATGACGAACTAAAAGCTAAAGTAGCCGAGTTGGAAAAGCTGGCCCAGGGGCGCAAGCGCGGGAGTCTTGATTTCCGCGTGAGCGAAAAAGGAGGCGTCAGCGTTTACGGCCTGGGACGTTTTCCGGTTACGTTGTATTACGAGCAGTGGGTGCGGTTGTTGGATCAGGCCGATCAGATTCGCGAGTTCATGGAAGAGAACAAGGGCAGTTTGAAGATGAAGAACGCGGAATAAGAATTCCGGCTCTGGGTCAGAGAACAATTCAACCTTCCGAAGAATCGGGTGCCCCGTTCAAGCGAAGCTTGAGCGAGTCCTTTCGCGTCAGAGCTTGCCGAAGGGTGGGTGGCGCGCAAAATCCTCCATCCGGCATTACTGCGTAGCGCGTTGCGTGCTCGCTTCGATCTTGGCGATATCGCCGCGCACGTGGTCGGCGCGCGGGCCTTTGGGCTCCTCCCTCAAGAACATCTGAAATTCAGCCAGCGCCTGCTGCTGCTGGTTTTGCTGCTGATAGGCGCGGGCGGCGATGTAATGCACAAACGAAGGATGCTCGTGGTTCGCCGAATGTGCCTGCTGAGCGCTGGTTATAGCAGCACCGAAATGCCGATCCATATACTGCGCGTCAGCCAGCAACATCAGAGTCTCGACGTTGTTGGGTTCCACCCCCGCAGCCTTTTCCAGCAGCGTTTCCGCCTGGGGAAAGTTTTTCTGCTGTAGCGATAACTTGCCATAGTTGACTAGCGCGGGAGCAAAATGATCGTCCACAGTGACGGCCTTTTTCAGCGCTTCCTCTTCATGCGGCACGTCATTCATCCGGGCATACAGCACAGCCAGATTGTTGAAGGCGGTGGCGTACTGCGGAGCCAGAGCAATGGCTTTGTTCAGGTGCTCCAGCGCCTTCTTTGGATTCTGTTCGGCCATGGCCTCGTTGGCTTTGTCAACTTCCTTGCGCGCCTTGTCCGGGACGTTGAGCTCGGCCGCCGATACGGTGGAATGAGACGAGACGGGCTTGGGTCCGGCATCCTCCACCTGGCGCACGGTGATATATTGCGCCTGCGTCACCTTGCGGTTGTCCACCTCGAAGGTCGGGCTGGCGGTGGTTTCGATGCCACCTCCACTCACCTCAACATGGTAGTCGCCGACTGGCACGCCCATGAAGTCCACTTGCCCCATGTCGTTGGTGAAGCTCAGGCCAACCATGGCATCGCTGGAGCCTTCCATCAATTTCACCGTCAAATAAGCCCCGGCGTTGCGATCGTTCGCGTAGACCACGTGGATGTGCACATTGCCCGCTCCGGCGCCCTTCATCCCGCCGAGGATTTGCGCTTGCAGAGGAGTGACCACTAAGGAAGTAACGATTGCAGCGAGCGAAAGCCAATGCCGCATACGAGCCTCCCGGAGATCGCGGTGACCTAAAAGCGATCTCGCGAGTGACGGGCGAGTCAAGCCCCGGAGCACGCCCGAAGTTGAGCCGCGGATCGCGAACGAAAAGGCAGGAACAGCGCTCGCCCCACGATCCACCTCGATAGTGGGCTGATTGTATACCTGCCGGCGACAACCCGAGCAACAAATTTTGTCAACTTTTTGTGACCAATCGCTAAGTTGCTGCTCGATTTTGGCGCCCCCCTGGGCGGACGCAGTTTGCGCGTGGGACTTCTCCCGTGAAAGCGAACGCCCCGGCCGAAACCGGGGCGCGCTTGCGAAGCAGAATTGGCTTCGACTGGATGGAACTCAGGCTCCAGACTGCGGACGCTCGCACATCTTGCCGCCGCAGCAGCTCTTGCCTTTTTCCTTGGACATCATGGGGCACTTGCCGCCGGCGCAGCAGGTCATCTTGCCGTTCTGGTCTTTCGACATCATGGAGCAAGCCTTGCCGTCTTTACCCTGGCAGCAGCTGCCGTCTTTGCAACCGGCGGCATCCTTACCGCAGCAGGCTCCGTCCTTGCCGGAACAGGCCATCTTGCCGTCAGCCTGGTCGTGATTGCAGCAGGCACAGCTCTTGGCGTTGTCGGAAGGTGCAGGCGTGGTCGGGGTGGTGCTCTGGGCCATCATGGCCAGCGCCAGTGCCAGAGTGCTAAATACGATGAGAATTTTCGATTTCATAATTTCATTTCCTCAGAATTCTAGTAAGTGCGGATTCAGAAATCCGCAGCGATGCCGATCGCGACGACAAATGCTGCCGTCGCAAGAAAGCGCTCAGGTCAACAGCCGGTCTAGATTCTGAGGTCGGTCTTCTGATCGAAGACAGTTTTCGTGAAGGGCCGCGAGTTGGAATCGGGCTCTACGGTATGCCGGGGCAATGCGGCCAGATTCGGCCCAGCCCTTGCTGTGGCGCTCGAATCCAGGGAACGATGGTTGCGGGAGGCGATCAGGTAGCTCCGCGGCCGCAAAGGCTGGCCGTTGATAGCACAGCAATCCGGACGGTTCGCCGGAGCCAGAAAAATTGCAGGATGCGAAGGGCAGGCTGGCTTGGAGGTAATGTGCCGCGGGCAGCAACCCGGCGACATGGCGTGCATAACCGGGGCGGATACGTGCTGCATGTGCGACCCATGCGTGCCGCACTGTGAGCCATGCCCGGATGTAGCGGGCTGCGCGAGTCCCGTCTCCGCCCACACGACGAGCGCGATCGTCAACAATAGCGATGCCGCTCTCCGAAGATCGTGCCGGCGATTCATCCTGAGTTCATTTTCGCAACTAGTGGCCTGAAGGTCTGTGATCCTGGTCACGTTCGCCCGTTTTTTAGGAATCGCCGGCGAACGGCGGGGCCGGCAACGTCCATCGGTTTGACGTGTCACCGGCCAAATAGGGATACTGATTTTCGTCGCTATCGAAGGCCTGTCCGTTCGGGTCTGCGGCGGCTCGTCTTGCAGCGGAAAGAGGAGACAGATGAAGCAATTGGCGCTGTCGGCCGCCCTCGTGTTGGTGGCCGGGATGTTGATTCAGGCGGTCGCGCAAACCGGCATGACGGCTTCACAAACCGCGTCCACCGGAAAGATTGGGGAGTCGCAGGTGTGGCCGGCTTCACAGGACTTTATCGATAAGGCACACACGGTGTGCGACAAGGCCATGAACCCGGCGAGCTTCACCGAGTGCTTCATCAACCAGATGTCAGCCGCGGGAGCGCCCGCCGACGCCGTCAGCTTCACCCGCATGCTGTATCAGGAGAACGGCGGCCTGGTCGGCATGATGAGCATGTTCAAGAAGTCTGGACCGGTGGATGCCGCGCAGGTTTTCTATCCCCTGCGAGCCAATGACAACTACGCCCTGCTGCTGGTGAATGGCGATCCGAACATTCTTGATGTGGATGACCTGCAAAAGCTGGATCAAGCGGCGATGCAGCAGGATCCGCTGTTTCAATCGATCAAGAAGCAGTATCCGAATGCGACCCTGTTTCCGGGCGACCGCAGCGGCAACGCGCCCTGGCCGCGAGTGCAACCGCTGCCTAATGGCGGGCAGCAGTTCATCGTCACCTATCTGCTGCTGGAGGGATGCCATGCCTGCAAGCACCTCGGAGTGGCGCGCTTTGGCTGGGATTTTGATGCCAGCGGGAAGTTCCTGAAGACTACCTATATTCCAACAGCACCGCCACCCAAGCTTCTGAAACGGCCACGCGGGCAATACCCCGGACAACAGCCGGCACAACAGCAGAATCCGCAGTGAGGAGTCACTCCCACTCAACGCCAAAAGATGGCCTTGAATGGGGCGCCCGCTTGAGTGGGCGCCCGGCCCCTCCAGCGGCGGAAAGCTCGAGCGCTCTGCTAAACTCCACTTTCACCATCTGAACCAGTCCAGGGGGATGTATGCGTAAGCCCATCCTATTTCTCGCCATCGTTGCCCTTATCGCTTGCGCGCTGGCGCAGTCAACCCCGGGAAACATCGGCGCCTCGGCAGTATGGCAAGTGCCGAACGACTTTGTTGCCGGCGCCCAGGCAGCTTGCAAGAAATCAGCCGGGTCGCCGCTGGAGGCGTGCCTCATCAGCCAGATGACCAAGGCGGGAGCGCCGGCCGATGCCGTGCAGTTCAGCCACCAACTCTACAAACTGACCGGCGAAGTGGGCATCATGTCGGGCTTCAACAAGGTTGGGCCGGTGGACATTGCCTGGGTGACCTACCCCTTGCACACTGCCAACACGCACGGCTTGCTGCTGGTGAATGGCCAGCCGCGCATCGTCAATGTCGAGGACCTGAAGTCGCTCGACCAGCAGGGCCTGGAGCAGAGCCCGCAGTTCCAGGACCTGAAGAACCAGTTTCCGAAAGCTGCGTTGTACCCGGGCGATCGCGACGGCAAGACCTGGCCGAGCTCCCAGACCGGCGCCAGCGGCGGCTTGCAGTTCGTCATCGGATATCCGCTGCGCAATGGATGTCAGACCTGCGCCCATGCCGGCTTTGCACTGTTCACCTGGAACTTCGATCCCACCGGGAAGTTCAAGGGCACGACCTTCATGGGAATGACGCCGGCGCCGCTGAATTAGTCTCAAGTTCTCGGTTCAGGTTCCACTGGCGGCGAAAACCCACCCACACGAAACCCGCCTGGGTGGGGATGCTGTCGATCAGATATTCAGCGAGACCCCATTCGAATTCGACTGGGTTGCTGACGGGGTCGTCGTTCCGCTGCTTTGCATAAATTGCTGGAAATCCTGCTGCAACGTGGTATATGCCGCTTGTGCGGAAGAGAGATCGCCCGATTGCAGCGCCTGTCCTAGCTGCTCCAGGGTCTGACTGAAGGAACTGGACTCACCTCCGCCGCCACCGTGATGATGATGTCCCTGCGAGGCATGACTCTGAAAGTCCTGCTGGATGGTCGAGAAGTCCTGCTGGGCCGCGGAAACATTTCCCGATTGCAGATCGCTGGCCAACTGGTTGAACGCTTGGGCGATGGGACTGCTGCTCTGCGACGAAGAGGTGGCATTCGTTTGTGGAGCGTACTGCTGTAAAGTCGCAAAGTCCGATTGTGCCGCCGACAGATTCCCCGACTGCAGATCCTTGCCGAGCTGCTGGAATTCCCGCTGGAACTGCTGCATCTTGTTCTGGACGCTTTGCGTGCTGTAATCGAAAAGACTGCTGCTGGATATGCCCGAAACCGACATCGTGTCTCCTCCAGGGGAACAAGTTCTTCCCCAGTCTGATCGGCGCTTTGTTGATTGAACTTTAAACGCCGTCAAGCCTCGACAAGAGAGCACGTTCCCGGCCAAACGGCTCGGCCTGCCTCACGATGCGGAAGCTCCACGTGGAACGATACTTAGTCTATCCAGGGCTGCGGGTACCTTCCCTATTAAAGCGCAGCTAGGCAAGCTCGACCCGACACTGTCGGCAAAGCTTGCCCACTCGCTTCTTGGTCAAGGATGACATCCACGATTAGCCTGCGGCTTGAG
>JBARGS010000385.1:0-3934 GCA_049798495.1 Candidatus Korobacteraceae bacterium | reverse complement strand
TCTCCTTAAATTGATCGGAGTTGTCCAGATAGTAGTTGAGCGAGGGCAAAGCCATACCGCCCTGGTCGACACCGGCGACTGTCTTGCTGGCATCGGCCAGATCCTGCGCCGGGCCAAAGCCAAACAGCGGCGCTCTCGCGTAATTGTCATCGTCATTCCACATCAGCCACGCCGAAGGAAAATTGAGGTGGAGATACGCCACCACGCGCGGCAAGTCTTTACTCGACTTCAGAGTCGCTATCGTTGCGAACGATGGCTGCAGCCACGACTTGCCGTCCGCGTTGCGAACTGACACGTCCATGCAACTCTGCCAATAATCGCCGATCTGGCGCTCGCTACCGGCAGCTTGCTTATCAGCTGCTGCCTGCTCCAGCGCGTTGCGGAGAATCGTCTGGTTGTAGAGAAAAAGAGGCAACGCCGTGCTGGTCACCGGCAGGTCCGGGGAAATCGGATGGGCCGCAACCCACTTCGAACAGGTATAAGCGTAGAAGTCCACGCAGGCGTTCTTCGACGGGTCGACAAGACTGGGCTCGAACTTTTCCAGCTTGGGAAGTTCGCCGCTATAGGTCTTGTTGGCGACATCCGGCGTGTTCTTCGCCGGGTCTTTGCTGGTCACCTGAGAGAGAACAGCCGGGCACAATAGCAGACAACACGTCGCAGCCCACAAGTATTGGCGCATGAATCACCTCGACAATGGCGAGGGAAGCTCTGAATAACTTGTCGAACTTGCCGCAGGGGCTAAAGCCCCGTTGATTTTGCGACGCTTGCGGCACGGCTGAAGCCGTGCCCTTTCAAAAACTGGGACTTAATCAGAGCTTCCCTAGGATATTACCTTGCGGATAGTAACACCGCTTCCGCCAGCTGAGATAGGAGCGGAGTGAAGGTTGTCTCGGTTTCCGAGCAGTCGAGCCCAAAGTGGATGGCATGGGACGGCTTCGTGCCTGGCCGAAATGGGTGTCGCTGTGCCAGTGTGCGAAAATCGAGCTTCGATTGCACCAGGAGGACTCATGCGCGAAGTGATCGCCACCGATGCCGGGCCGAAGGCCATCGGCCCATACTCGCAGGGCATCAAGGCCAACGGACTCATATTTCTCTCCGGACAAATTCCCCTCGATCCGGCAAGCCAGCAACTGATCGAGGGCGATGCGGCGACACAAACCGATCGCGTCCTGCAAAACATCCGGGGAGTATTGCAGGCGGCGGGAAGCTCGCTCCAGCAGGTGGTGAAGACCACCGTGTTTCTGAAGAACATGTCCGACTTCGCCGCGATGAACGAAGTCTACGGCCGCTATTTTACTCAGTCACCGCCAGCGCGCTCGACCGTGGAAGTGGCGCGCCTGCCCAAGGATGTGCTGATCGAGATTGAGGTGATTGCGCTGGCGTAGGTTCTGGCGGCGTGGCGTGTGTCTCAGCGCTTCGATAAGCTCTCGCGGACGTGCCGACGTGCGCGGGGTCGGCCGGCGCTTTCTGCGATCCCGTCTCTCCTTTCGCTAAAGCCTCTTGGGCGATTCGCCGATGTTAACCATCAGGCGGCAAATTGCACATGAGCACGGCTTCTCTGCTGGCTGAAACAGAATCGCTCCAGTCGTCTGGAGCTCCACATCAACTACAATTCGGACTTAATGACATGCGAGAGGCGCAACGCATACAGTCCTCTCTCTTGCCGACCGGCCCACTGAACCATAAAGCCTTCGAGATCGCCTTTCGGTATACTCCGTTCTCCGAAGTAGGTGGTGACTTCGCCGACTTTTTCCAGCTGCCGGATGGGCTGATTGGGATTTATCTGGGAGACGTAGTCGGCAAAGGATTGCCGGCTGCCATGTATGGCGCGCTAGTGATGGGTGCACTTCGCGGGATAAGGAAGACTGGAGTCAAGCCTGCGGCAGTGTTGACGCTGCTGAACGAGAGGTTGATGCAACGTCCGCTTCCGGGCCGCTTCTGCGCCACGCTATATGCTCTGTTCAATCCTTCCACGGGGGAGTTGGCGCTTTCCAATGCCGGTTTGCCACTGCCTCTGCTGGTCTCGAAAACCGCTTGTCACCCGCTCGGCGAAGGCGGACTACCTTCTGGATCGTTCTTCGATGCCACCTACGACCAGCACACGGTAGCCTTGGCTCCCGGAGATAGCGTACTGTTTGCGACCGACGGACTGCACGAATCGCGCAACCACCAGGGAGCCGAATTTTGCGCCGAACAGTTGACCGAGGCCTGGGGGCAATGCCGAAATAAATCGGCAGGCGAGGCGGTCGAGTTCCTGTTCGACACCCTGCATGAGTTCGCGCGGTATGATGGCCGGCATGACGATGTTACGGTCGTGGTGCTGAAGATTTCTTCGTAGAGCGGAAACCTGTCCGGAGTTGTTTGCGGCGCGACAGCCCCCAGAATGCGTGACCAATTATAAATCGAAGTTGAGCAGTGGAATGGATTGGCCGGAACAAGCTGGGCGCAAGCCGTGCATGACAGCGCCACCGGCGACTTCGCCGCTAAATGGCCCTGACCCAAATTTTCTGACCCGCAGCCCGCTGCGATATCCTCGTTCCACCTGCATGAACCTCACCGACCAAATCTACGTTGCGGTGCACGTGGTGCTCACCGCGCTGGTGTGCGTCCGGCACGAGCGTTTCGAACACTGGCTCGGCTACATTGTATGGAACGTATGTGCGATCGCGCTAATCGTCTTTTTCGCGAGCAAGCGGAAGGATGGCGAGGCGTGGGAGTTCGCGCACGACTGGCTGCCGGCGGTCTTCTTCATCAGCGTCTTCGAAGAGGTGTCGTTCCTGTCGCTCTCGCTACGCAGCGGCTGGCAAAACCAGCCCATCCTCGCCTTCGAGTCGCTGCTGTTTGGCGCCTCGCCAATGGAGTGGATGCACTCCCGCGCCAGCGCCTGGCTGGTGGAATTCCTGGAGTTCGGCTATTTCGCGTTTTATCCCCTGTACCCCGTTGTGGGAGGCCTGTTCTGGGCCCGGCGTGAGCGGCCGCCGTTCACGAATGCCTTTCGCCGCCTCACTGACACGCTCGCCATCGGATACGTCGTCTGTTACGCAACCTACCTGTTGTTCCCCACGCAGAGCCCGGCCAACCGCGCCGGAGTGCAACAGATCGGCAGCGCCCAGCCGGGAATATTCCAGCAACTGGTGCGGACCATCCAAAACCATGCCGGCGTGCACGGCAACGCTTTCCCTAGCGCGCACATCATGCTGGCGTTCGTAGTGCTGATGTTCGCCTATCGATACCTGCGACGGGTCGCGCCATGGCTGCTGTTACCCATCCTTTTGATGTGCGTGGGGGCGGTGTATGACGGGTATCATTATGCCAGCGATGTCGCGGTAGGCGCGCTGCTTGGGATTGCGCTTGGTGCCTGGGGATTGCGGAACGATGCGAGCCCGGACCCGGGCCAGAAGCAAAGAAAAGCCCTCTCCAAAGAGAGGGCCTGAATCGCGAAAAGAGCTACGCCTTGGTGACTTTGCCGCTGCGCAGACAACTGGTGCAAACCCGCATACGCTTACTGCCACCGTGCACTTTGGCGTGGACCGGCCGCAGGTTGATGTTCCAGCGCCGCTTGGTCACGTTATGGGCGTGACTGATGTTGTTTCCCGAGCGCGGCTTCTTGCCGCAGATTTCACAAACTTGTGCCATGACAGACTCCAGAGAATTGCCGAACTGGCTGGGGTAATCACTCATTATAACGGCTCGGGAGTGTTCCAGCAAACGTTGAGCTCCCGCGAACTATTTCTTATTCACCGCCTTCTTCAAATCCACCCCGGGCGTGAACTTCGCTACCTTTCGCGCGGCAATCTTAATGACGCTTCCGGTTTGCGGATTGCGTCCGTTGCGCGCTCTGCGCTGCGAAATAGAAAAGGTGCCAAAGCCTACCAGGGTGACGCGATCACCTTTCTTTAACGCGCTGGTGACCGAAGCGATGATGGTATCGATT
>JBARGS010000384.1:0-11682 GCA_049798495.1 Candidatus Korobacteraceae bacterium | reverse complement strand
ACAATGTTAATGAGACAGTGACGGTGCGCCCTTCGACAAGCTGAGGGCAGGTCTAACCTTGCGACCCTTCAAAACAGACTCGTGGAAAATTCTTCAGCAACTCGTCCAGATGGGCTCCACCATCTCTAACCCTACGACGACTAACCTTACCGCTGCGACCCAAGCTGACAGCTGACGGCTGAGGGCTGACAACTTCTACCCGCTCAGACTGACCTTCCGCCGGTTCTCCTGCGACAGGAAAAACTCCGCTAATTCCAGATCGGCGGGAGTGGTGATCTTCATGTTGCGCGGCGAGCCCATGACGACATGGACCGGCTCTCCCGCGCGCTCGATCAGCGACGCCTCGTCGGTGCCCATGAAGCCGTCGGCCATCGCCTCGTCGAAGGCGCGCTTCAGCAAGCCGAAGCGAAAACCTTGGGGCGTCTGCGCCAGCACCATGCGTTCGCGGGGAACAGTCGCGATCACGACGGCTCCGTCGGAGGTCCGATCCACCTGCTTCACCGTATCAACGGCAGGGATGCCGGCGATTGCCGCTGCGTACTTCTTCGTCGCTTCGATAACGTTGATGATGGTTTCCTCGTCGACGAAAGGCCGCACCGCATCGTGGATGAGAACGATGTCATCGTCGGCCGCGTTGATTACCGCCAGCGCGTTGGCCACGGAATTTTGCCGGTGCTCGCCGCCTTCGACCACGCGCAAAGGCTTCTTGAATCCTTCCTGCTCGATCTGTTTCTGGAAGGTAGCCGTTTCACTCTTACGCAGTGCGACGACGATTTCGCTCACAGCGTCGCATTGCGCAAACTTGCGCAGCGTGTGCACCAGGATGGGCGTTCCCTGTAGCTCGAAGAACTGTTTGGTTTTGCTCTTGGGGCCGCCGGAAACAGCGGACATTCGCGTACCCAGCCCGGCGGCGGGAATGATGACAATGACCTTCATGTCGGGGAGCCGAGTATAAACGGCGACCCATGCTCAACACAAATCCGGCACAGTTATTCGACTGGGCCAGACTTGGCCTCGAATTGCAGAAACTCGACCGGAGTTCCGTTCTCTACAATGAATGCTACTCGCACTCCTGGCGATGGGCTGTTGGGAGCGATCAGCACATCTCGATCCAGGAGTTCGGCGTCGAGGTCGTCGACTTCGAAGGCGACGTGCGGTACCCTGCGCACCAGCTCGGGTATTGGAGAATCCGCTTCGAAACGCATCCACTCGATACCGTAGCGGCTGGTTTCAAATCCAGATACATACATCTTGAACTGTTCCAGATATCTCTCGCCGGGTTTTTCCTCGGTGGTGGGAATGCCGAGGTGATGGTATCGCCGCATGGGTTCTGCTTACTCGGGCTTGGTCGCTTCCGTCACCGGGATGGGCTGCGTGGGCGCCGGCTTGCGCAACTCGGGCCAGGAGAGGCTCCCTTATTGCTATTTTCTCCCTGCTTTCGCCTTTCGATTGGCCTGGTTGTACTCAACTGCCTTCCGGACCAGTGCCTTCAGTGCTCGCTTATTTATTTTGTCATGTTCGAAGAAATCAATCGCCCTCCACTGATTGCCTTCGAGGCCGGCGTTGAAGAGCTTGTCTGGATCAGGCAGGCTAGCGCCATGAACAAAAGTCAGCTTCACCTTTCCCTTGTGCGGGTTTGCAACCGCGACCATTCCATAGTGCTCCCACACGGGAGTACCCATCCACTTCCATTCCTCTGTGATCTCAGGATCCGCCTCGTGGATGATGGCACGGATCTCTTCGAACCGTTTGCCGCGCCAGTCGGTAAGGCCAGCGATTAGTTTGTCCACTTGTGCAGATGGGTTCTTCTCACTCTCCTTCATGCTTCAACGACCTCGGGTCTGTCCAATCCACCTCGATGTTTTCCATATTCTCTCTCCAAGAGTTCGGCGTCAGGGCCGTCGACTTCGAAGGCGACGTGCGGTACCTTAGCGCACCAGCTAGGGTATTGGAGAATCCGCTTCGAAACGCATCCACTCGATACCGTAGCGGCTGGTTTCAAATCCTGATACGTACATCTTGAACTGCTCGAGAGACCTCTCCTCCGGCTTTCCCTCCGTTGTGGGAATGCCGAGGTGATGGTATCTGCGCATGTATTGCTCTACTCAGTCTTGGTCGCTTCCGTCACCGGAATCGGTTGCGTAGGCGCCGGCTTGCGCAGTTCAGGACGCGACTCGACGGCGCGCGGTTGCATGGTCACGCCACGTTCGTCGAACTTGCCGAAGATCATCTTGCCGGCCGTCGTCTGCAAGACAGAAGTCACGGAAATGTCGATGTTCTTGCCGATCATCTTGCGCGCGTTGTCGCACACCACCATGGTTCCGTCGTCGAGATAGGCGACACCCTGGTTGTATTCCTTGCCTTCTTTGAGGATGAAGACCTTCATGATCTCGCCGGGCAGCACGATGGGCTTCAGCGAATTCGCCAGCTCGTTGATGTTCAGCACTTCGACGCCTTGCAGCTGTGCGACTTTATTCAGGTTGAAGTCGTTGGTGACAATCTTCCCCTCGTACACCTTGGCCAACTCAATCAGCTTGAGATCCACTTCGCGCACAGCGGGAAAATCGTCTTCGACGATCTGTATCGTCAGGGTTGCGATTTTCTGGATGCGCTGCAGGATGTCGAGACCGCGTCGGCCGCGATTGCGTTTCATCGAGTCGGCGGAGTCGGCGACGAGCTGCAACTCGCGCAAAACGAACTGGGGAATGACAATGACGCCATCCAGGAAACCCGTCTCGGCGATATCGGCGATGCGGCCATCGATAATGACGCTGGTGTCGAGGATCTTATAGCTCCGTTTGGATTGTTTCTCGCCTCCGAAGATGCCGCCCAGCGCGGCCAGGTTCAGCAGATCACCCTTACCCGCGCCGACCACCAGTCCCACGTAGGCCATCAGCAACATGACGAAGAGCTGCAGAAAGCTCTGGGTGGGGCCGGGGGCGATGCTGTTGCGGATGACGAGGCTGAAGAGATACGCCCCGATGATGCCCAGGATGCTGCCAATGACCGCACCGATCAGACGCTTCAGACTTACCAGGCGCAGGCGGATCTCGAAGAGGACAACCGCCGCTCCGAACACCGCGCCGACCGCCGCTGCCGGCCAGCGATCCAGTCCGAGGGGCTGAAGTTCATAACAGGCCAGAGCGGTAAGCAGAACAAATAAAACTCGTATGATTACCAGATCCACGGGGTACCTCCCATGGCCAGTCCTGGGGGTCTGCGGCCGGATTAATGTGCGCCGGAGTTAATAAGAGCGAAGATCATGCCGGCGACTCACTCCTGTTCCTAGACACGACAAGTGGCCTGGACTCGATCGCAACAGTATGAATCTCTCGGGGAATATGAAAGAGGAGCGGTCCCCGATCCGCCGTTGCCGGCGGAAAAACTACAGAAAGTCCGAGCAAGCGAAGTATATATCAGTTTCCCAGTTGTGCTCGATATCGATGAAAGTCGCTGGACACCGCTGCTGCCAAGAGTTCCATTTAGGGCGGAGACGGGCACATTCCGGCCGTCCGGCGACAGTCAGCGGACACGGACTTCCCGTTGCGCCGCCACATCGTTAGGAGAATGCGGCCCCAATTCCCGCTCCCGCCAGCACCCCGACGGCCCACCACCCGAAGACCACACCCAGGCAGGCTCCTCGCTTGACCTTGGTGATACAGGAAAAACCAATACCGCTCAGCACCAGAGTCCAGATGGTGATGATGTCGACCGACATGGCTATGGAGTAGAGAAAATGGGAGCTGGGATCGACCAGACCGCTCAGATTGCTGGCGATTGGGTTCTGAAAGGTGAAGGCTTCGCCGCCGCCTACGACAATGGCCAATATGGCGATCAGCGGCTTAAGTAGTCCCGGCAGAGACGCGTACATGCACACCGCCAGGCTCTGGTTGAAGGTGAGCTCGGCGCCAAATCCGAAGTTAAACGTGGCCAGAAGCACGGCCGCGATCACCGCCAGAATGATGACCAAGATCACCGGGGTGGCATAGGCCACCACGCGATTGAACTTTACGATGGTCTGGATTCTGGCCGCGCGCTGCTCCGGAGAAAGCTGGTCGAGCGCCGCCGCTTGCTTTGGCTGCATCGCCAACTGGTTTTCCACGACCTTCTCCATGCCAAGTTTTTTATCGACCACAACCACCATCGCCACACTGAAAATGGACATCAGCAACCAGGGCACAAACCAGTTGGCGCTGCGGTGCAAGTCGGTGAACGTCTTGCTGGGAGCCACGAACGTATCCACGACACGTTCTACTTCCGAAAGCGGCTGTGGCTCGAGGGGGGTAGCAGCGGCAGCAGAACTCATGGGGGTCTCCTTTACCCAGCCATTTCGACCGGGCAACGTGATTCGGCAGCGACTTTTTCCCTTGGGAGGATGCGGCGAGATTGTAACACCAGCGAGAACATCGGTGGCCCGGGACGAGTCTCGCTAGTGTCGGACCGGCCCAAAACCGTTCATAAGTTAGTGACAAGAAATTAACAACTCCGTGACATTTTTGGTATAGCAAGAATCGAGAACAGGTCTAGTCTAGGTAACCGAGCGATAGATCGGATTAAGGCAAGGAGGAGAATCGCGATGAGACAGAAGATTGGGAAAGGGCTCCTACTCCTAACAGCTCGATGGATTTTGGCGATGAGTCTTGCGATGGCTTTTGTCTTGACCGAAGCGGCCCAGGCCCAGACTTTCAACGTGATTTACAGCTTCGATCACGGGACGGTCGGAATCATTCCATTTGCCGGCGTAACGCTGGATGCGCGGGGAAATGTCTACGGCACGAACAACGCAAGTGGCATGGGATACGGTGCGGTTTATAAGCTGACCAATCGGAACGGCTCCTGGATCGCAAGCCCGCTGTATGACTTTCAGGGAGGAATGGACGGGGCGTTTCCCGCCTCCCGAGTCATTTTCGGCCCGGACGGCGCTTTGTATGGCACGACCAGCGAGGGAGGCGGTTCCGGCTGCAGTAATCACGGTTGCGGAACGGTTTTTAGGCTGGCACCTTCACCCACGGTTTGCCGAGCCACGCTCTGCCCCTGGATCGAGACCGTGCTGTATCGCTTCAGCGGCGGCGCGGATGGAGCCATTCCGGAGTTCGGTGACATTATCTTCGACAGCGCGGGCGCGATCTACGGAACGACCAGCGGCAGCAACTCCAACTTCGGCTCGGTGTACAAGCTGACCAACTCTGGCGGAGTCTGGACGGAAACCACGCTGTGGGCCTTCACCGGCGGAGCGGACGGATTTTTCCCCAATGGCGGCGTGGTCTTTGATCGCTCCGGAAATCTGTACGGCACGATGAACACCGGAGTGTTCGAATTGTCGCCTTCGGGAGGCGGGTGGACCGAGTCGGTCATCCACACCTTCCAATATCAGGTTGAGGGACTCAGTTCCGAATCCAACATGATCTTTGACAATGCCGGCAATCTGTACAGCTCAACCTTTACCCAGGGCCCGAGTCAAGACGGCACAGTCTTCGAGATGACGCCTTCCAGCGGAAGCTGGAACCTTCAGGTGATCCATCCGGTGGGGCACACGATTGGCAGCAGCCTCAACTTCGACGCTGCGGGAAACTTGTACGGCGTGACCATTACGGATCAGAGCGGCAACGGCGAAGCTTTCAAAATGTCGTTCGTGGATGGTTCGTGGACCTACAGCTCACTGCATGAATTTACCGGCGGCAACCAGGGTACCGTACCGTATGGAGGTATGGCGGTGGACGCGAACGGCAATCTTTGGGGCACGGCTTCGGGAGGCGGCGCGTACAACCTCGGGTTGGTATACGAGATCACTCCGTAGCGACTCATCCATCGAGTGGCCAATGCGTCTGGCGAGGGCCGCGTCGTGAATTTCGGAATGCAGTACGCGGCCTGTTCCCTGGGGCCCGCTCCTGGCGCCGCGTAACGCTCACTGATGTTGCGGAGAGCTGTTGGAATTGTTGGCTCCGGGATTCATCGCGGGATTGGGTGCGTTGCCAGTGCCGCCATTATTGATGGCCGAATGATCGGGCGCCATGTCGGAGTGGCCGTGCCCGGTGATCATCAGCTTGTCGTTGAGCTTGCGGTTGCCGTCGAAGGATTGGGCGATCCGCTCGGCTGTCTGCTTGTCCTGGCTTGAACCCACGGTACCGTTGAGATCGATGCTGTTGTCCGTGACGTTGACCGCGACGTGACTGTCGGTGAGCGTCGGCTCATTGCGAATCGCGTCTGCGATTCGCGACTGCAGGGCGGCGGAGCTGCTGGTGTCCGCGGCCGCTTGCGGGGCGGCAGCCGGGTTGGAAGCGGAAGATCCCGCGCTGCTGGAATGCTCCGGCACGGTTTGCGGATCCGGCGATGTAGCCGATTGACCCGCGGAACTGCCGCTGGGCGCCTGAGCTGCGGCCAAGGTGGAGACGAGAGCCAACACGAGCGAGCACAATCCAATTCGTGTGTTCATAAGAACTCCCGCGAAGTTAGATGGGGGCTGGGTGGCTTGGGGTGTCCGGCGGGAAGGGTGCCGGTTGAATCGAACCGGAGTCGGCCCTTAGACTGGAGCTATGCATGTTCACAGCGGCGGCATGGCGGACGCGAAGACGTCGCGGGTCTTGCGGATTTCTCTCGCGGTCACGCTCGCGTACATCGTGCTGCTGGTGGTTGCCGGGGTGCATGCGCACAGCCTTGCGCTGCTCTCCGAGGCGGGACATAACTTCACCGACTTTGTAGCGCTCCTGATGTCGTGGGGAGCGGTGTATCTGCAAGGACGTCCGCCCAGCGCGCGCAAGACCTTCGGCTACACGCGTGCCGGCGTGCTGGTGGCCTTCATCAATGGACTTTCGCTGGTCCTGGTCTCGTTTTACATTTTGTACGAAGCGTTTCAGCGATTGCAGGCTCCCGTTGCCGTGGACGCCGGCTTGATGATCTGGGTGGCAGCGGCCGGTGTGGTAATGAACGGAGCTATTGCGCTGCTGCTGATGCGCGGCCACCGCGATATCAACCTGCGCAGCGCGCTGCTGCACGAAATTGGCGACACGTTGTCCACGGCGGCGGTCATCGCCGGCGGCATTGCCATCGCGCTGACCGGTCACCATTGGATTGACCCCGCGCTCTCGGTCGGCATCGGCGTGATGATCCTGTGGTCCTCGATCGGAATCATTCGCGAGAGCCTGAACATTCTGCTGGAAGGTACGCCCAGCGGCATGGAACTGGAGCGCATCCGGCAGTGCATCTGCGAAATCCCCGGCGTGGATGCGGTACACGATTTGCATGTCTGGAGCATCGGCAGCGATACCCACTCGCTCTCCTGCCACGTAAGCATCTGCGACATGCCCGCCTCGCAAAGCGCGGTCATCCTGAAGGCGATTCGCGACGAACTGAATCAGCGTTTCCATATCCATCACACCACCATCCAGTTTGAGCTGACGGTCTGTGAGGTCGCGGACGGCTGCGTGATTCCCGTCAGTCCCGGCCACCAGCATGAGCACGGCTCCGGTCATATGCACTGATCTCCCAACAAGGATTTGCTTTGAGCATTCTGCGAACAATTCTGATGAGCACCGCGGTCGCGGTGAGCGTGATGGCCATGGCCGGCTGCAACCAGAAAGCAGGAGAGCGGCAATCGCCTCAGACCGCGGCTTCGCCGGCCGACGCGACCAGCCCCTGGCGGATAGAGTTGAAGATTTCTCCCGATCACCCAAGCATGACCAAGCCCATGTCATTCTCGGTGCATATCTCCGATGAACATGGGCAGCCCGTCAATGACGCGCAGGTCACCGGCGCGCTGACCATGAAGCTGATGGATATGGGTACGATGAAGGTGAACTTCGCGCCCAAGGGAAGCGGCGAGTATCAGGCGCAGGTAAAGAGCGCGGACATGTCAGGCCCGTGGAATTTGGCCGTGGATGCGGCGCAGGGCAGTACGCACGTGAAGAAGGATTTCGAGGTCGTCGTGGGTGACTAGCTGAAAGCTGACGGCTGACGGCTGACAGCTATCTTCCATGCTGCCGCTTGTAAATGCGCTCCACTTCTTCCACCGTATCGATCTCCTTAGGCAGCTTGTCCGTTCGCACCCGCACAATGCGCGGAAAGCGCAGGGCATATCCGCTGTCGTGCCGGTCGGAGCGCATGATGGCGTTGAAAGCCACCTCCAGCACCACCTCCGGCTCCACTTCGCGCAGATGTCCGTGATCGGCGGTGGTGTGCGCGAGAAACCACTCCGTCAACTCAGCAATCTCTTTGTCGGTTAGCCCCGAGTACGCCTTGCCGATGTTGACCAGCTCTTCCCCCTTGCGCACGGCAAAGGTGTAGTCGCTCAGCACGTGGATGCGCTTGCCATGCCCAAACTCCGCCGCGGTGACAACCACGTCCAGTGTCGCCAACTCGCACTTGAGCTTCAGCCACCAGCGGCCGCGCCGTCCCGGCATGTAGGGCGACGCGATGTCTTTGATCATCA
This sequence comes from Candidatus Korobacteraceae bacterium, assembly GCA_049798495.1. GTDB lineage: Bacteria > Acidobacteriota > Terriglobia > Terriglobales > Acidobacteriaceae > Bog-257. The sequence continues at coordinate 3,257 of JBARGS010000384.1, read as the reverse complement.
AGCCTTCGTTGCCGCGCGCCATCGCGGCTTCAAAGTATTGTTCCAACTGCTCGGCGGAGTCGGCACGCATGCCCGGCGCTCGCAGCACCCATCCCGACACCGCCGCCTGCTCTACAATCTCGGGCTCGAACAGCAGGCTCCCTTGAGCGTTCACCACCGGACGCGGCGCAACCCGGTTCGCTCCGGCAAAGACTCGCTCGAGGATCGACATGCGCTGGGAGAGCGGCTTGTCCAGCGTGAGCTCGCCGTCGGCATAGATCACGTCGAAGACGACATAAGCGATGGGAACTTCGGCGATCAGCTTCTGGCTTACCTGTTTGCGTCCCAGACGCTTCTGGATTTCAGAGAAGGGCATGGCGTGTCCCCACCCCATCGGGCCAACCGGGGGCGCGCCGGGGACGCCGTTACCGCCGTCTTCATTGTGCCGCCAGGCAACGATCTCGCCGTCAAGAATTACCTCGTCCGCGAACTCGCTGAGTGGCTGCGTCAGTTCCGGAAACGCCGGCGTCACTTCGTCGAGCGTGCGCGAGAACAGCCGCACTTGGCCGCCGCCGCAGTGCGCCTGTGCGCGGATGCCGTCGTACTTGTCCTCAACCAGGGCATGCTCGAAATACTGGAATGCCTCTTCCGCGTCGGCTGCCGGGCTGGCCAGCATGAAACCGATGGGATGAAACAGCCGCATGCGCGCCTCGTCGAGCCGATGCCCCGCCGCTAGCTGTAACGTCCCGCCGATGTCGCCGAGCAGCATGTTGGCGCGCTGCACTTGAGCGAGCGGCTGGTCGAAAGCCTTTGCGATCGCCTCCTCCACCAGGCTTTCTTTCAGCCCGATGCGGAGCTCGCCGGTAATAATCTTCAGGATGTACTTGGCTTCGAGCGCGGTAGCGCGCTCCAGCAGCGACTTCAGGATCGCGGCCTTCGCCGTAGCCGTGCGCGTCCCGGCGATCTGGTCGAAGGCGGTACGAACTTCCTCAAGAGTGATGCTCGAGGATTTCGGCGCCTTCGCCAGCAACACGTCGTAGCCTGCCGCGCCAAGATCGCCACGTTTGCGATAGGCCGCGATGAGAGCTGCCGCTGCCCCAGAGTTTTGAAAGGGCACGCCTTCAGGCGTGCCGTCAACGCCCACACTCTTGCGATTCCGAGCAGGCTTCAGCCTGCGAGGGATGTGCTCTTCTCCAACTTCCCGGCTTGCCAACTCAAGCAATATCTTCCACAACGTCGATCCGCCGACCTGCAGCGTACGTTCGTCGAAGGCGGGGAAGGCGCGGCTAGAAAGGAATACAGCCGGAATGGCGGGGTCGCGCAGCTCGCGCGAGCGAAAGTAATCGGCCACCAGAGCGACTTTCTCGGTCTTCTTGGTGGTCGCGGCGATACGCTCGCACAGCTCAGACAGGACTTGCATATCCGCAACGGCTTTGGATGCGCTCAGGTTAACGACAGGCGCAGGCTACTAGGGTATAATCGCGCCGCTTTATGGATCGACGAACTCTGTTGAAATATTTGGCCGCCGCTCCTCTCTTTCGGTGCCGATGGCCGGAATGGACTGCGCTCGCTTCGAGCGGTGGTTTCCCGAAAGCTGCCATGCGCCGCGTCCGCCCGGGCGACCCCGGCTGGCCGAACGCCGCGAGCTGGGAAAAGTTGAAGCAGCAAGTTGGCGGACGTCTCGTCCCTGTGCAGTCTCCGCTGGCTGCGTGTAAGGCTTCGTTCGAGAGCTCCGCTTGTCAGGAGGTTCTCAAGAACCTACAAAATCCCTTCTACATCGGCGATCAGCCCGGCATCACGCAAAACCTGGGATGGGTCAACGCTTGGACGACCGCTCCCAGCGTTTACGCGGTCGCCGCCAGCAACGCCAACGATATTGCAGCGGCGGTAAACTTCGCGCGCGAACATCATTTGCGGCTGGTCGTCAAAGGCGGCGGCCACAGCTATCAGGGCACGTCGAACGCTCCCGATTCGCTGCTCATCTGGACGCGGCACATCAACGACATCACCATGCACGACGCGTTCGTTCCGCAGGGATGCGAGCGTACCCATGCGCCGCAGCCGGCCGTGACCGTGGGCGCGGGAGCAATCTGGATTCACGCCTACGACGCCGTCACCACCAAGGCCGGCCAGTATGTGCAAGGCGGAGGCTGCACCACGGTCGGCGTCGCCGGCCTGATTCAGAGCGGCGGCTTCGGAAGCTTCTCCAAGCATTACGGCTCAGCGGCGGCCGGATTGCTGGAAGCCGAGGTGGTCACCGCCGACGGCAAGATTCGCATCGCGAATGCGTGTACGAATCCGGATCTGTTCTGGGCGCTGAAGGGCGGCGGAGGCGGCAGCTTCGGCGTGGTTAGCAAAGTGACGCTGCGCGTGCGCGAGCTGCCGGAGTCTTTCGGCGCCGCCATCATCACCATCAAGGCCGCATCGGACGACGCCTATCGCCGGCTGGTCCGCCAGTTCGTCAGCTTCTACCGCGAGCAGCTCTTCAACGATCATTGGGGCGAGCAGATCCACATCCAGGGCGACAATACTCTGGAGATCAGAATGGTCTCGCATGGCCTCGACGGCGCTCAATCGAAAAGCATCTGGCAGCCATTTCTAGATTGGGTGGCCCGCTCGCCGCAGGACTATACGCTCGATGGCCAGCCCATCGTCGCCAGCCTTCCCGCACGCCATTGGTGGGACGCCGAGTTCATGAACCACACTCACCCCGGCGTCTTCGTCCCCGACCCGCGTCCCGGCGCCGGTCCCAGCGACGTGTGGTGGCAGGGCGACGGCGGGCAGGCCGGTCAGGTGCTTTACGGCTATGAGTCGCTGTGGCTGCCGGCTTCGCTGCTTGCCGCCGATTCGCAAGAGCGGCTGGCCAATGCGCTCTTCGCGGCTTCGCGCCAGTGGGATGTGGAGCTGCACTTCAATAAGGGGCTCGCCGGCGCACCTACCGATGAAATCGCCGCCGCCCGCGACACCGCTACCAATCCCGCCGTATGCGATGCCTTCGCCCTCGCCATCATCGCGACGGGCAAGCGGCACGTCTATCCCGGAATTCCCGGGCACGAGCCGGATGCGGCGGTCGCGCGCAAAGACGCGGCTGCCATCAATGCGGCGATGAACGAGCTGCGCAAGGTCGCGCCCGCCGGCGGCTCGTATGTTTCCGAGAGCAACTACTTCGAGCCTTCGTGGCAACAATCCTTCTGGGGCGCGAACTATTCAAAGCTACAGAAGGTGAAAGCGAAATACGATCCTGAGGGCCTATTCTTTGTGCACCACGGAGTTGGGAG
>JBARGS010000383.1:0-6331 GCA_049798495.1 Candidatus Korobacteraceae bacterium | reverse complement strand
GTAGCAATCCTCCGCGTAGAAGAATGTGTCACCAGGATGGGGATGCCAAATCGGCTTTGCTTGAGTGGGTGATTCTAAAAGTAATCGAGGGTTTTCCCCAGTCGCTCCAAAGGCGAATTTGCGCGATGGCGCTGCCACTTATGCTGGAGTGTCAGCGCGGCTTCCTCGAGACTCTCTCCCTACGAAATCGCCACGGGAATCTCCTCCACGAAGCAGGTGTAGCCGCCTTCTTTAGCTGTTTTGAATACTGCGGTGAGCTTCTCGGGCTCAGGGTATCACAATGCCAACCCGGTGAATGCTGGTGAGTGTCGATCTCAGGGAAGCCGGAGCCGGCGTATGATACGTGCATGGATTTTCAGTTCACCGCTGTCTTTCGTCCTGTTCCTGAGGGCTACATCGCCTATGTGGAGGAGTTGCCGGGCGCCAACACGCAAGGTGCGACGTTGGAGGAAGCACGTTCCAATCTACATGAGGCCGTAGCTCTGGTACTGGAAGCGAACAGGACGCTGGCTCAAGAAGCTGCCGCCGGATAAGACGTGATTCGCGAACCGCTAAAGGTTCGTGCTTGAAGCGTCGAGAACTCGTTCGCTACCCTCGAACAACACGGTTGCGCGAGGGAGCCAACCATTCCGGGGCACCCGCAGATTGTTGATCATCGAGGAAGAAGAAAAGTGGACTCGAAGCCACCCGTGACCCAATAAGCAGCAAACTAAGCTACCGGCAGCCCGCCGCTCTATCCGCCTGCGCCCGCCCTTACCGGCGACACCACAAGCGTTCCAATATGGCCGGTGCCGTTGTCGCGGAGAATGTACTTCACCGCCTGCGTCGCCGATCCCTGGGGAGGATCGAAATACGCCCAGCCTTTGTTGAGCGCCGACTGCGTCTGCTCCTCCGTCAGGTTCAGGTGAATAACGCGCAGATCGCTCGCGGGCTCGCCCTTGTTGGTCAACGGAACAGTCGCGATGTCGTAACTAAGCTGCGGATGTCCGGACGACAACAGCACGCTGCTCGGCGGAACCGTGATTCGCATCATCGGGGCGGGAGGTTTGCCTGCATTGCCGGCGCCCTCCTGGCGCTGCACCGCAAAACCGATTCCCGTGTAGCCGATCCTGGCGTCGGCGGCGGCGCGCAGGCTGCGGTTAATCTCTTTTTCCGTGGGCTCCGTGCTTGCCGACAAGTAGTAGCTGTTGCGCGAGCGTACGGAACCCTTCTCCGCCACCAGTTTGACCTCGAGCTTATGCCAGCCAGCTTTGCGATTTTGCTGCGGCACATAGAAGCCGAGCATGTAGTAGCTGTTGCTGTCCTCCACCGCCTGGTCGATGCAGTTCTTCAGATCGGCGTTCGCGGTGCACGACTTTCCCCCGGTTGCCGCCGACAGAACCTTGATGGCTTCGTCGCCCGACGCCAGCGGTGACACAACGTTCCCGTTCGCCCTGGTCTGGTACACGGGATTATTCATTGCCTGATTGATGCCGGTGGCGTGGTAGGTCTTGTCGCTGCCGATTCCCTTCACGTCCACGCCATAGATGGCGACATTGGCGTTGTTCAATGCGCTGAAAGCTGCCTCGTATTCCGGGATCAGCTCCGAGTCGCCGTTCAAAGCGGAGTACCCTTTGGCGCCGCCGGCAAAGGCGTCGTACAACAGCATCGGCATTCCACCCGTCAGCCAGATCACCGACTTGCGGCCCGGCACGCCGGCATAAGCCTGGGCAATTTGCATCAGGCCGGTGAGCGTGGCTCGCGCCATGATTTTCTGCGCGTAGGCGCCGTAGATCTGCGTGTCACGGAAGGCGGCCATCATGCTGCCGTATTCGTCAGCCGGATGACAAGGCGTGCCGAACTGCGAGGTGGCCGTAAGACTGGCGAGCGGCGGCTCATCGTTGGTGTTCTTGTCCATGGAGCCTTGCACGCGCTGCAAAGCTTCCACCAGCACCGCCGGATCGGAGCTGAAGTTGTGGATCTGCGCCAGCCCGTCTTTGGTGATCGCCACTAGCGCGAAATGCTGGTTGGGCAATTCGTTGCTCAGATACTTCAGCAGTTGCTTCTTGGCCCAGGTCTGATCCAGAAATGCGGTGTTCACCAGGTCAATCGCGATGATCAGGATCTGGTCGGGCATGCCGCCGTCCGGCAGGTTGGAGATTCGGTCCGGCGGAGCAGCATGAGCGGCAGTAGTCTGCGTAGTGGGCGCGGCGGCCGATCGCAGCGACTCCTCGAAGACGCGGATGGGCTCAGGCTTGCCATCGCTGCGCAGAATAAAGTCTTCCTGCTTCAGCCCCAGCAGCGGCTTGCCATCGTGGCCCTTGACCTGGGCGGGTACCAGCACCAGTTCCGTGTTGCTGGTCAGGGTTTCGGATTCGGCGCCGGACGAACTCTGTTGCGCCCAGCTCAGCGTCGCCAAAAAAAACACAAGGAGTAACAGAACAGCGCGGAGTTTCATCGCCGCTCCTTCGTGGGCTTCCGAGAGGGGAGCGGCGGCTGCTCGGAGCTCATGACAAAATCAGCGTAGGCGTAACCCGGCTGTTTCGGCAAGGGAAAATTGCGTCTCGGTTTACTGCTGTCCCGATTCGCTCACGGTTTGGCGGGTGCCCCACTCAAGCGGTTCTGCTTGAGTGGGTCTTTTCGTCGGCCATCCGATCGGCTCCCCTCTCTTAAGAAATTCCTCGATCTTTCTCGCGCACCGGCACGCCGCCTCCGCCCCTGACTTGGCCTCACCGAACGCGATCCGCCTTCGGGTAACCTTTTGGAATCTCGCTCGTACAATAATCCCATGATCGTTCTCGCACTCTTTCTCGCCATCGCACTGCAAACTCCCGCCGACACCAACGCGCAGATTACGGATCAGTTGCGGGCAAAGGATCAGGCTCTCCTCGACGCCATTGCCCCTGGCGACAAGCAGGTTTGGGGAAACGCACTGGCGGCCGGCGCCGTCTATGTCGACGAGAGCGGCGCGGTGATGAACCGCTCCGAATTTCTCGCGCAACTTCAGCCGCTGCCCGCGGGCGCTTCCGGTGCGCTGAAGATTACGAACTACACGGCCCACATCTCGGAAGACCTCGCTACTGTGATTCATGTTGACGACGAGCAGGAGAACTATCACGGTCAGACGCTCTTGGCGCGCTACCTCACCACCGAGACCTGGCGCCGCGATGGCGACGAATGGAAGCTCTACCTGGTTCACGTTTACGCGGTGCCGAAGGATCCTCCGGCAATCACCCTACCCGCCAAAGAGCTGGAGCAATATGTCGGCCGATACAGCGCCGGGACCGATCTCGTCTATGTGATCAAGTTTGATGGGCAGCGGCTGGTCGGCGGCCGGCAGGGCAGCTCGATGAAGCCGCTCGATGTCGAGGTGCGCGACGTGCTCTTCGTCCCCGGCCAGCCGCGCATCCGCAAGATCTTCCAGCGCGACGAGCACGGCAAGATCACTGGCTTCGTCGACCGCCGCGAAAGTTGGGATCTGGTGTGGAAGAAGGGGAAATCCTGAGCGTACTTAACGCCGTGGGCGTTGAAGGACTTTAACAACTCTTTGAAATCGGAAAACATCGGCGGTTGCGCCCTTCATCGCGTACAAAGACGAAGTGATCTCCGAAACCGCCTGCATGCGTTCGTGCACCGGACGGCTCTGCCAGTAACGGTATTCGTCGGCCTTTATCTCTTTGAGACTGGCGTATGTGCGAATGGTTCTCTCCACGGTCTGCAATCTATTCGACAAAGAATACTGTTCAGATATCCGCCGGTCTAAGCTGACGGCTGATAGCTGATAGCTGACGGCTGACTACAGCTTCTGCAACCGCTGCACATCGCGCACGCCCGGAATCTTTCTCACCCCGGTGATGATGCGCTCCAGGTGCTTCAGGTCAGCGATGTCGGCAACGATCTCCACGGTCGCGCTGTCTTCGGCGGTCTTGGCTTCCATGTTGCGGATGTTGGTGTTGGCGTCGCTGATGACAGTGGCCATCTGTTTCAGCATGCCCGGCCGGTTGTCGCAATACACCGCCAGCTTCACGGGATAGCCGGCCTGCCAGGCGGGCGTCGCGCCGTCGCGGCCCCACTCCACGGCGATCTGCCGTTCCTGCTCGAACATCAGATTGACGACGTTGCTGCAGGACTTGGAATGCACCGCCACGCCTTTGCCGCGGGTGACGTAGCCCACGATCTCCTCGCCACGAATCGGGTTACAACATTTCGCCCGATAAACCAGCAGATCGTCATGCCCCTTGACCTTGATCGCCGTGTTATCGCCGCCAAATACGCGGCGAACGACACTGGTCAGCCCATTCGATCCGTTATCGTCCGCGGGCGCCGGGTGACCGGAGAACGACTGCGCGTCCTCGGCCGGAACCAGTCGCGCCAAAATGCTGCGCGCGGAAAACTTGCCGTAGCCAATCGCGGCCAGCAGATCGTCCGGCTTGGCTAAACCATTCTCGCTGGAAACGCGCGTCAACTCGGCGTCGCTGATGGTCTTCATCGCGATACGATATTTGCGCGCTTCCTTCTCGATCAGCTTGCGGCCAATCTCGATGGCGCGCTCGCGCTGATGTACGTTGAGCCAGTGCTTGATCTTCTGCCGCGAGCGCGACGACTTGGTGAACTGCAGCCAGTCGCGGCTGGGATGATGCCCCGGCTGCGTGAGAATCTCGACGATATCGCCGGAGCGCAGCTTGTAGCGCAGCGCCACGATGCGCCCGTTCACCTTCGCTCCAATGCAAGTGTGCCCGACTTCCGTATGGACGGTGTAGGCGAAATCGACCGGCGTGGCATCGCGCGGCAAAATCACGATGCGCCCCTTGGGCGTGAAGGTGTAAACCTCTTCGGGATACAGATCGATCTTCAGTGTAGCCAGAAATTCGTTGGAGTTCTTGATGTCGCGCTGCCACTCCACCACCTGGCGCAGCCACGCCAGGCGCTGCTCGTCGCGCGCCGACACTGGCCCGTCTTTATACTTCCAGTGTGCCGCGATGCCTTCCTCGGCCATCTTGTGCATCTCTTCGGTGCGGATCTGCACTTCGAAGGCATGCCCTTTTTCCGAGATCACCGTGGTGTGCAGCGACTTGTAGAAAGTGTTGCGCGGGATGGCGATGAAGTCCTTGATGCGTCCGGGCACCGGCCGCCATTGGTTGTGAATGATGCCCAGCACCGCGTAGCAGTCCGCTTCTGATTTCGTGATGATGCGCAACGCCAGCATGTCGTAGATCTGGTCGACGGAAATATGCTGCCGCTGAAGCTTCTGCCAGATGCTGTAAAGCCGCTTGATGCGCGCTTCCACTTTCGCATCGATCTTGTTCTCCTGCAGCTTCTGCTCGATGACGCCTTGCACTTGGGCGAGAAACGCCTCGCCTTCCTTGCGGCGCGCTTCGATGGCGCCCTTTACCTGGTTGTAGGAGATGGGATCGACGTACTGGAAGGCCAGATCTTCCAGCTCCCCGCGAATCTTCCCCATCCCCAGCCGATGCGCAATGGGAGCGTAGATGTCCAGAGTCTCTCGCGCGATCTTCTGTTGACGCTCGGGCGAAAGAAATTTCAGTGTGCGCATGTTGTGCAGACGATCCGCCAGCTTGATGAGGACGACGCGGATGTCGTCCATCATGGCCAGCACCATCTTGCGCACGTTTTCGGCCTGCGCCTCTTCCGAAGACGCGAAATCGATCTTGCTGATCTTGGTGACGCCTTCGACGATGTGGGCTACCTGCTCGCCGAACTCCGTCGTAATCTCGTCGATGGTGACCGAGGTATCCTCGACCGCATCGTGCAGCAGGCCGGCGGCAATGGCGGTGGTGTCCAGCCGCATCTCCGCTAGCAGTGTGGCGACTTGCAGCGGATGCACCAGATAAGGCTCGCCCGACTCGCGCGCCTGCCCTTTATGATGTTCGAGAGAGAATTCGTAGGCTTTCTTGATGAGAGCGAGATCGTCGCTGGGGCGGTAGGAGCGGACCTTGCGCAGAAGATCGCGATAACGTGTGGCCGTGAGAACATTGGTCGCGATGTGTTGGCGCAAAGTCGCCATGTCCGATTATACGACGATGATCACGACAAGTCTTGACGCCCACGACACTGGTTTCCGAATCGGGAAGTGATGTGAAAAGTTGACGAAAACTTTTCGGTGAATCGTTTTGTATCAAGGCACGGCCCTGCGGCTTTGCTCGAGCCAAGCTTTCAGTCGTGCCGCAGCCGCATCAAAGTGTCTTGGGCTTTAGAGACTGTGTCGCAATCGGAACACGGATTTTTCAGTGGGACAAACGGTATGAATCGCAAGGCAACCAGCCGCGCAGCGGCGACATTTGTGTTAGCCGCGGGCGTAAGCCCGCGGGCAAGTGGGATAAACAGAGAGCCG
>JBARGS010000382.1:0-3654 GCA_049798495.1 Candidatus Korobacteraceae bacterium | reverse complement strand
TTCGTGGCATTGACGGCGGCGTTGTTCCTCACCGAAACGCGTGCAGCTCTCGGCGGGCTGGCGGTTGGCTGCTTCACTGCGGTGCTGGTGCTGGCGGGTAAGCGTTCGCGGATGTGGGCGTTAGGCTTCCTGATATTGCTGGTGGTGGCGTCGGCGATATGGATTCACCATACGCGGGGGCCACAGTGGCTGGGCGAAAACGATCCTGGGGCGCAGTTCCGCACCATGATGTGGGAGGATGGGCTGCGGCTGATCGGGCAACATCCGTGGTTCGGCGTGGGGATGGAGACGATTCGCAATCACTGGAGCGAATGGAACATTCGCGCGTTTACCTTCTTCCACGACGAAAGCCACTTTCACTCCGACATGATGCAGATCGCCGTGGAACGGGGACTGCCGGCGCTGGCGGCCTGGCTGTGGTTCGTGATCGGGTATCTCGTCTTCCTGGTGCGGCTGATCCGCAAGGCGCGCGCGCGCAGCCAGTTCGCCACCGGCGTGGCGGCAGGTCTGCTGGGCAGCTTTCTCGCCTTCCAGACAACCGCGCTGGTGCATTACGATCTGGGGATTGAGTCGGTGGCCATGATTCTGTTCTTCTACTTCGGAATGGCGATCGCGATGGATCGCATGCTGGGGGAGCCGGAGGCGGTCGATGTCTCGTAGTGTGGCGTGTCCGAGGCACTCGGATTTGTTTTATCCATTACCCAGCGCTGAAGTGCTGAGCTATCTTATTCCGTCCCGCAAAGCGGGACTGTCTCTTGACAACTGCACTCATTTTGTTCGAATCGCCAAACCGGAACACCGGGTGTGAAACCAATCACAGCGACCGAAGAAACATGCGCTCGAGCTGCACCGGACGGCCGTGTCTCGCGACTATGGATTCCCGCCGCGCTGCTGATGCTGTTCGCGCTGCAGTCGCTGTGGTTCATCCAGACGCAATCGCTGACGTACGACGAGCCGGGACACATCATTGCTGGACTGGAAGCGTGGCAGCAGGGGCGATTCGAAACTTGGACCGATCATCCGCCATTGGGGCGCTTCTGGCTGATGCTGCCGCTGGCGCGCGCCCATGTCTCGATTACGTCGCAGCCGCTGCTGCGCGGCTATCGTGTGACCGCGATGCAGCCGGGCCCGGAGTGGCTGGCATGGCATACGCGACCGATGAACACTCTGCTAGGCGTGGCTCTGGGTCTGACGCTGTGGTTTGCGACGCGGCGCTTGTTCTCCGAGGGCGCGGCCAATGTGGCGCTGGCGCTGTTCGCATTTACCCCGTCGCTGATCGCCCACTTCTCGGTGACCACCACCGACGGCATTGGCGCGCTGTTCGTCTTCCTGACGGCTTGCCAGATTGTAGCGTGGCGAAGAAGCCAGAGTCGCGCGCAGACGGTGGTGATGGGGCTGGTGGTCGGGGGATTGCTGCTGGCGAAGCTGTACACGCCGCCGGAGATGCTGCTGGCGTTGCTTTTGATGTTGGTATTGCGGCGCGATGGGGGTTTGCATTCGGTTCGCAATCTGAATTGGAAACCGGCGCTGGCGGCCCTGGGCATAGCGGTACTGGTGTGGTGGGCAGGATACCTGTTTCATGTTTCGCACTTGAAGGTCGCTGATGGGCAAGTTGTCGCAACCTTCCCCCATCGTGCGACAAAAAGCTGGGCGACGAAGTCGAAGGCACAGCTCACACTTCTGGTGCCTGCAGGCGAATACATTGAAGGCTTTCGCGAGGTTGCGCTCAGCAATCGGCGGGGACGGCCGGCGTGGTTTCTGGGACAGACCTATCCTAAGGGCGGTATCAGGACTTACTACCCGGTCGCCATTGCGCTGAAGTGGCCGACCATCCTGCTGCTGCTTTTTTTCGCCAGCTTGATCCTGGGTGTGCGCAAGACGTGCCGCGCCCCCGGCGACTTGCTGGTGATGTGCCTGTTCGGGCTGTTATTCCTGGCGTTTGCGGTGCAATCGCATTTTGACATCGGTGAGCGACATATCCTGCCGTTGTATGCCTTCGCGCTGCTGATTGCGGGCGGCATCTGGGAGCATGCGCGCCAGCATCGCATGGGCGTGGCGCTGGTGATTCTGGCGCTTTGCCTGAATGCTGCCGACGCGCTGCGCTATGCGCCCGATTATCTGGCGTACTTCAATGCCTTAGTGAAACCAGAGAAGAGTTGGCGGCTGCTGACAGACAGCAATCTCGACTGGGGACAGGGACTGCTGGTGCTACGCGAATATGAACAACGGCATCCGGATGAGCACTTGTATCTGGCCTACTTCGGATCGGTCGATCCCACATTGTATGACATCAAGGCGGAGCCTATGCCGCCGGGTCATCCGGTGAGCGGTAGAGTTGTGGCGGGCGCGACCTGCCTCTCCGGACAAGTACTAGATGACTCTAACGGCTACCACTGGCTGTGGCCGTATCAGCCGCGGCAAGTGCTGGATCATGCGTTTTGGGTGTTCGACACGAAAGAGAGATAACAGCGGGTGTCGCCGGCTGAACCCGGCTGCTGAAACGGTCAGAAAAGCAGATTCCTCGCGGGCTAAAGCCCGCTCGGAATAATAAAATAAACGGCTTAGCGGCACGACTGAAGTCGTGCCCTGATACAAAGCATCCGAAAGCCGAGTTTATTAGCAGCCTGTGAACCCGGCTCGGGAATGGAATACGAATCTGAGGGTCCGCTCTACCCCCACTCACGATGAAAACCTACTTAACCGTACTCACAACCGATGACTATGCGATCGGTGCAATCGCGTTGTGGGAGTCGCTGCGCCGGACTCGTCCGCAGTACGGGTTTGTGGTCCTGCTTACCAGGCTGGTCTCCGAGCGATGCGAACAGGCGCTGATTCGGGTGGGAATATCGACGGTGCGCATCGACCGGCATCTGGAAAGGCCGACCGGGAAGAACACTAACCGCGGACTCGGGCACTGGGACAATACCTTCAGTAAGCTGCTGATCTTCGAACTGGTGCAGTACGAGAAGATCGTGTACCTGGACAGCGACATGATGGTTCTGCGGAACCTGGACGATCTCTTCGACAAACCTCACATGTCGGCGATGGTACCGGACATGCTCATTCCAAGCCGGAGTGCCTGGGTTCAGTTCTGTTCGGGGCTCATGGTGATTGAGCCTAAGGTGGGCTTAGCCTCCGCAATTATGGCGCACACGCCAGCCGTTGAACGCAAGACTACGACGTACGGTGACCAGAACCTATTGCATGAGCATTTTACGGATTGGCCCTCGCGGCCCGAACTTCATCTGGAACAGACGTATGGAGTCTTTCCGCGCTCGGTGGATCGCTACGTGAAGGAGTTCGGATATAACGTGAATTTGACGGCGCCTGACGAGCGAACCATCGCCGTCGTCCATTTCGTAGGGTCCCGGAAACCGTGGACGTGGAGTGGTGCAGAACGATGCTTTCGTTTGTCACTCCGCCTCGTACGCGGGGAGTTTGTAGCGGTGCGAATTTTGCGCGAGTATCTGCGGCTGATTCGATCGGTACGAGCTCGTCTCTGCTGACATGTCATGTGTCGCCCCTGAAGGGGCTCAGCATTCTTGGGAACGATCACCCAGGACTTCCCACCCCAATCCGCGCAAAAGCGGCGCGGATCGGGGACCCCAGTTCGTCCTGGGCTGAACTAAGCCGTCCCGCTTTGCGGGACTGGAT
>JBARGS010000381.1:0-13225 GCA_049798495.1 Candidatus Korobacteraceae bacterium | reverse complement strand
GTGCGGTAGTCGGCGGCGCGATTTTGTTTTCAATCACAACTAATTGAGAAAGCTGGTTTCCGCATGAAACCGTCCAAGCGATTTTGGTTTGCACTGATCCTGACTTCGGTTGCCCTGGTTGCGGCAGGACACGCACAATCGGTCACCGTGCCGCTCAGCCCTGATCGCTGGACTATCGGAGAGAAAAACGAGCGCGCCGCGCCGGGACAGGACCTTTCGACCAACGGCAAAGTTGTCGATCATCTGGGACAGCCGAGCTTGCACCTCGCCAAGGGCTTCGCCTATGTACGCGACCTCGACCTTCAGAACGGCACCATCGACGCCGACATGGCCTTCGATCCTAAAGGGTCCTTTATCGGCCTCGCCTTTCGCGTGCAATCGGAAGATAACTACGAACTCTTCTTCTTTCGAAAAGGCGCGGCGGGAAGCGATCAGGCGATCCAGTACACGCCGGGATTCTTAGGCGCCAACGCCTGGCAAATCTACAACGTCCCGCAATACGCAGGGACGGGCGATTTCCCTTACGATCAGTGGTTCCATGTACGCGTCGTAGTGGCTGGCATGGTTGCCAAGCTGTATCTCAACCACGCGGCCGAGCCGGCACTGGTCGTCCCTGACTTGAAGCAAGGCTATTCGAAGGGCAGCATCGGATTCTGGGGACAGGCCGGTGGAGGCTACTTTGCCAATGTCACCTACACTCCCGACAACGCGACGTATGCCTGTGATCCCAAGCCATCATTTCTGCCGGGCACGCTGACCGATTGGGAGCTGTCGCAGATGTTTGATGCCGGAGAGAATGACCCAGCGGTGTATCCCGATGTGCGAAAGCTGCAATGGGAGAAGGTGCAGGCCGAGAGTCCTGGCATGGTCGTGATCCAGCGCTACCGGCGCGATCCCAACATCATTCCGCCGGAGTACGGAGCTAAAGCCGAACGTGTGCCGGGATCGAAGTTCGTTTTCGCGCGCACCACGATTCATGCCGATCGCGATGAACTCCGCAAGATGAATCTCGGCTATAGCGATCAGGTGGTGGTTTACCTGAACTCGAAGCCGATCTACAGCGGGAACAATGCATATCATTCTCGCGAGCCGGATTACCTCGGCCTCCTCAATGCTGACTCTGACGTTGTGTATTTGCCGTTGAAGAAGGGAGACAACGAGTTGGTGCTGGCGGTGACGGAGTTCTTTGGGGGGTGGGGATATATGTGTCGGCTGGGACAGTGACGGCCGGGTGGTGGAAACCCAGAAGGCGTGGATCAAGCGCACGGTCAAGCGGTGGCCGACTCAACCCTCGGGTGCCCCGTTCAAGCGAAGCTTGAGCGGGTCTTTTTCTTAAACGGGTAGAGGTTTGGTGTTCGGACGAAAATCCCCACTCAAGGCCAAAACCAGGCCTTGAATGGGGCGCCCGGCACCCCGCACCCGGCGTCTGAACCCTTTTGTTTTTGTCATCCCGAGCGGGCTTCAGCCCGCGAGGGATCTGCTTTGCCGACTTTTTCAGCGACCTCCCTCCCGGACGGCGAGACCAAACCCGGCATACCCTGCAGATTTTCTTATAAGTAAGATATTCTGCAAGAATCCTACTTTACTTACTTTTCGCTGAAGTAAGACAATTATGCCGAGGTACTATGAGAAGCCCCTTTACGACCCGCATCTCTTCCCGCGGACAGATCGTCATTCCTGGTCCTGTCCGCAAGGCGCTCGCAATCGAACCCGGGACGCCGTTCCTCGTCATCGCGAGAAAAGACACGGTCGTACTTCACGGCCTGCGGGAGCCGCCGTGGCAGTTCTTCGATGCCATGGTCAAGCAAGCCGAGAAGCAAGGTCGCCAGCACGACGCCGCCATGCAGGGCTTCGCGAAACTTCTGAAGAAGCTGAGGTTCGGGCGACGCTGAGTCGTAAGAGGGAATGCGTAGTGCCTAGGGCCCTGGATTCGCACCCTTTCTATGGGCACTGACCTTAGGAGACGTGCATCATCACGGCTGCACGTAAACCGGATTGTTGGGCGACGGCGGCTCGTAGTCCTGACCGTATTTGTTCTTGTGAGGAACCGACGCAGCCGTGGTTACCTGTACTTGAATCGTGCCCAGCGCGTGTGATGTATCTGCAATTTGCACTTCGCGACTCAAGGCTTTCAGGGTGGCCGGCAGAGCATTCTCGTTCCACACACGAAGCATGTAACGTCCCGGCGGAACACCCGTGATGGCAAAGTCGCCCTGCTTGTTGGGGACGGCAAAGTATGGACTGGCGAGGACGACCACGATGGCGCTCATCTCGGGATGGATGTTGCAGAAGATGTACGAGACACCCTCGCGGTCGAAGTGAACCGTACGGCTCGTGCCCGCCTCATAAAGTCCCAGATCGAAGCGCTTGCCGTTGAAGAGCGAGAATACGTTGTGAAACCAGGGATCGCGGTTGGGAAACTCTACCGAAGAGCCCTGCGTGACAACCAAAAGATGAGGATCGAAGGTCTTGTCTTTTTGCGTGAGGGTGGCATGCATCGGCGCCACCGGAGTTGAATCGGCAGCGGCGCCCACGGGCGCCAGCCAGACGACGCTGGACGTTGCGACGGAGGTTTTGGCAGCTCCTTGGGTGACTATGCGGCCGGTGACGGTGACGTCCTGCGCGAGGCCGCAGGCTGCCAAAGTCAAATACGCAGTCACCATCAAGCAAACAAATTTTGCAGGACCGCTCATCGCTCCTAGAAAAGCACCCCCATCGACATATTCACCTGGCCCGCATCGTAGCTGTCATCGAAGATGGTGAAGGTCCGCAGACGGCGGTACTCCGCGGAGAAGAGCAGATCGGAGCGCGGCCGATAGATGACATTGCCGAAGGCGCTGCGATTGCCAGTGAGAAACGGCGGAGCATAGCTGCTTGCCTCCATACCGAAGGCGCGAACGTCGGCAGCAAACGGACTATCCTGTCCGAATGCGCCATTGAATTCCAGCTTCGGAGTGGCACGGAACTTAAGTTGCGCCCAACCACCCACGGCGTTCAAGGGAATCACGGAAGTGTCGGGATTGTACAGCGAGCCGTTGTAAAGTACGCTGCGTCCCAATGCCGCGCCCAGACCTCCGATGGCAGCTCCCCGGTAGAACGAGCCGCTTAACGCAAACCTGCGGCTGAGTGGCAGGTTCATGTCCATCATTTCGGCCCACCCGTTCACGACCCGGTCATAACCCCAGTTCTGGCGGCTATAGTATCCGCCGGCGCCGACGGTGAAGTTCTGGCCCAGCATGGGGTGCGAATAGGCCACACGCGCAGCGTAAGCCGGTTGCCGGGATTGCTCGCCGGCATCCGGGGTGCGATACCAGGTGTAATGCTCATTGTCCGGCGGCTGTCCGGTCAGGGGATCGAGGAGGCCACCCTGCAAAGTAACCGTGGAGTCGCTGGACAGGGCAAAACGGTGTTCGACGCGAAGCTGCGGTGTCCACGCCCAAAGATTGCCGGCGTAGGACAGCGGCGGGACGATAAGCGACGCGAAAGAGGTCGGCGACAGCGGCGAAAGGAACAGTTGGTCCTGCCCCACGATGACCGACGTGTTCTTCCAGTCCAGGCGCATGGCAGCAGTGCGCAGCCGCACCAAACCGGAATTCACGCCGTTGTAGGTGGCGGGGAATCCGCCGCCGAAATCGAAGTTAACGTCGGCACTGGTACGCGCGCCCATGACTTCAGGCCCAAACGCCTCGAATCCCAGGATCGACTGGCGCAACGTTCCACCCACCGAACCCGAGGAGCTCATGGGACTGGGAGGGGTAGCCCAAGTGGGTACATCCTGGTTTTCGACTGAGCCGCTGTTGGCGAACAGGTTGAAAAGCACGATGCCGGACATACGGACCCGGTACTTGGAGGCGCTCTCGACCTTCGTCTGGTACTGGTCGTTCACCTTGCCGGAGAGCAATTGTTCGTCGCCTTCCAGCTGATCCAGACGCTGCTCCAACTGGGCGGTCGTTGTGGAGTCATACCCCGGAGATTGCTCGTCGATGGTGTTAGCAGCGCCGGCGCTTTCCACGCCGTGTTGCGTCTCCAACTCCTGGCGAAGGCGCGTGATCTCCTCCCGGCTGGCGACCGTCTGCTGCTGTAGTTGC
The DNA here is from genome assembly GCA_049798495.1 of Candidatus Korobacteraceae bacterium. Lineage (GTDB taxonomy): Bacteria > Acidobacteriota > Terriglobia > Terriglobales > Acidobacteriaceae > Bog-257. The sequence goes on along the minus strand of JBARGS010000381.1, from coordinate 9,137 downwards.
AACACCATCTCTTTCAGTTCGCGCACCTGAGACTGGAGCTCTCCCAAGACGCTATCGGCCCCGGTAGACGCTTGGGACGACGATTGACTCTGCGCCGCGCAGGTGAATCCCAGTGTCATCACCAACCAGCCCATAAGTAGCTGACGCGATCGCCAACCAGCAGCCCTCTCACGCTTGCGGGAGAGGAAGGGTTGGAGACAGTGGAAGCTTTTCATGTCACACCTCTCTGCACCGAGTTTTCCATGGACCCACAGAAGTGGCGGCGGGCACCACTCATTCAAGTGGTAAATGATTGAGAAGTGTCGGCGGCCCGGCCATGCTCCACCGCTGCTTTCTGGCAGACCCGCGGCAATATGATTTGCATCACCGTGCGACCGGGCATCGAACTTTCCAGATGCAGGCTGCCGCTATGATCCTGCACAATCTTCTGCGCGATCGTCAGCCCCAGACCCGTGCCGTTTTCTTTGCCATGGCTGACGAATGGTTGGAAGAGCTTGTCCCGGATAGAAGACTCTATACCCGGACCATCGTCAACGATACGTATGTCGAGCTCGCCGTTTCCGTCCGTGACGGTCACGCTAACGTGACCGCCTATGGTTTGTACCGCCTGGCAGCTGTTGAGCAGCAGATTATAGAAGACGCGCTCCATCTTACGCGGATCGAATTGCGCGCTGTGCAGGCCGGCGGAGTCGATACCGACTGTGATCTTGTGGAACTGGCGATGGGCTCGCACCAGTTCAATGGCACGGCTGATGGTGCGCTCCACCGGAGTGTCCATCACGCTCAGCGACTCGGCGGGCCGTGACAACTCTAACAGCGAGTCAATCAGATCGGTGAGCCGGTTCACGGCAACCCGAATTTCCAGGTAGAGCTCTTCTCTTTGCAGCGGATTCAGGTCGGCATCGGCCAGGAATTCAGCATTCGCCAGCACCGCGGTCAGAGGATGACGTAAGTCATGCGAAATGGAACTCGCCATTCTGCCGATGGTGGCGAGCCTCTCGGCGTTGAGCAAGCGCTGCTGGGCTTCGTGCAAACTCTCTCGCATTCGGGAAAACGCATCGGTGAGCTCGGCAACCTCACTGGCGCCTGGAGTGTGTACCGGATATCGAAAGTCTCCGCCTCCCAATGCCCTCACGCCATCCACTAGCTTTTCCAAAGGCCGCGTAAAGGTGCTGGCAATGATATACACGAAAAGGCTGCCGCCGAACACCGCACCCAGTCCAACCGCCAGCAGGAGGTGCCGCAGCCGGTTCAGGAAGGCGGTAGCCTCATCGTAGGACTTCAGAACAAAGATGGTGACCCGAGGCGACTCGTCCGGATTCAAGGTCAGCGACGAGACGACAAAGCTTTCCTTGCCCAGCTTCCAGTCCGCTGAACCAGCTGACCCGGAATCGCGGGTGAGGTGCGAAGCTAACTCCTGCGCCTGCTCCGACTTCAGCGTACTGACGACGACGCTTCGGTCGCAGACGATGGCGACCTGGCTGGCAGCCACCTGGCTCACCTGACGCGCCACTGCCGCATTCATCTCGGAGCCGAGGGCTACCACTCCGAGCAGGGCATTGTCCGCTCTGGGACCAAAATAAATCGGAGTCAACACCACTTGATAGAGATGTCCACCTGCGAACCACCACTGCAATGGCTCATCCAGAGAACCTTGGCGGCTCAACAGCTCCTGGGCTTGAGCGCGGGTAATGCCCGGCGACTTCGTATGAAATCCGACGATCTGGTTCGTGGGATCCAGCAGGGCAAACAAGTCGCCTCCGGAAAGGTGGAGCATTTCCTGCGAAGCATCCTGGATGGTCGGCGCATGATGAGAGGTCATGAGCGCCTTCAGGTTGGGAAGGTCAGCCATCAGTTCAGCCGAGCGGGTCAATGCCGCCTCACGCTCACGCTGTACATTACGGAAAGTTTCCACCGAGTCGGCCAGGTCATTGCTGAGCCCATGGCGCACCTGATTTGCCACCGTGCGCTGCACGATCAGCAACGATACCGCGGTCAACCCTGCCGAGGTCAGCAGCATTGCGATGAGGAACTTCGTCCGCAACCGCAGCCTGCTCATCGCCCCATCCTCACCCATACTGTTCACCTGACAAACTTATAACCCGTGCCGTGGACCGTGCGGAAGTGCACCGGATCGGCGGGGTCTTTCTCCAGCTTCTGACGCAACCGCAGGATATGCGTATCGACGGTTCGTGTGGTTGGATAATTGTTGTATCCCCAAACCTCGTTCAGCAATTCCGTACGCGAGATCACACGCTCCTGGTTGTTGAGGAAGAAGCGCAGCATCTTGAACTCCTGCGGCGTAAGGGGAACGAGTTGTCCGCTGCGATGCAGCTCCATTTTGGAGAAGTTCACGTCCACATCGTCAAAGGTGAAAAGTTCCACCTTATCGGACGCCTGGTTCAAACGGCGCAAAGCGGCCCGCACCCGCGCCAGGAGTTCGCGCGGGCTGAAGGGTTTGGTAACGTAATCGTCGGCGCCTAGCTCAAGCAGCAAAACCTTGTCTAGCACGTCACTGGCCGCGCTCAACACCAGAATAGGAATGTTAGACGCTTCCTGCTTAATCTCCCGGCAGAGATCCTGTCCGGTTTTGCCCGGCAGGCGCAGGTCCAGAATTACAATTCGAGGCATCGTGGCGCGAAACGTTTCCATTGCCGTAGTTCCGTCGGAAGCGATCGCCACATCGAAGCCTGCCGATTCAAAGGTGCGCAGTAGCGCCCGTTGCACTGCGGCATCGTCTTCAATAACTAATATCTTTTCCATGTCCAGTTTCCTGCTGCTGAATAACAGCTAATAACAGTTCAAATCGCCAGTCAACCGCCATTTAACAAATCTGTGACAAATGCAGACGAAACACCTTTTTTTCCTTTTACGTTGTCAATCAATGTTCACAACACTGTTACCCCATCAAGACAACTGCCTCGACCGGCCTCGATAGATTGCGAAGAGCTTGTGGCAGCAGCTACTACCACCAGAAGGTTTGGCTGATTGCTGGAAGCATTCCAATCCTTCGAGATTCGAGGTCACCCATGTTCAGTACAAGGATGTTCAAGAGTTCACCTACTGCCTCCCGACTGGGCCTCATGGCCGTGTTTTCGCTAGTCGCGATCGCATTGAGCTTGCCAGCTTCTGCCCAGTCGTATACGGCGACGATTCTCACCTCCGACATTGCCAATATCAGCACCAATACCGATGCCAACCTTACCAATCCCTGGGGCTTAGTAGCGAGCCCGACGGGACCGTGGTGGGTCTCTGACAATGGAACGGGCCTATCTACTCTGTACGATGGAACCGGCTCACCTCTGTCCCTGGTGGTCACCATTCCGTCCTCGAACGGAACCGACACGGGAACTCCCGACGGCATCGTCTTCAACAGCACTTCGGGCTTCCCCATAAACGGTAATCCAGCTGCTTTCATCTTCTCCACCGAAGACGGAACCATCTCCGGCTGGAACGGAGGCACTAGCGCCGTGATTGCGGTGAACAACGGCAACGGCGGTACGGGCGCAGTTTACAAGGGCCTCGCGTTAGCTTCTGCTGGCGGAAACAACTACCTTTATGTCGCGAACTTCCGTGCTGCAACTGTCGAAGTCTATGACAGCAGCTTTGCTCCTCATTCGTTCGGCGCGAATGCTTTTGTAGACTCCAGCATTCCTTCCGGCTTCGCTCCCTTCAACGTGCAACTGATTGGCAGCAACTTGTATGTAACCTATGCCAAGCAGGATGCCGCAAAGCATGATGACGTAGCTGGTCCCGGCAACGGCTATGTTGATGTCTACGACACACAAGGTAATCTCCTGAGCCGTCTGCCGCACATCATCCAGATGAACTCTCCCTGGGCGGTTGTATTGGCGCCGGCAGACTTCGGGGCATTCAGCAATGACCTGCTGGTGGGAAACTTCGGTAGTGGCTCGATCATGGCGTTCGATGCCAACACCGGAAACTTCATCGGACTGATGTTCGACGAGGCCAAGCTACAGTTGCGGATCGAAGGCCTGTGGGGCTTGCATTTCGGCAACGGCCAGAGCGCCGGTCCTACCAACACTCTCTTCTACACCGCCGGCACCTTCTCCGAAGCCTACGGGACCTTCGGAACCCTCGTGCCGACTCCTGGACAGGGAACGGCAGGACACCACGCAGCGCAGAGGAATAGCCGCTCACACATCTAACATCAGCCCAGAGCAGAGGAGGATTGCAGAATCCTCCTCTGCTTCCAACCTCAAAAGTTTCGTTTTCGCTAATGAATTGTCAACAAGTTTTGACAACACTGTCACTTCATCAAGACAACTATCGCTTCCTCTCCCAGTAGATTACGGAAAGCTTATGGCAGCAGCGATTCCTGGGACGAAGCGTTGCTCGTTGCTAGAAGCAATCCCAACAATCCGAGGAAAGACCAATGGTAAAAAGCAACCTCAATTGTTCTGAGAGTGCCTTTCGGCGGAGTTCAACGCTTGTGCTCGCGCTTCTGGCGGTCGCACTGTTGAGTCTGCCGGCTACTGCCCAAAGAGTTAATGTTACAAACCTGACGTCCGACATTACCAACGCTGCCAACAACCATGATGGCAACTTGGTGAACCCTTGGGGTCTATCCATCAGCCCCACCAGTCCATGGTGGGTTTCTGATAATGGAAGCGGACTCTCCACGCTCTATGATGGCAACGGTGTCGCTCAGTCGCTGGTTGTAACCATTCCTACCGGCAGCGGTTCCGGCACCGGAACTCCGTCGGGAACGGTTTACAACGGCACCAGTGACTTCAAGATCCACGGCTTCGCCACGCCCTTCCTCTTTTGCACCGAGGATGGAACCATCTCCGGCTGGTACACCGGCACTAACGCGTTTATTGCTGTCAACAACAGCAGCAGCGGCGCCGTGTACAAGGGCATGGCCTTGGCCTCGGCGGGCGGCCACAACTATATATATGTGGCGAATTTCCACGCTGGGACAATCGAAGCCTACGACGGCAGCTATGCGCTCCATTCCTTCGGGTCGGGCGCCTTTACCGATTCGAGCATCCCCGCTGGCTACGCTCCCTTTAACGTGCAGCTGATCGGAACCAGCCAGCTGGTAGTGACGTATGCCAAGCAGGATGCCGCCAAGCATGACGACGTGCCCGGGCCTGGAAACGGTTACGTCGATATCTACGACACCTCGGGCAACCTGCTCGTTCAGATGCAGCACAACCTCTTCCTGAACGCTCCCTGGGGCGTAGTGGTTGCTCCTCAAAGCTTCAGTGGATTCTCCAATGATCTGCTGGTCGGTCAATTCGGCAGCGGGGCGATCATGGCCTACAATCCGAATACCGGCGTGTGGATCGGAAACGTGTTGAACGTCAACACCCTGACTCTCCAGATTGATGGACTCTGGGCGTTAGCGTTCGGCAACGGCAGCGGCGGCGGTTCCGCGAGTACTTTGTACTTTACCGCGGGATACTTCGGCGAGGCCCACGGCGTGTTTGGATCAATGACTCCTCACACCGGTCCGTAAGTCTTTGCTCCAGGGTAGTACCGTAAGCGAAGGGGGGCGCAAGCCTCCCTTTCTTTTGCTTCCAAGCAGAAAAGCGCAGATAAAGGTCGTCGCGGCTCGTCAGCTCTCCCGGCCATACCACCTAAACGCACATCGCAGAATCGAACCATCCTGAGTCGCGAGACGAACCGAGCCGCGTGCCCCACTCATTCGCGGTTTTCGAATGAGTGGGATTTCTAGGACCACTGACTGCGCGGTTGTCCCAGGCAAACCGTCCGGCTCTTTGGTCACCGCAGCTTCGCGTACTCGGCTTTGGCTTGTTGGTAGACAGGAATGTCGGGATCGGCATCTTTCCATAACTTGAGGAAATTCTGATACGCGGCGTGTGCTTTGTCGCGCGCGACCGGATCGCTGGCGGCATTGAGGGCATACGCGCGACCCAGCCCCAGCCGGGCCAGCGCTCCCCACGGAGAGTTTCCCACCAATCCATAGTGCACAAGAAACTTCTGAAATTCCGCCGCCGCCGCGTTGCCATCGTGCAGCATCAGATAGGCTTCTCCGCGCACATAAATAGGTAGCAGCAAACCCGTATCTCCCAGTTCGACCGGGTTCGTGGCTTGCAAAAGCTCCACCGCCCGCTTCGGGTCGGTGTGTAGCCCCCCCTCAACCTTCGGAAGGAGAACGTCAATGACAAACCCAAGGCCACTTCGAAATTCGCCCTTCGGCCTAACCAGCGCGGTAACAGTCACGCTTGCGATCGCATTCACCCTGATCGCCGTCACACCCCAACCGGCGCACGCGCAAACCTACACCGTGCTTCACAACTTCACCGGCGGCCAGGACGGAGGATACCCTTACGCCGGGTTAACCTTGGATAGGCCAGGAAATCTCTATGGAACAGCTTTTGACGGCGGTACTGGCTGCTCACCCTTCGGTGGTTGCGGTACGGTTTTCGAGCTGAAGCACGTGGAATCCAACTGGCTCTTTACGCCCCTCTACAGCTTTCTTGGGAGCGGCGACGGAGCTTATCCGTTAGCCAGAGTAGTCTTTGGCCCGAACGGCACTCTGTACGGCACGACCTCAGCAACACAAGAGAACGGATATTACGGCGTGATCTTCAACGTGAGACCCAAACCAACGCCATGCAAGACCGCACTCTGCACCTGGATGGAAAACCCGCTGTATGTTTTCCCAGGAGGCACTGGCGGAGGTGTCATCGGATACGGTGATCTCCTTTTCGACCAAGATAACATTTATGGCACCGCGACTAGCGGGGGTACTGGTGGCGGAGATGGGGTCGTTTACGAACTGACGCCTTCAGGTAGCGGCTGGGCGGAGAGCCTTCTTTACAGCTTCTCCGGCGATGACGGATCAACCCCTCAGAGCGGAGTGGCCTTCGACAACGCCCACAACCTCTATGGAACAACCTATTTAGGCGGCTTAAGTAGTGCAGGCACGGCCTTCGAGCTTACCGCCTCTCAAGGCGGATGGACCGAAGAGCTGTCTGTTCAGTTTTCGGAACGGAAACGACGGTAGTTATCCTTATGCCGGCCTGATCTTCGATCCGTCGAAAACCCACCTGTACGGCGCTAACAGCAACGGCGGCACGGGCGGCGGGGGTACGATTTTCGAGCTCACGCCGGGAGCGAATTGCAGTTGGACACTCGAGACTCTTTACAGCTTTACCGGAGGCCACCAATGTGGACCGTGGAGCATACTGATGATGGACTCTTCCGGTAACTTACTCGGCACCACAAAATGCGACGGCGCGAATGGCTTCGGCAACGTCTTCAAGCTCACAAACACAGGCAGCGGTTGGACCTACACCTCCCTCCACGACTTCACCGGCCAAAGCGACGGTGGATATCCCATCAGCAATGTGAGTATCGATGGGAGCGGCAACCTTTACGGTACCGCCTCCACCGGCGGCTCGCAGGGCGTCGGTGTAGTCTGGGAGATCACACCCTAAGCTTGGCTATCCGTCCTGGCCTGTCATTCCAGGACGGGCAATTCTGATTTCACATCTGCCGGGTACACCGGGTCTCGCGGGTTTCGAGACCTGGGAACCTTGCGGTTCGTCTCTGAACAAGTTAGGACAGCTCAAGCTGACGCTTTGGGGACGGCTGCTTTCCGTCGGATCGGCGGTCACAATCGCCCGGGTCTCGAAGATCGCGAGACCCGGGGCACCCGGCTTCGGACCATACAACCCGCTGACATTCCTCTGCGTCGTGTTGCTGCTGCTCATAATTCCTCTGGTAGCTACCCGGATTCCTTCCTGAGCGGCGACCAGAGTCGATCCTTTAGAGTCGCTGCGCAACGAGCAGATCATTCTCCTTGTGCGAAGAGCCGTCATCGATTTACCTTCGCGCTGGGAGTTCCGCCATGATTTTTCGCCGTCTGCTCTTCTGTGTTTTCCTCCTCGCAGCGATCGGCAACACACTAGCCGCAACGAAGGTCGAACGCATTGGCGCAGCCATCACCGGCGTTTCCGACACTCTTCGTCAGAGTATCGAGGACAAAGGTTATCGCGTGACGCTGGACGACGGATGGACTGCCGAGTTCTGGTTCGTGAAGCACCTGAAGACCACGAAGCAGGATGTAGACGGCGCCCTCTATCCCGAGTTGACCGATGGCGAGTTCGTCGGCGTGGTCAACTTTCCGCAAGGCTTCTCTGATTATCGCGGACAAAGCCTTCCTGCCGGTGTCTACACCTTGCGCTACCAGCGTCTGCCGCAGGATGGAAATCACATGGGCGTCGCTCCCAACCCTGACTTCTTGCTGGCGAGTCCCGCAGCCAGTGACGCGCATCCTGAGCAAAGCTACATTTACAAGAAACTCGTAGCCCTTAGCGCCAAGAGCACCGGCACGAACCATCCAGCAGTAATCGCGCTGGACAGTGCCGGCGATGCGGCAACCGTGGTGAAGAGCGACCACGGAACCGCAGTCTTCAGTTGCGCGATTCCAAACGAGGGGGGCCCGCCCGAGAAGGTCGGAATCGTGATCAAGGGAGCGGCCTCGCAGTAGTTGTTGAATACGAGTGGAATGTCCGCGCGTCTCAGTGCTATGGTGGGCCTTTCGACCGGCTCACGTAGTTCCTAGCCCCCTTCGCACATGGACTCTCGCTGGATGGGAGTCTCCATTGGCGGCATCCTGGGTACCGCGTCCTTGCTCCCGAGCGTGATCGTCGTGCTGGCAACATTCGCCAGCGCTCGCTTGCTGTTGCCGAATGCGAGCCCGTGGAGACGGGCGCTGCTGGTTCTCCTCGCAGTGGTGTTCTGGGAGCCTCCCAACATACGCACCTCGGTGTGTATCCTCGCATTTCTACTGTTCGCGCGCCTCGCCGACTCCGTTGCATCCCGTCGCAGCGGCGTTGTGATGCCCGGGGTTAGCGCCGGGATTATCTGGCTGGTGGCTTTTTTTGTCTCGGCGGACGCCGGCCTCTACTCGGGAGCGGCTCTTCTGTTGTGTATAGCGGCTACGGGAATCGTGCAGGCCGGGACTCCCGGAGTGACATCGCGATTGTCCTTGTTCCTGATCTCCACCGTCGCCTTAGTTGCGATCTTTGTTCTGATCACCAATGCCGTCATGTTTTCGCCGTTGAACTTCACCTATTGGAAGTCCAGCTTAATCATTGCTGGAGGCTATCGCTGGTTTGAGCCGCCGCTATGGCGAA
>JBARGS010000380.1:0-4236 GCA_049798495.1 Candidatus Korobacteraceae bacterium | reverse complement strand
AGAGATGGTGGAGCCCATCTGGACGAGTTGCTGAAGAATTTTCCACGAGTCTGTTTTGAAGGGTCGCAAGGTTAGACCTGCCCTCAGCTTGTCGAAGGGCGCACCGTCACTGTCTCATTAACATTGTCATCACGAGCTGGGCTTCAGCCCGGCGAGGGATCTGCTTTTCGTCGGGTGTCGTAAAACCGATGTCCACTTCCCCCATCTCCCGCACTCCGCGCATCGGCTACGGCTGGGACTCGCACGAGTTCAAGCCCGGCATCCCGCTGAAGATCGGCGGCATTGACCTGCCGCATCACAGCGGACTGGCCGGCCACTCCGACGGAGACGTGCTGCTGCACGCGCTAACCGATGCGCTGCTGGGCGCCATCGCCGCCGGCGACATCGGAACCTACTTCCCACCAAGCGATCCCAAGTGGAAGGGCGCCGACTCTGCCCTGTTCGTGGGCGAAGCGTTGCGCCTGGTCGACGAGGCGGGTTACGCGGTGGGGAATGTGGACAGCACGTTGATCCTGGCGGCGCCGAGAATCGGCCCTCACGCGGTCGCTATCCAGAAGAATGTTGCCAACCTGCTCGGCATTGAGCCATCGCAAGTCGGGATCAAAGCCAAGACTCCGGAAGGCATGGGCACGGACAACGCTGCCATCGCGCACGTTGCCGTGCTGCTGGTGGAAATTAGCTGGCCCTAAACGTCGCAGTTAGCTGAAGGCGAGGTGCGACGGCCACGGCACGCTACGCTTGAAATCGGAGTGCATCAGCAGCTCCCGCGCAACTTCCGCATTGGGAAGCTCCGCGATTACCAGCTGAAGACCGCCTTTTCTTCCATACTTGATGGCCGGCACGCAGTCGGTGTCGTTGCACACCAGCACCAGCCGGTCGACCCGCCGATTCTCGCAGTAGCTGGCGATGTCGAGGCCAATCTTCAGGTCGACGCCTTTCTGCTCAAAATCGAGATCGAAGTCGCTGTCGGTCAACGGAGTCGATTGGTCGACGGGCGTTCGCTTTGGCTTGTAGCCGCGGAACTTCAGCACGCCCAGGCGCACCGCGAACAGGTCCTTGCACGCCAGCTCTTCCAGCCATTTGTCCGAGGCGGCAAAGGTAAATGGCTCGCCGGAAACCGGCAGCCGCACCGTTCCTGAGTAGGGAGCGCAGTCGTAATAGAGCACGCGAACGATTTCCTCATCGCCGGTCTTGCAGCCGAGCCCGAATGCCTCAATGAAGGTTGGGTCGTATTTCTTGCCCGCCTTCGCGGCTTGTGCTCTTAGGAAACCACCATCGATCAGAACGACAATTCTCTTCGCCATACGCAAAAAGCCCTCGGATTCGAGGGCCTTCAGAAACTTGCTCGCCTACGAGCCTAGCGGATATACCTCGACCATAAGGGCGCCGATTTTGCGTGTCAACACGGGAGCGGATGGAAACAGAAGTCCGTTTCCGAAATGGAACTTGATGCCGAAACCGCAAGTCCCGCCTTCCCGCGTAAAATGAAGTTTTCGGCGGTCACATCTCCCCGCAGTGACGCGCCGTCTTGAATTGAGGCAACGCCATCATGTCAGCATCAACCCACGACGAGGAAGCTACCACCGCCGGCGCAACGCACTCGTCCGACCATCCGTCCAATTTTGTTCGCGACATCGTGCTGGAGGATCTCAAGACCAACAAGTACAACGGCCGCGTGCACACTCGCTTCCCTCCCGAGCCCAACGGCTACCTCCACATTGGACACGCGAAGTCGATCTGCCTGAACTTCGGGCTGGCGGCGGAGTTCGGCGGCAAGACCAATCTGCGCTTCGACGACACCAATCCTGAGAAGGAGGAGCAGGAGTACGTCGACTCGATCATCGCCGACGCGCGCTGGCTGGGTGCCGATTGGGGCGACCGGATGTTCTACGCCTCCGACTACTTTGACCAGCTCCACGCCTGGGCGGTGCAGCTTATCCAAGCCGGCAAAGCGTATGTCGACGATTTGGGCGCCGAAGCGGTGCGCAAGTATCGCGGATCGCTGACCGAGCCGGGCAAAGAGAGTCCCTACCGTAACCGGTCGGTGGAAGAGAATCTCGATCTGTTCGAGCGCATGCGGCAAGGCGAGTTCCCCGACGGCTCGCGCACGCTGCGCGCTAAGATCGACATGGCTTCGCCGAACCTGAACCTGCGCGACCCGGTGATGTACCGCATCCTGCGCGCCACGCACCATCGCACCGGCGACAAGTGGTGCATCTACCCGATGTACGACTTCGCGCACGGCCAGTCCGATTCGCTCGAGCAGATCACGCATTCCGTCTGCACCCTGGAGTTTGAAGACCATCGGCCGCTCTACAACTGGTTCATTCAGCAGTTGGGCATCTTCCCGTCGCAGCAGATTGAGTTCGATCGCCTGAACCTGACGTACACGCTGCTGAGCAAGCGGAAGCTGCTGCAACTGGTGCAGGAGGGCCGCGTGCGCGGCTGGGACGATCCGCGAATGCCGACGATCTCCGGCATTCGCCGCCGCGGCTACACGCCGGAGGCGATCCGCAACTTCTGCGCGGCGATCGGCGTGTCGAAGACAAACGGCATCATCGATCTCGCCATGCTGGAGCACTTCGTGCGCGACGATCTGAACAAGCGTGCGCCGCGCGTCATGGCGGTGCTGCGTCCCCTGCGCGTGGTGATCGACAACTATCCCGAGGAGCAGGTCGACGAGCTCGAACTTGTAAATAATCCCGAGGACGCCGCTGCCGGTACGCGCAAAGTTCCGTTCTCTCGCGTGCTCTTCATCGAGCAGGATGACTTCCGCGAAGTGCCGCCGAAGAAGTTCTTCCGGCTGTCGCCGGGACAGGAGGTTCGGCTGCGCGGCGGGTATCTCATCACCTGTACCAGCGTGGTGAAGAACGATGCGGGCGAAGTGGTCGAGGTGCATTGCACCTACGATCCAGAGACACGCAGCGGCAACGCTCCCGATGGCCGCAAGGTGAAGGCGACCATCCACTGGGTCTCAGCCGAACACGCCATCAACGCCGAAGTGCGGCTGTACGAAAATCTGTTCACGAAGGAAGATCCCGGCAATGTACCCGAAGGCCAAGACTTCACCGTGAACCTGAATCCGAACTCGCTGGAGATCCTGACCAACGCCAAGCTGGAGCCGTCGCTGGCCAGTGCGAAACCGGGCGACCGCTATCAGTTCGAGCGGCTGGGCTACTTCTGCGCCGATTTGGATTCCAAGCCAGGCGCGCTGGTTTTCAACCGCACCGTGCCGTTGAGAGACACGTGGGCGAAGATCGAGAAACGGGACAAGGGATAGAATCTGTTGACCGAACACCATGAGAGCAAAGCGTGAGAAATACTATAGCGAGCGAACCTGGGCGGACCATCACGGCATTGAGTACCCGCCAGAGGAGTTTCTGGCTGCGGTGCACCGTCGCAACATGTGGGCGTTCTGGATTATTTTTCCGTTGTTGATCGCCTTCCTGGCGACCTGGTTTACCCATCAGATTTTTCTCTGCACTGTCGTCGCTGCGCTGCTGGTGGGAATCTACGTCGGTCTGTATATCGCAGGAAAGGCGTAGCGGATGACGGCCGGGGCTAGTTCCACGCACCCGTGAGGCCGCCTGGATTCCTCAATATGCCAGCCGCGAAGCGGCGGGATGAAGCTAGGCGGGGGCGGCAGCCCCCGCTGGGATCGGGAGAGAAATGGAAGCCGCGGCAGCGGCGACACGGACGGGTGATTCGCGTCACCGACATGCCTCGGAATGTCCGAATAGGCTGCGAACATGGCCGATACGTATAGCCGGGCCCTGGTGCATTGCGTCTTCAGCACCAAAAATCGGCTGCCCCTGATTGCGGACCCCGACGAGCTTTGGAATTACTTGCGTGGTATCGCTCGCAATCGGGGCACTGATACGCTTGCAGTGGGTGGCACGCAGAATCATGTACACATGTTGGTTTCTCTTCCGCGCGACGTCACGATCTCCACTCTCATGCGCGACTTAAAAACGAATTCGTCGCGTCACCTGAACGAGGAGCGTCGCGGATTCGCATGGCAGGATGGGTACGCCGCCATCAGCGTGAGCCCGTCGCAGGTGCAGGCGGTCAGCAAGTACATCGTGAGGCAGGAAAAGCCTCACGCGAAGTGGAGTTTTGAGAGTGAGTACGTGACGATTCTGGACAAGTCGGGCGTGCAGCGTTCGCCGGAGTACACGCTGGGTTAGTGTCGCCGCTGCCGCGGCTCACGCCATTTTGCACTTGCAGCGGGGGCTT
>JBARGS010000379.1:0-14473 GCA_049798495.1 Candidatus Korobacteraceae bacterium | reverse complement strand
CAGGACCGTGGAACCCTACTTCAACTATTTCACCGAAATCGAGGAGCACTTCCAGCGGCGGCGCGGCACGCTACTGCTGATGTCGCCGCTCGATTGGGCGCTGATGGAAACCTGGAAGGACGCGGGCATTCCCTTGGAAGCAGTCTTGCGCGGTATTGATGTGACCTTCGAAAAATGGGAACGGCGGCCGCGCAAGACGCGCCGGGTGAACGGTCTCGCCTTCTGCGCGCAGGAGGTGCTGGCCTCGGCCGAGGAGATGAAGGAAGCGGCAGTAGGGACAGCCCCCAAACAGCCGCGCGATACGGGCCTGGAACATTCGATGGTGAGCGAGTTTCTCCAGAACAATGCGGAACAACTCGAGGGCATTCGGTTGCCCGAGGTCGCGCAGAATCTCGCGAAAGAAACCGCTGCCAACCTTCGCAGTCTGGCGGCATCGTTATCGCACGACCAGCCGCCGCAGATGCAGATGGAAGATCTCGAGCGTCGGCTCACGGTGGCTGAGGAGAAGCTTTTCGCCGCGCTGCTCACCGCGACGCCCGATGAGGCGCTCTTCCAGGTGCGCTCCGAAGCCGACCGCGACCTGGCGCCTTATCGGCGGAAGATGACCGCGCCGCAGATTGAACAATTGCAGAAGCAATACATTCACAAGCGGCTGCTGGAGCAATACCGCGTGCCGCGTCTGAGTTTGTTTTACATGTAGTCGCCGCGACCTCTTAACGATTGTCATCCCGACCGAGGACTTCAGCCCGAGCGGAGGGATCTGCGGTTCGCCATTTCTTAAGCAGTCTCTTTTTGCTGAGTGCGAAACGGCAATCCCCTGGGGTGCGCTCAGGATGACTACAAGAAATTTGGAAGGGGCTTACAAACTTGCTTCTGCAAATCGAAAAGCTAATCTACGGCGGCGATGGCCTGGCGCGACTGCCTGCCGATGAACATGGTCGCGGCAAAACGGTCTTTACGCCGTTCGTCCTTCCGGGCGAGCAGATCGAGGCGTCGCCGGTCGAGACTCGTCCCGGCTTTGTGCGCGCGAAGCTGGACAAAGTTCTCACGCCCTCGTCGGACCGCATCGAGCCAGCCTGCCCCTACTACGGTTGCTGTGGCGGTTGTCATTACCAGCACGTCGACTATGCTGCACAGCTCCGTTACAAATCCGAGATTCTGCGTGAGACGCTGCGCCGCACCGCGAAGTTCGAATTACAAGCGGAGATTGTCCTGCACTCGGCCGAACCATGGAGCTACCGCAATCGCACCCGCATGCACGTTCGCCACCAGTCGCAATTTGCCCTTGGGTACTTTCGCTACAACGCGCACGAACTGCTGCCGGTAGAAGCCTGTCCCATCAGCTCTCCTCTCCTCAATCGGGCTATCGCTGCGATTTGGGCGCTGGGGCGCGACACCGCAATTCCTGAGGCGCTTCATGGGCTTCAGTTCTTCGCCAATCATGACGATACGAAGATGCTGGTGGAAGCGTATGTTCGTCCCGGCAGCGACGCCAAGGAATTTCAGCCGTTCGCCGCGGCCCTGCACGGTCAGCTCCCTGAAATTGCCGGCGTCGTCGTGTTTGCCGCGTCGGCGATTGAAGATGACGCTCGGCAGCGGGCGCCGCTGACCTCAACCCACAGCGAAGCAACGCAGGCAATCGGCGAAGATTTTCTCCTATACCACGCTGCGGGACATGACTATCGTGTCAGCGGCGGCTCCTTCTTTCAGACCAATCGTTACCTCATCGATAAGCTGGTCGAAGTTGCTGTATCCAATGCGACGGGCCGCGCAGCGCTCGATCTGTACGCCGGCGCCGGCCTGTTCACAGCTCACCTGGCGCGCAACTTTGACCAGGTCCTGGCAGTTGAATCCTCGCCGCATTCCTTCGCGGATCTCCGGCACAACGTTCCTTCCAACGTGAAGTGCATTCGCGCCACGACCGAATCGTTTCTCGCTGAGCGCGCCCCCAAGCTTGCGCCCGACCGCATTCTGCTCGATCCGCCGCGGGCCGGGCTGGGCGAGAAGGCCGCAGCCACTCTGGGCCGCATGTCCGCCTCCTATGTGACGTACGTCTCATGTGACCCGGCAACTCTCTCCCGCGACCTGCGGGTGCTGTTAGAATTTGGCTATCGGGTCGAGCAAGTGCACTTGGTGGACATGTTTCCTCAGACGTATCACATGGAAACCGTCCTGCATCTGGCGCGTTAGCTCGATGATCCTCGCCCGGAGTCTTCCCATCACAGTCGGTGAGTGGAGGAAATGCATGTACGCGATCGCTATTCTTCGTTATCGGAAGCCGTTAGAAGAAGTTCAAAAGCACGTGGACGCGCATCGTGCCTACTGCCAGGGCCTGAAGCAGGAGGGACTGCTGCTTGCTTCCGGACCCCTGGTGCCGCGCAACGGTGGCGCTCTTCTTCTGCGGATCCCCGACGACGAAGCGCAAGCGACGCTGGACAGCATTCGCGACAACGATCCCTACACGCGCTTCGGGGTCGCACAATACGAAGTGTGGCCCTGGGCACCGGCTTTCGGCGCCGAGGACCTAGACCGCTTGTAACGGCCCGGTTCGCAGCCACGTCAGCAGCGAACGTATGAAGGGCACAAACAGATCCCTGGTTTTGAGGTGGGACTTCGGCGCTGGCCGTGTCCATAACCTTACTTTCGGCGAATGATCCGCAAGCGGCCCCTCCATTGCCGCGCCGGCTTTACTGCGGCGGACAGGAACCGGTCTTCCTCGCAGCTTTGGCGTTCTCGGCGGGCATCGTCGCAGCCAACTATTTCTGGCGTTCCCCATTCGCATGGCTCGCCGCTTTCCTGGTTGCAGCGGCGGGAACAGCTTTCTTCATGCGGCGATCTCCGCAACTCGGGTTAGCCACGGGATTGCTATGCCTGATGCCGCTCGGCGGTTTCTATCTTCAGGTCCGCGACGCGGCGCAGCCGACGATCAGCGAAAACTTACAGCCCTTCGCGACGGGAGACGAGGCCGTCGACGTAACCGCTCACGTCATCCGCGAAGGCTTAATACGCGACAGTCCATACGGTGGCAAGCAGGAATCGGTGGACGTGGAGACCGAGCGGCTGCAACTTGCAGACCGCACACTCAATACCGCGTTCGGCATCCGGCTTACCATCTACAGCAAGCAGAGCGAGGAAGAAGAAGCGCACGACGCGGGAGACGAGTCGCCGCTTCGCGTTTATACCTACGGCCAGCGCCTGCACTTCGTTGCCAAACTCCGGCAGCCGCGGAACTACCGCAATCCCGGCGCCACCGATATGGTGGGCTACCTGGCTGCGCAGGGAATCCGCCTGACCGGCTCGGCGCGTGCCGCCAGCATGGAAGTTCTGCCCGGTTTCGTCGGCAGCCGTGTGGGACTATGGCGCAGTTTAGCGCGCCGCAGCGCCCTGGCACATATCATGCAGCTCTGGCCCGGCGAGCGTGGCGCCCTGATGCAGGCAGCGCTCATCGGTGGCCGCGCCTTCTTTGGCCGCGAGATCAAAACAGACTTCCAGCGCACAGGCACGTACCATATTCTCGTCGTCTCCGGGATTAACGTTGGCATCCTGGCATTCGCCGTCTTTTGGACGCTCCGCAAGCTACCGTTGGGAGAGACCTGGGCCACGATCCTGACCATTCTGCTTTCCTGGGGATACGCCTTCGTCGCCGATCTAGGGTCGCCCATTGTTCGTGCGACCATCACGCTTAACCTTTACCTGATTACGCGGCTGCTGTTCCGCGATCGCGCCGGGCTCAACGCGCTGGGAATTGCTGCTCTGGGCATTCTGCTGGTGAATCCGCGAACTTTGTTCGAGGCCAGTTTTCAGCTGACATTTCTCTCCGTGATCGCAGTTGCGGGAATTGCTGTGCCCATCTTGCGCCGTGGCATCTACCCGTTGCAGAGCGGGCTGAGGAACATCGACTCGCCGGAATACGATTTCTCAGCGCCCACGCATGCCGCCGAGTTTCGCGTCGAATTGCGCGTGCTGCGAGGCGTACTGGAAGACGTCGTCGGCCGCCGGGCTGCGAACTTTATTGTGGTTCGCATCACATCGATCATGTTGGGTGCCGCCGAGCTTTTGTTTACCTCGACCGTGATTCAACTTGCGCTTGCCTTGCCGATGGCATGGTACTTCCACCGCGCCACAACCATGGCGCTGCCGGCCAATGCGCTGGTAATTCCCATCGCCGGCCTCTTGCTGCCAAGTGCGGTACTGGCTGTCGGTGTTTCTTATCTTTCCCATTGGCTCGCGTTCGTTCCCGCGCTCATTGCGGGGTACGCGCTGGATGTGCTTACCGGCACGATTCGCATCATTGGCCATACTCGTGTTTCGGATGTGCGTGTGCCCACGCCGGCACTCGCGGTTTGCATTGTCACCGCACTTGCCTTCGCCCTCGCTCTACTGCTGGCGCGGCGGAGAAACTGGGCTGTGCTCGGAGTTGCCGCTCTGCTGACTTCCGCACTTTGGATTGTCCTTCTGCCGCCCAATCCGCAATGGCGTCCAGGTACGTTCGAGGTCACTGCGATTGACGTGGGGCAGGGAGATTCACTGTTGCTAATTACCCCCGAAGGCAAGACCCTGTTGCTGGATGCGGGTGGCATGCCGGGTAATTCGCGCTCCGACTTCGATGTCGGTGAGGAGGTCGTCTCGCCCTATCTCTGGTCACGCGGAATTCGCAGGCTGGACGCGGTCGCAATCTCGCATGCGCACAGCGATCACATGGGCGGTATGCGCAGCATCATCGCCAATTTCCAGCCGCGCGAGCTTTGGTATGGAGTCGATTCTTCCGCCCCAGGATTTACGGACGTCGAGAAGACAGCGCGCAGCTTCCAGGTCCAGCTCAAGTCATGGACCGCCGGCCACGCTTTCGACTTTGGCAGTCTGCATGTGCGTGTCTTGAATCCTCAGCCGGGGTGGGCGCCAAGCGAGCGAGGGCAGGACGACGAATCGCTGGTGCTCCGTATGCAGTACGGCGAGACGGCTGCTCTACTGGTCGGCGACGCGCATAAGCGAATCGAGAAATTTCTGGTGAACGAATCGCCACAGTCGGATCTGTTGAAGGTAGGGCACCACGGCAGCGCGACCTCCAGTTCGCCAGACTTCCTGGCTGCTGTGAAGCCCCGCTATGCCGTAGTGTCGGTGGGGTTCTACAACTCGTTCAAACATCCCCGGCAGGAGGTGATGGAGCGTTACGCCGAGGCGGGCATCCCCACGTATCGCACCGACCTCGCCGGGGCTGTCTCGTTTTATCTCGACGGCAAGAACGTGAGCGCTAGGCCGGTTCCTCGCTGACCGCTTCGTCCTCATCAGTAGCCGGATGTTTGCGGTATTCCTCGATCGTCGCCAGTGCTTCTTCGGCCTGGCCCGGCCGGACCATAACAACTACTCCTCCCACGCCAGGGAGGATGTCCTGCGGGGCCTCGCGGTTTTGGGTAATAGCGTCGATGCCCGCCGACTCCAGCAGACCGCGCACTACCATTGCTTCGGACTCTTCATCCGTATCGAAAACCTTTACCAGTTCCTCATGCCCTTCTGCTGCCTCTGCCATTGCGCCTCCCGAGAGATTCGATGCAAAGGGCAAGTCCGTCGCCGTTTGCAAGTTTGCTGCCTGACGGCTGCAATTTTGCCGTTTGGGTGTATGATGCCTGCCACCCCAGCAAATCCGAACGATGGCTTTGCCGGGGGCCCTGGTTGCCCACGACGATCCCGCGCAACGGCGGAATGCCGGGGCACATCAAATTGTAGCCGAGTAATTAGGCACAGGCGAGCCAGCGGCGGCTGAGTTCGGCAGAGGGATTTCATGGGGCTATCGGAACGCAAGGAATCGGTTGTACCGCAAACCACCGGCAGTGAACTAAGCGAGCAGGAAGAAGAGCGACGCAAGTTGCGCCGTTTGCAGATCATGATGAACATGGTGATGTCGGTGATCGGCCAGGACCCCGACCTCACGGTGGAAGAAGCGTCCGAATTGGTGGCCAACACCAAGCGCGCCGCGCTGGCCATGTTTCCCGACAAGGAGTTCGCCTACGATATCCTCTACAAGCCCCGCCTGCAGCGGCTTATGGCCGAGCGCTTCCGCCTGCAATAGCGGCATCACTTGTGTAGTGTCTCAGTTTCGGGTTGTCATCCCGAGCGCAGCGAGGGATCTGGGCGTGTCGATTCGCGCCGGCGCGCGAAAGGCACGCATCCTTATTCAAACTGAGACACTACCCAATAGCCGTATCACTTGCTGATGCTGGAGAGATAGATCGTCACCGTTCCCCAAAACAGCTTGGCCTGCAGCTGGATGGGCAGATGCCGGTCATCGTCGGTGTACCAGATCCAAATGCGGCCCTTGTTCTTCAACAGCGTGCCGGAGTCGCCTTCCGGGCCCACGCGTACCGTTTGAAACGTTCCCGCCGGTGTTTTGATCTGCTCCTTGCCTTCGACGTGTGCCTGCACGGTCACCGTCTTGCTGCCGTCATTTAGAGGAAAGGTGTAGGTTGCTCCCACCTGTAGCGGCAAGCTGCCGACATAGAGGATCCCCGAAAGAACATCGGTCACGCAGCCCGGGATGTCGTTCTCGGTTCTCTTCTGCTGATTGTCTTTCAGATTGCGTTCGTCCAGGATCACTTTTCCATGGCTGTAGTCGTAGGTGATGACGGTTTCGCGTCGATGCGAACCCTCTTCCGTGTGCTTGATCAGCTTGTAGGAGCAAAGGCTCTTGCCGTCGAAGTAGGCATTGTAGCGATCCTGTATTCGATAGAGCAGCGCCACCACACCAGTGGAATCCGCCGTCGCGCTAACGTGATTCTGCGAACCGCTTTGCTCGATGCGCACGGTCGCCACACCGGCCGTCCAGAAGCGCCACTCGCCGTCATAGTGAAAAGTCTGGTTGTAAGGGAATTGGTATCCCGGTCGCAGCGGCTGGATGTGCGAGGCCACTCCGATCTTCGCTTCAGGCTGGCTCTGGGGCGCCGCGTGTCCGGCTTGCGGAAGCGGAGCTGGTGCGCTGCTTGCCGGCAGAGCGGCAAATGACAACAGAACAGCGAACACGCCTGCCCTGAGCGCAGCCGAAGGGTACGAAGAGCGCGTGATGAAAGTCACCTTCACCCGGGAAGCCAGTAGATTTTCACTATGAGGACCGCCAGCATTGCGGCAGCGCCTAGCAGGGCATTGTACTCGCGATGACGAAAGTATAACTCACGCGAGAAACCGGCTGCTGCCCCGGAGAACCACAACCTCCGCGGCAGCAGACTCGGGACGCTGCGTTGATACTCGGCATAATCAGGAAATTGGCTGCCGAGATAAGTTTGCTCCGCGCGGATGACCGGCACATACACAACTACAAAGTAGAGGAGCAGAGCGACGGCCAGCCAGAGATCGCGGGCCGCGACCACGAATCCAACTCCCAGCAGGATCGAACCGAGATAAAGCGGATTACGCACATACGCGTATGGCCCCGTTGTCGTGAGCTCGCGATCCTTCTTCACTTGTCCCGACGCGAGAGCGCGAATCAGAAGTCCCAGAGCAGCCAGAACGAAGCCCATCGACACGGATTGCCAGTTTGGCCGGGCACGCCAGATGTACAGCCCGGCAAACACGAAACCGAGCGGCACCCGTATACGGCGAGCCACCCGGCTCCACGTCAGGGGAGCCTTGCCTGCCAGCGGATCAGCCACGACTTTCTCCGAGCAGCTGGTCAATCGCTGCAATCACCTCGTCCGGAGCGATCGACATCAAGCCCTCATCGGGATGGTCGGTGTGAGTCGTGTTGTAGACGCTCCCGGGATTGCGCAAGACCACACTTCGCGTGCCGTAAGGTCCATTGCGCTCCGGACGCGTCGGACCAAATAACGCGACCACGGGAACGCGCAAAGCTGCCGCGAGGTGCATGGGGCCTGTGTCTCCGCCAACAAACAGCTGGGCACGACGAGTAAGCGCAATCAGTTCGCCGATGGAGCATTTCACAGCGACCGCCACTTTTCCGCTGGAGTCGCGAACTGCATCGGCAAGCGGCTCCTCGCCAGGGCCATGATTTACGACGGGTGTCATGCCACGTTCTGCGAGCGCCCGAGCTACCGTGCCGAAAGATTCCGCCGGCCAACATTTCGCTCCCCAACCAGCGCCCGGATTCAGGATGGCCAGAGGCCCGTCCCCGAGAGTTCCACAGAACTGATCCGCCCATGTCTCGGCTGCTGGGTCGATGGGAAAGAGAGGATCCGCGTACTGCAATTCTTCGCCTGCGATGGCGGAGACCAGAGCCAGCGCCTGATCGACGACGTGTGCGCCTCGCGGCTCAACCTGCCGGGTGTAGAACATGCGCGCCGGCCCTTCCCGCGGCTGCGAGGAGCCGACGCGAATTTTCGCTCCTGTGGCTCGGGCAGCCAGCGCCGAGCGAATCGCGCCCTGAAGGTCGAGGGTCGCGCCGTAATTGATTTCGCGAATTTCGCTGCGGCGCGCGCCGATCTCTTGCCAGGTTCCGCTTGCGGCCAGAGCTTTGCGCCACGTCTTGAAATTGGCCACATGGACCCAGTCAACCAGCGGTTTCTGCTGAGAACGTGGCGCCATGTATTCGGACTCCCGCGAGCACAGCAGTTCCGCCCAGCGCTCTTCCACCAGCCAGCCGATTTGGATGTCGGACTTAACTTGACGCAATGCCGTGATGGCGGGCATCGCGTGAATGATGTCTCCCATGGCGCTCAAGCGCACTACGAGGACTCGGTTGGCTGCCAGCGACACGGGCGTTGCCATCGGTGTGATGGAATGTTGGCTTTGGCCTTCCGGAGTTGCAGTCACTCTCACCGTGTTGTCTGTCCTCCACGTCCCGCCTGCAGTTGCGAGAGGAAATTTGTCGTGGAATGGTCTTTCGGATCGCCCACAATTTCTACGCGGCCGCCGTAGGCTAGAACCTCATCGCGTTCAGGAACGTTGTCGCGAGTGTAGTCCGTGCCCTTGGCCTGGACCTCGGGGCGAATCTCACGAATCAGCGCTCGGACATCGGGCTCTTCAAAAATGACGATAGCATCGACGTCCGCTAATGCTGCGATGATCTCTGCCCGCTCCCCGGCCGGCATCAACGGCCGTCCTTCTCCCTTGATCTGCCGCACGCTTTGATCGGAATTGATCGCGACCACCAGTATTCCGCCGAGCGCCTTCGCACCGCGCAGGTAACGGATGTGCCCGACGTGCAGCAGATCGAAGCAGCCATTCGCCAGCACGATCTGCTGCCCGTTGCGGCGCCATTCGGCGATCTGCTCGCGCAGTGCCTGGCGCGAGAGAACTTTGGAATTGCCCTGATTCACGCGGATATTGTCGCTGAATAGTGATCGATGGCGGCCAGCAACTCCTTACGGGTGACAGTTGCCGTGCCGCGCTTCATGACTACGATGCCGCCGGCGAAATTCGCCAGCCTCGCTGCCGAACCGGTGTCGGCGCCTGCCGCCAGTGCCGCGGTAAACGTTGCGATCACAGTATCGCCGGCGCCGGTTACGTCCACCACCTGATCGGAGCCGTAAATTGGGATCGCCAGCGGCGCCGCACCATTTTCGAAAGCCACCATGCCATCGCGACCCCGCGTGATCACCAGCGACTCCAGCGCCATCTCTTTCATCATTCGCCCCGCTGCCCAGTGGAGCTTCCGATCGTCGTGCCCAATCTTCACCCCCAACGCCTCTTCCACTTCGGGTTCATTCGGGGTCGCGGCCGTCGCTCCCTCGTACTCTAGAATGCGATAACGCGAGTCGACGGTGACCGGCTTGTTCTCCAGACAGTGATTCGATTTTACAAAGGTCAGCAGCCGGGGCGTCGCCGCACCGTATCCGTAATCGGAGATCAGAAATGCGTCCGAGGCTGTGGCGTATTCGCGCGCCGCATTTACTAAATTGAGTAATGCAGGATGCGTCTCATCCAGAGGCTCAGGTTCGCGATCCACCCGCACCACCTGCTGGCGGCTGGTGTGCGACATACCGGCCAGAATGCGGCTCTTCGTGGTCGTGACATGATGCTTCAAGCGCTGAATGCCGCTGACGGGGACTTTCTTCTCGCGTAGCCGCTCCAGTAACAGGCTGCCGGCTTCGTCGTCGCCCAGTACCCCAACCGGAAGAACGTTGACCCCCAGCGACGCCAGGTTCATCACTGCATTGGCCCCGCCACCCGGCAGTACGGTGCGCTCCCGATGCTTCAGGATCAGAACCGGAGCTTCGCGCGAGACGCGAGCGATCTCGCCGAAGACGAACTCGTCCGCCACCAGGTCGGCCAGAACCGTGATCGACACTTCGGGAAAGGATCGGACGATTTTCTTCCAGCGCGCGATGTCTTTGGGCTGCCGGTTCATCAGTTCAAAGCAACGCCCGGTGCATGGAGAGAATCACCGGGCGCGACGTAACTCTTAATTGTCTCATGCAGGCTTGGGACGGCGCTCGCGAATCGCGGCCAGGAGAGCCCCAAGAGCGGCATCCGCGTCTTCTAACTGCATCCACATAGGAACTACATGCAAAGGTTGCAGCGCGGCAAGATGCGGGCCGAGGTTGATCGCATCTTTCTCGGTGGTGACGAAAGCTGTCGCCCCGTTCCGCCGGCGCAATTCCAGCAATGCACGCACGTCGGAGTCGTTGTACGGGTAGTGATCGCGGAATCCGCGAGTACCCGCGAGGATGACTTCTGCCGTTCGTAGTTCCTGGAAGAAGTTTTCCGGCCGCGCGATTCCGCAGAAGGCAAAGCTAGGTCCCTTCACGTCCGGTGGGAAAATGCCGCGCCCTACTCGCCAGACAGGTCGCGCGGCCAGCGGCAGTCCCTGACCCGAAGTATCGCCTGTAAGAATGACGGCGTCGGCCCTCGACAATGACGACAGCGGCTCTCGTAATCGCCCGACGGGCAGTAGCGAATCGTTCGCATCAGTGGGTGTGACGAGGACGATCTCGAAGTCACGCGCGATGCGGCGATGCTGAAAGCCGTCGTCCAACAGATGCAACTGCGGACCGAATTTCTGCT
The DNA here is from genome assembly GCA_049798495.1 of Candidatus Korobacteraceae bacterium. Taxonomy (GTDB): domain Bacteria; phylum Acidobacteriota; class Terriglobia; order Terriglobales; family Acidobacteriaceae; genus Bog-257. Next base: position 3,523 of record JBARGS010000379.1, on the reverse strand, counting down.
CGGCAAACTGCCCGGCGGCGTAACGGTCTTCGCCGACGATCACCGGCACGCTCAGCTTACGCGCGATCAGGAGTGGTTCGTCGCCGAACTGCTGGGGTGAGCCGGCAGGATCGACTAGCGCAACGCCTTTCGTGCTGCGTCCGTACCCGCGCGTGAGCACGTCGAAGGAGATGCCCCGCTCGTTCAGCAGCCCGCCCAGCAGGATGAGGAAAGGCGTTTTCCCGGAGCCGCCGACAGCAAGATTGCCGATGCTCACCACAGGTCCGCGAAGCCTGTGCGCGCTGAGTGTTCCACGATCGTAGAGAGAATTCCTGACGTGCACGACCGCGCCGTACAAAGCGGAGAGTGGGTTCACACTCGCCTCTCGGTAGAAATCGAGGCGGCAATTGCCGGCACATTCCGGTTCAACAAGTCCAGCAACCCGGCAACGGTTCTCTTCGTCGCGCCTTGTTGCGAGCGCAAAACCTCCCGGGCACGATCTCCCAGTGCGTCGCGCTCGTTGTGATTCTCCAGCAATCGCAAAATTTCCGGGGTCAACGACTGCGGTGTGACCACGCGCAACGAATCGGCTCGCCGGAAAACTTCCACGATGTCGCGAAAATTCTCGGTGTGCGGGCCGACCAGAATGGCCGCCCCAAACTGCGCCGCCTCCAGTACATTGTGTCCACCACCAGGAACCAGGCTGCCACCGATGAAAGCCATATCAGCAAATTCGTACAGGCTGCTCAATTCGCCAATGGTGTCGAGGAGGAAGACACCGCCGGCAAGCGGTTTTGCCTCGTCCCACTGCGAGCGCCGCTGGAACGGCAGACCGGAGGAGGCGAGCAATGCAACTGCAGCACCGAAACGTTCGGGATGGCGCGGAGCAAGCACCAGCAACGCGCCAGGGTATTGCGATACGACTTGCTGGAACATCTCGATCAACATCGCCTCTTCGCCGTCGAGCGTACTGCCTGCCACCAGCACCGGGCCGATCTCTTCACGCTCCAGGGCAGCGGAAAACGGTACCACGATGGCAGGCTTCGATGGAGGTTTCACCTCGAACTTCAGGTTGCCGCTGACCTGCACATGAGCGGCCGCCGCTCCGATCTCGATCAATCGGCGAGCGTCTTCCTCGCTCTGAGCCAGGAATAGATCGACATTTTGCAGGATGCGCCGCAGCAGCCCGCGAAACCGAAGATAACGGGGAAGGGAGCGGTCGGAGACACGCGCATTGACGACGGCCACGGCTGCTCCCGCGTTGCGCGCGTGATGCAGCAGGTTAGGCCAGAATTCGCTTTCCGCCAGGATGAGCAGTCTGGGATGCAGCGCATTCAGATACGCTCGTACTCCCGAAGGCAAATCGAGCGGCAGATAAAAAACGTTGCTTGCGCCGAAACGGTCGCGCGCCAGCTTCTGGCCCGTGTCGGTCGTGGTCGAAACGACGATTCGCCAACCGGGGAGTCGTGCCGTCAACTCGTCGACGACACGGGAAATCGCCAACACCTCGCCAACAGAGACGGCATGGATCCAGATGGTGTTCGGTGCCGGTTCGTGCAGCAGCCTGGCGGGAACTGTGCCCAGGCGCTCGCTCCATCCGGTGCGGTATTTGCCATGGCGCAGCATTTCGAGCAGCCACCACGGCGTACTGAGGATCAGCACCAGAAACAGAAGCAAGCTGTAGAGCGAATACACGCTGCGATTGTAAAGCCTGCGGGAATCTGCGCAGACAATCGTCGAACTGCGGGAGTTCTTTTGCTCGTCGTCGCGCTTAGAATGACAAAGACTTCAGCCGAATCAATGCCCCGCCCAACAAAAACCCCGCCCAAGCAAAAGCGGCTTGGACGGGGCACCCAATCACTCAGTTACTAATCACTAACCACTAACCACTAACCACTAGCCACTGTTCTTACGCGTTAATGGCCATGCCGAACACCGCGTTCGAGGCATCCAGCATTGCCTCCGACAGCGTGGGATGGGCATGGATAATGTTCGCCAATTCCTCGGCCGTACACTCCATCTCCAGCGCGACGACCGATTCGGCGATCAGCTCGGTTGCGTTCGGCCCGATGATGTGGACGCCGAGAATCTCTCCATACTTGGCGTCGGTGACGATCTTGATGAATCCCTCGTGCTGGCCCACGATGCTGGCGCGCGAGTTGGCGTTGAAGGGGAACTTGCCAATCTTCACCTCGTAACCCAGTTCCTTCGCTTTCGCTTCCGTAAGGCCGACGCTGCCGATTTCGGGATGGCAATACGTCGCATTCGGAATGCGCGCCGGGTTGATCTTCTTGGTCGGCTTGCCCGCAATATGCGTGACCGCGACGATGCCTTCCATCGCGCCCGCGTGCGCCAGCTGCGGGAAGCCGGCAACGATGTCGCCGACGGCGTAAATGCCCGGTTCGGCGGTTCGCATATAGCCATCGACCTTGACGAAGCCGCGTTCCACCTCGATCTTGGTCTTCTCGATACCGACGTTGTCGGTACGGGGCGCGCGGCCGACCGCAACCAGCACCTTCTCCGCCTCGATCTTCTGCTGCTTACCATCGGCGGTGAAGGTCACAGCCACGCCGGTCTTGGTTTTCTCCACTTTCTCGACTTTTGCATTGACAAAGCCGTTGATACCGCGCTTGCGATAGACGCGCATCAGTTCCTTCGATACCTCTTCGTCCTCGACCGGCACATATCGCGGCAACATCTCCAGGATGGTCACGTCGGCGCCGAACGATTTGTAGATGCTGGCAAATTCCACGCCCACCGCGCCCGAGCCGATCACGATCAGCGACTTGGGAATGTCGTTCAGGCTTAAGACTTCGATGTTGGTGAGGATCTGCGAGTCAGGCTCGAGGCCCGGCAACATGCGCGCCACCGATCCGCTGGAAAGAATCACGTTCTTCGCTTTGAGCGACTTCTGCTCGCTGCCCTCCAGCGCGACCGTGTGAATACCATCCTTCGCCGGACCTGTCAGTTTCCCGTAGCCGCGGACGACGTCGACTTTGTTCTTGCGCATCAGGAACGTCAGACCCTTCGCATGCTTGTCCACAATGCCCTGCTTGCGCTTTTGGATCGCGCCCCAGTTCAGCGATACGCCGGCGGTGTTCTCCAGACCAAGCTCGGCGCCTTCCTTTACGTGGTCGTATACCTCGGCATTAAACAGCAGCGCCTTGGTGGGAATGCAGCCGACATGCAGACACGTCCCACCCAGCTTCTCGTGCTTCTCGATGAGAGCTGTCTTCAGTCCTAATTGTCCGGCGCGAATGGCGGCGGTGTATCCGGCAGGTCCGCTGCCGATGATGGCTATGTCGTAAATTGTCTCTGGCAAGTTCGTGCTCCGCTTCTATGTGAAGTTCGCGGACGGCGAAGCGCCTGGGCGCGCCGAGTTGCGCGCGCTAAAGCTGGGCCGTCTGGATGGAATAATGGCGACAATCGAATAGATGATTGTAAATCACAGGAAGTAGCAAAGGCCCGGAAGTGCTCTCGCCGCCATAGCTTAGGCGACAACCGAACGAACCTGCGACCCGCGGATTTCAGTGCTATCCTTGCC
>JBARGS010000378.1:0-17397 GCA_049798495.1 Candidatus Korobacteraceae bacterium | reverse complement strand
CGTTTACCGACGTGATTGCCGGTCTATTGCAGAAGCACGAACGCCTCGATCAAGTAGCAGTCAGCATGATCCTCAAGGGCGTCTGCTCCTTAGTAGCCTTCAGCATCGTGTATCTGCGCTGGCATAGCGTGATGTTTGCATCGGCAGCTCTTTGTCTGGCCTGGCTGGTAGTGTTCGTTGCCTATGACTTGCAAGTGGCTCGTAAGATTCTGGGTCGCAGCGGGCGCTATCTGGCATGGGATGCAGATGCGATACGCAGACTGAGTAAGCTTGCCGCTCCCGTGGGGATTGTGATGGCACTGGTTTCGCTGAACGCCAGTATTCCGCGGTATGCAGTGGAGCGGTTCCGGGGAACCAGCGAGCTGGGGATTTTCGCCGCGTTAGCCTATCTGGTGGTAGCTGTCGGACTCATCGTGAACGCGCTCGGTCAGTCGGCGATCGTGAGAATGTCGCGTAGCTTCGCCGACGGCGATACGCGACAATTTGTTCGCCTGCTCAGTCGCATGTCGCTCCTGGGGATGGGACTAGCTGGCGTCGCTATGGTGCTGGCCGCGATATTTGGGCGAGCGGCATTGCGGCTGATCTATGGACCGGTGTATGCGTTCCACCTGAGGCTTCTATTAATCCTGATTGCTACCTCGGGACTTACAGCAGTGGCATCCTTCCTGGGTTGCGGAATGTCGGCGGCAAGACACTTTCGCGAGCAACTGCCGGTAACTATAGTTACAGTTGCAACCTGCGCTACATTTGCATACCTACTGACGCCTCGCTGGGGCATGACAGGCGCCGCGATTGCTATCTCCCTGTCGGCAGTCGCGCAGATTGCCGGTAGTCTGATCGTCCTCGCCAAAGCAGTTCGAAAAGCGAAGGCTCAAGCTTCTCCAGCCGAGACCGCCTCAATTTTTGAGCAAGAGGAAGCCCTCAGCGTGGTCGGAGGTTTGTCCGAATGAGTTCAACCCATGAGTGATGTGCTCTCCCGTCCCGTACACGCAGGCCAGACGAATCTGATCGGCTCCGAGCAGTGGGATGCTTCGTGGGCAACCACCGCCGCACCCATTCGTCTGCGCCCCTGGCGAGATTACCTAAGCTGGCGCTTTTGCCAGGTCTTCCGCGAATACATCAAACCTGGTTGCCGCGTACTGGAGGTGGGCTGCGGCGGCTCGCGCTTCTTGCCCTATTTTGCCAAGGATCTCGGGGCAGAGGTCTGGGGGTTCGACTTCGCGCCCGCTGGCGTGAACAGCGCACGAGCGGCGCTGCGTCGTGCTGGGGCACAAGGCACAATCGTTCAAGGCGACCTGTTCACTACCACAGACGTCCCGCTCAACTCCTTCGACGTTGTCTTTTCCGGGGGATTTATCGAACATTTCCCGGATACGGTGGGAGTCTTGCGGCACATTACGCGCTTTGCAAAGCCGGGTACGGGTCTGGTTATCACGGAAGTTCCCAATGTCGGCGGATGGTTTTTCGGGAAGCTACAGAAGTGGATCGACCCTGAGCTCTACGGCCAACACGTTGTGCTCACTCCGGGGCAAATGGATGCCGCTCACGACCTGGCAGGCGCGCAACCTATTCGCCCAACCGAATATTTCGGTACGATTTGCCTCGGAGTCGTCAACTACAATCGTCTGCTGCGCCGTCTGCCAGGTCCTGCGCAAACAATATTGAAGCGCTCTCTGGAAATACCGCAGATCCTGCTTACCGCTCCCTTCTGGGCCTGTCGCACAAAGCTCGAGACCGCCGCGCTTTCTCCATTTGTGCTCGGTGTCTATCAAAGGACCGGTAATTGATGCGAATCCTTCACGTACTAGGGAAGCTTGACCGCGGAGGAGTGGAGACCTGGCTGGTGCAGCTGCTGGGACAGGTTGATCGCTCCCAGTATCAAATGGACTTTCTGGTCCATACCATCGAGCCCGGCGCCTACGATGCCGAGGTGAAGCGACTAGGAGCGCGGATTATCCCTTGTCTGTATACCGACAGGCCGTTGCAATATGCGCGAGCCTTTCGCAGGATATTGAAAATCTACGGGCCGTACGATTGCGTTCACTCCCATGTTCATCATTACAGCGGATATGTTCTTCTACTGGCCCGGTTGCAGAAAGTGCCAATCCGCATCGCGCACAGCCATACAGGCAAGCCTGAGTCGCAAGCCGGGCTGCTGCGCAAGACTTATCTGTCCGCGATGCGGAGTCTCATAGACCACAACGCGACAGCCGGTGTGGTAGTCAGCAAAGTTGCCGGTGACTCGCTTAACCCCTCATGGCTACAAGATCAGCGTTGGCGCTTGCTACCCTACGGAATCGACATGAGCAGGTTTGACAATGCGGACAAGAAGGTAGAACTAAGAAGTCAGTTGGGCATCAAGTCTGCCGGACCAGTAGTGGGACACGTTGGTCGCTTCGTTGATGTTAAGAATCACAAGAAATTTGTCGAGGTCGCCGCCGAGTTGTCGCACCGAAATCCTGGAACCCATTTCTTGTTAGTGGGCGATGGACCGCTGCGTTCGCAGGTTGAACAGCACATCGCGGCGGCCGGTTTGACAAACCGCTTCACCCTGACTGGCAATCGTGCCGATGTTCCACAGCTCTTGCAAAGTGCTATGGATGTATTTGTGTTTCCTTCCAAGTACGAAGGGCTTCCGATTGCGCTCATGGAGGCCCAACTCGCCGGCTTACCCTGTGTGGCCTCCGATGCGATTACGCCGGAAGCCGCTTTAGACGAGGAGACGGTAAAGTGGATGGCATTGTCCTCACCTGCGGCCGATTGGGCTAATGCCGTAGACAAAGCCACACAGGCTTCGAGGCATGCGCTTTCACGCGAAAAGCGGGAGGGTCTTTCCATCGAAGCGTGCTGCCGGAAAGTGGTTGGGCTGTACGATCAGCTGGCAGCTGGCTTGTCGTGAATCCTGGTCGTTTCTCACGAACATAAACTTATCCCAGGGGCAGTCGATGAATGTCTTAATAACGGGCGGCGCAGGTTTCATTGGTTCTCACCTTACCGATTACTTTCTGGCCGAAGGTCACGAGGTAACAGTCATCGACGACCTGTCGACTGGTAGCATCAACAACCTTCGTTCGGCGAAGAAATCTCCGGCCTTTGAATTTCAGCTGGACACTATCTTCAATCGTTCATTACTTGGGGAGTTGGTGGACGGCGCGGATTTGATCTTTCACTTGGCTGCCGCAGTAGGGGTACGCAACATTGTTGAATCCCCGGTACGAACCATAAAAACCAATGTGGGCGGCGCGGAAGCAGTTCTGGAGGCCGCGGCTAAGAAAAACAAGCGTGTTCTGATTGCGTCTACCTCGGAAGTCTACGGAAAGTCGTCAACGTTTCCTTTCCGCGAGGATGATGACCTTGTGCTGGGACCGACCTCGAAAGCTCGCTGGAGCTATGCTTGCTCCAAAATGGTCGATGAGTTTCTCGCACTTGCCTATTATCGCGAGCGCAACCTTCCCGTCACGGTCGTTCGACTGTTTAATACGGTGGGTCCCCGCCAGACCGGCCGCTATGGAATGGTGCTGCCAACCTTCGTCCAGCAGGCGCTGCATGATGAGGCGGTTACTGTGTTTGGTTTGGGCGAACAGTCGCGATGCTTTACGCACGTTGCAGATGTAGTTCATGGCCTGGCGCAGTGCGCCGCGACGGATTGCACCGCCGGGCATGTCTTTAACCTCGGCAGCGCGGAGGAAGTGACGATGAACGCTCTGGCCGCGAAAGTTATCAAGGCGGCAGGCTCCGCATCTGCTATCAGACATGTATCTTACGAAGAGGCGTATGGAGTGGGCTTTGAGGATATGGAGCGGCGAGTGCCCGATACTTCGAAAGCGCGCCAATACTTCGGCTACACACCACGGCACTCTTTGTGCAGCATTGTGACCAGCGTTATCGATTATTATCGGGAGGGGACTGCCGGGTTAATACCGCACGAGCCTCCTGCTCAGCCACTGAACCTCCCCAGTCAGCTCTTCCCGGCCACCCTCTCCAGCACGGATGCATAGTGTCCTGTTGGCTTAACAGCTACTACATGGCTACCGCGGCTCAAAATCCTACCTATTTGGGAGCTCATCTCGCTTGGCAGGCCAAGACCCTGCCTGGAAAAACGGGTGTCGTGGACCCTCTGCGGGACCCACTCAATCTGTTCCTGGCGGGCTGTTTGTCGCTTCTCATCATCTGCGGGACGCTCGCAATTCGAAACGATATCCTGGACGGGTTTCTGCTGCCAGTCTTCGCATGTGGAGTTCTCATCGGTCCGGACATGATTGCGTGGCTCCGGGGCAGGCTCGATACCTTCGATCCGCTCGGCATTCTGGGCGCTTATGGATATTTTTTCTTCTTCCTGGCGCCGCTGCTTACTGTGGCGTTGGACTACCATACCGGGGAGCTGCCTGAGCCTCCTGACTGGCTAGGCTGGATAGGTTGGATGTCAGTCCTGAATGCATTTGGACTGGTTATCTATCTGGTGAGCCGCAATCTGATACCAGCGCGCGCCCCGAGAACTATATGGCGGGTAAAAGCAACATCCTTCCTTGGGATTAGCTCAGTTGTCCTCCCTTTGACCCTGGCGTTCCAAATCTATGTATTCGTAAAGTTCGGCGGCATTCTTGGGTTCATGACGGCCTTCTCCAACACGGAATACGATAGCTTCATTGGTATGGGTTGGCAGTTCTTGATCGCTGAGATGTTTCCTTTGTTCCTTGGGATCCTGTTTCTTGTTTGGAAGCGGGATTTTCTTCGCCAACGCTCGTGGTGGTTCCTGGCGGGTTTGGTATCCGTCTTCTTTATTTTGAAGCTGTTGTGCGGAGGACTACGAGGCTCGCGGTCTAACACCATCTGGGGAATGTTCTGGCTGGTTGGCGCGATTCATCTTTGGGTACGCCGAGTGCCACGACGGGCAATTGTGGCAGGCCTGCTGTTTCTTGCGATATTCATGTATTTTTATGGTTTCTATAAGCAGGCTGGCATGGGCGTCTTTGATGCCATTCAGGACCCAGGCAAACTCGACACTATTAAAGAGAAGAACGGTCGCACTCTGACTGCCTTATTGCTGGGTGACATGGCACGCTCGGAGATACAGTCGTACCTGCTTTACCGGTTATGGGCGGTTGGGGACTATGACTATGGTTACGGCACCACCTACCTTGAGGCGTTTGATATTGTGATTCCCAAGTCGATTTGGCCAGAGCGGCCCGACGGCAAAGTGCGAAAGGGAACCGAAGCCCTCAACGGAAGGGATGTCTATAACGCGCGCATCTTCCATGCCTCGCAGGTCTACGGGTTGGCAGGCGAGGCCATGCTGAACTTTTCGCCGATCGCCGCACCCCTGATTTTCTTTGTACTGGCATTCGTAGTCGCTAAGTCGAGAGGTTTGATGTTGGCCGACCAGGATGACGCGCGCTGGCTCCTCGTGCCAATTCTAGCGAATGGCATTGTCTTGCTTTTGAGCGGCGACCTGGACAACCTTCTCATGTTCTTCCTTGGAGTAGGACTGGGCCCGCTTGTTCTTCTGCGCGCTTCCAGCCAGATTGTTCCCAACCGCGTCTCTACCGGACAGCCTTGATGAAGCTTCTCGTCACGCTCGACTTCCGCTTCACGCGAACCCCTGACGGCCAGATATGGACCCGCACCTCCTATAGCTTTCCGTTTTGGAGCCGATACCTGCGCGTCTTCGATGGAGTAAAGATAGTCGCCCGGGCGGAAGGGAAAGTGGCAGTCGACGAACGCTATCGTCCCGTGCTTGGTCCCCGAGTGGAGTTCGTCGAAGTGCCTTACTACCTGGGTCCATGGCAATATGCGCAGCTGCGAAGTTGGGTTCGCGGAGCGGTTCGTGACGCGCTGTCTGCTGACGACGCGGTGCTCTGCCGCGTGGGTTCGCGACTTGCCACCGATCTGATTCCCGTGCTTTGGCACTCAAACCGGCCCTACGGTCTGGAAGTAGTCGGAGATCCTTACGAGGCGTTTGCTCCGGGAGCGGTAAAACATCCGCTCCGCCCGGTATTCCGATATCTCTCAACGCGCACATTGAAAGAGCAGTGCGCTCGCGCCGCAGCCGTCAGTTATGTAACCGAGCGCGCGCTGCAAAGAGGTTATCCGGCAGGGAACGACGGCTTTGCAGTGGCGGTTTCGGATACCGACCTGCAACCTACTCACTTCAGCACGGTGCCACGGGTGTTCACGACTTCGTATTCCAGCGCCGACCTGTCCTCGGACGACTATGCGTCGGGACCGAAGAACTACACAACCCCGGTCCATCCACAACTGATTTTTGTGGGTTCACTGGAACAGATGTACAAGGGACAGGACGTCTTGCTGCGAACTGCCGCATTGCTGGCCCAACGAGGCTTTCGGAGCGAGTTGAGAATGATCGGTGACGGTCGCCACCGTCCTGAACTGGAGCAGATGGCTCGATCGTTAGGCCTGACTGGAGCGGCCAAATTCCTGGGTGAGCTGCCGGCGGGGGCAGCGATTCGCGCCGAGTTGGATCATGCCACGTTGATGGTGCTGCCATCGCGAACCGAAGGATTGCCGCGAGTCGTGGTGGAAGCGATGGCCCGCGCGCTACCCTGCGTTGCAACCCGCGTCGGCGGGGTGCCGGAACTGTTGCACTCCGAGGATCTGGTTCCTCCCAACGATGTGCGGGCGCTAGCCAACAAGATACAAGAGGTCATTAGCGACCCTTCGCGGTTGAACCGGATGTCGGCGCGAAATCTAGAGAAGGCGCAGGAATTCCGGCCCGAGGTTCTGGAGAAAAAGCGCACACAGTTCTATACATTCCTGCGTGACGTCACCGCGGTTTGGCTCTCGTCGCAACGCGCCGCCGCTTGAAAGCAATGCGTGTCCTTCATGTAGTGAAAACTTCCGACGGTGCCGGCTGGGCAGCGAACCAGGCGGCAGTGCTGGCACGATTAGGCGTTGAAGTCCATGTGGCGTTGCCTTGCGCCGCAGGGCGCACCGTCGCAGCGTGGCGGCAAGCTGGAGCGGTAATCCACATTGCGGACTTGTCGCTGCCGGTAACCCATCCGGCACGGTTTGGAGTCATCGCTCGCGCGGTGCAGCGCCTCGTCGAGGAAGTTCAACCTGATTTAATCCACAGCCACTTTGTTACTTCCACGCTCGCATTGCGACTGGCGTTAGGGAAGCATCACCGTGTTCCGCGGATTTTTCAGGTGCCTGGGCCGTTGCACCTGGAGCATTGGCATACCCGGCTTGGCGACCTTGCTACCGCTGGTGAAGCGGACTTCTGGATTGGCTCCAGCTGTTGCATCAACGAGCACTATCGGCGTGCTGGTACTCCGAAATCGCGGTTGTTCCTTAGTTATCCGGGATGGCGCGTGCGGGAGTTTTCGACGCATCGTCAGTATTACCTCCATAGACGGCTGGGGGTTGATGCGAATACAAGTCTCGTCGGCAACATAAATGTCATGTATCCGCCGAAGTATTTTCTGGGGCAAACCGTTGGATTGAAGTGTCACGAGGATGTCATTGATGCTCTGGGGCTGATCGTTCGGAGTGCTCCCCATGTAAAAGGAGTGTTAGTTGGCGACTCGTACGGCCTCGGTGCCTGGTATGAGCAACGGTTAAAGAAACGTGCCCGGCGCGTAGCCAGTGACAAGATTCTGCTTCCAGGACTTTTTGCCGGATCTGAGGTAACTCGCAGCTGGCCTGACTTCGATTGCGCCTTGCATGTTCCACTGTCGGAGAACTGTGGTGGCGTGCTGGAGCCATTGTTGGCTGGAGTTCCCGTAGTTGCAAGTAATGTTGGTGGTATCCCCGAGGTGGTGATCGAAGGCATGACCGGAAAGTTGGTCCCGGTTCGCGACCCCAAGATGTTGTCGCGGACCGTGATCGAGGTACTCGCGGATCTGGAGCACTATCGCAAGTTGGCAAGTAATGGTCGGCGATTGGTACAGCACATGTTCGATGTGGAGCGCACGGGAAAAGAAATACACGAGATTTACTATCACATTCTGCATGGCGGTAAACGCCCTCAGGACTTCAATTCACACCAATACCTTCGCCAGCTCTCCCCAACTCCTGGCATGGTGCCGATGGAAGCAACCCACGCGTGCTCAGCGGCGGTATGAGGAAACTGGCGATCCTCGGCGCCGGCGGCAACGCACGGGAGTTGGCGGACATGTTGCGGAGCCTCCCGGAGTTTCAGTTGCTGGGATTCTTAACGAATATGCGCGGCGAATACGACAGCCCTGTCCTGGGAGATTTTGAATGGCCGGCTACTCATTCGGTGGATGCCTTTGCCATGGGTATTGGTGATCCGGTCGCTAAGTTCCGGGTGGGAAGGGAACTGGCCAACCGATACCCTCACATTGAATGGCCAATTATCGTCCATCCCACTGCGCATGTAGGCAGTACGGTAAGGCTGGATCGCGGTGTAATTGTGTGTGTGGGAGCCATCGCTACCATCGATATTGAAGTCGGCGAATTTTCGCAGTTGAACTACGGATGCACGGTAGGCCACGAAGCTAGAGTCGGACCCGCCTGCCTGATCAATCCGGGAGCAAACATTTCGGGTGGAGTGCAGTTGGGACGTTCGGTCATGGTCGGCACAGGCTCACAGATTCTGCAATATGTGAAGGTGGGCGATGAGGCACGCATCGGGGCGGGAGCGGTGGTAACCAAGGATGTGCCCGCAGCGACCACAGTAGTAGGCGTGCCGGCAACGTCCAGGATAGCTGAGGCTGGCTGATGACCCTAAGAAACTTAAATTATGCAGGCTGGCCAAAGCGCAGCGTTGATATCGCGATCGGCGGATTGTTACTTTTGCTCCTACTGCCGACGTTGGTGCTGCTTTGGATGCTTGTCAGGTTGAAGCTTGGCTCCCCGGTAGTCTTCCGGCAACAGCGCCCGGGACGTCACGGCGTTCCGTTTACGATCTACAAGTTCCGAACTATGACAAGTCAGGGCGATTCGTGCGGGGAGTTACTCCCGGATAGTTACCGCCTCACGGGATTTGGAAAAGCCTTACGGCGCGCCAGCCTCGATGAGCTTCCCGAACTATTCAATGTTTTGCGGGGCGATATGAGCCTGGTAGGACCTCGTCCGCTCCTAATGCGCTATTACCCTTATTTTACTGAGGCGGAACAGGTGCGATTCTCAACGCGGCCAGGCATCACCGGACTGGCGCAGGTTAGCGGCCGGAACGATCTCTCATGGGACAGCCGTATCTCGCTTGACTTGCAGTATGTAAGGCGATGCTCGTTCGCATTGGATGTGAAACTTCTCTTTCAAACCTTAGCGCGAGTCTTTCAGAGACGTGGAATCCAGGCGGACCCAGGGGCCGTCATGCTGGACTTCGATGAGGAACGGAGAGGGGAACCAGCACGTGTTGCCAACTACGACACAGCTAGCAACTGAGCCGGACGCGCCGCAACTACGCGCCGCCGCCCGTTCCGATGCCACGAAGATATTTGAGTTGATGACTCGCGTCTTCGCGAACCGGGCGTTGCCGTATACGATCTACCAGGCGCCTGAGTCCGTGAGGCATATTGAAAGCCTGATAGGGGCAGACCATAGCGATCACCGGTTTGCCGTGCTGGAGTGCGAATCGAAACTTGTAGCCTTCTACGAAGCGTTGATCAAGGCGGATGACTGTTTCCTCAGCTATATTGCGACCGATCCTTCGGTCGCTGGCCATGGTTTCGGAAGCCGGCTACTCCGGGATTGTGAACGAATGGGACGAACTTTCGGATGTCAGCGGCTCGGCCTGGATGTCTTCCTAAGCAATGTGCGTGCGGTTGATTGGTATCAACGCGTGGGGTTTCAGACGCAGTTGATAACTAACCTCTCTCGCGTGCTCCTGCAAACTGTATTGATCTCTCAAGCTTTTGACTTAAAAGTCGCTTCAGAGGACTTGGAAAGAGCCGTTACGGAAGAAATACAATGGGGCTTCAGTAAGGTCTCGGGAAAGTGTGGAATGGGGCAGATCTCGGTGGGCCTCATTGACAGACATTGTTGCAAAATACTGGCATTTGATGGATTAACTTTAACCCAGGCTGCCGCCAGTGTTGCGGCGCTGTTTTCCGGCCGGCGCGATGTGCTTATCATCCCGTCAACCCAGCCCTTGGGTGCGGGTTGGGACATCGTCAGTTCTGAGGCCGTGCTGCGAATGGTTAAACCCCTTGACTGACTCTGATATGTCTGGCATTACAAAGTCTGCCGAAAACCCGTGCCGCTTCCGTCGCCGAAGCTTTCCCTTTGACAGTGCACGCAGCGCTTTAGAAAATTACATGCAGTTTGTAGGGATGTCGCAGGATGACGAGGTCTTATTGCCAGCCTATATCGGCTGGAGCAGCCGGGAGGGATCAGGTGTATTTGACCCTATTACCCAACTAGGAGTCAGGTATTCGTTCTATCGGATCTCATCACAGCTCCAGATTGACATCGAGGATGCGAAGGTGAAGCTTCAGGCTCGTCGTCCCAAATTACTTCTTGTAATTCATTATTTCGGCTTTCCTGACCCTGGTGTGCAAGAACTGTGCGACTTTGCACATGCCAATGGCAGCCTTGTATTGGAGGACGAAGCGCACGCTATGCTCTCGGACCGGGTGGGGGGGATTTGCGGCAGAGCGGGTGATGCCTCGATCTATTCATTACATAAGTTACTCCCATTCACGTACGGAGGACGATTAGTTCTGAATACTTGCGCCCTCCGTGGAAATCGGGAAACGTTGCAGGAAATCGACAGAGCGCTTTCTTACGACGATTACGACTTGTTTAGCATCGCGCAACGGCGGCGAGATAACGCAGCTCACCTGCTAACCCTTCTGGAGAGCGCAAACCTCCCTGTGCAGCCGTTGTATGCAGATCTTCCCACCGGAGTTGTGCCTCAAAGTTTGCCAATTCTTATCAAAGCCGGATCCAGAGATGAGTTGTACTGCCGGATGAACTCTGCCGGGTACGGTGTCGTTTCCTTGTATCACACCTTAGTGAATCAGATTCGCCCCGACGAGTTTCCAGAATCGCATCACTTGGCCCGACATATTATGAATTTGCCTGTGCACCAAGACATCGATCCCGGAGAGCTACCTCGATTGGTGGAGTGCATGGAGAAGTTTCTAACATCCTGACATGGCGATTCATCAACAACTGATCGGCACGGAGAGCGAAGCTGCCTGGCGCGGTTTCCTGCCTGCAAACCGCAGCGTATTTGCCAGCCTGGAATTTGCGCGGCTGCAGGAGCAGTATCTCCAGCGGTTGGCTAAACTGTTCGTGTTTGGGAGCGATGAAAGCAGCATCCTGTACCCATTTCTGTTACGACCGTTATCCGATTTACCGTTTGCATGCGAATCCATGGGTGCACAATGGGACTCTACAACCCCAGAATTTACCGGTCCTTTTGGCTTGACACAGGCGTCTGTCGGGCAGTTTACCTGTGCCGTCCATCGCTTGTGGCCTCAGCTTGGCGTCGTCACAGAATTCATGCACTTAAATCCTTGGAGTGGTGCCGAGCAACTACTTCCAGCTGAGGCACTGCAGTTCAATCGTGATTTGGTGTGGGTCGATACCAGCCTCCCGGACGACGAGCTATGGAGAAACCACTTCTCTCACGCCTGCCGCAAGAACCTGAAACGGGCAAACAGCGAAAACGTGCGGGTATACGAAGCGACCGGCCTGGACGACGTGCACGAGTTTCATCGAATCTACCGGGAGACGATGGATCGTAACCAGGCCTTTAGCTCCTACTACTTTCCGAAAGAATACTTCACCTCAATCTTCGAGACCATGCGGCAGAACTGCCGGTTCGTGATGGCCGAATACAAGAATCGGATTGTAGCCGCTACTCTTTATTTACACGACAATGCTAATGTCTATTCTTATCTTGGCGGTGCAGACTACGACTATCAGGCGATACGCCCCACAAATGTAATTGTCTTTGACACGATCACGTGGGCGCGGAGTGTCGGCAAGCGGCGCCTGATACTCGGAGGTGGTTACCAGGAGCACGACGGTATTTTTCGATTCAAGGCCGGTTTTTCGCAACTACGCGCGGCATTCTACACCTTCCAACAGGTTCACCTCGTCGAACAGTACAATGCCCTTCGCGACGGCTGGTGTCGATCCCATGAGATGTCCGGAGAAGTGAAGCCATACTTTCCGGTTTATCGGGCGCCCCTGTTGCAAGGGAAGTCGTCACTTACGTGCTTATGAAAACTGACAGCTCGCTTGCGTCCGCAGTTCTTCCGGAAACCTCATTTGCACCTTGGCCTTATTTTGGGCCGGAGGAAATTGAGGCTGCAGCCGCAGTCCTTCGAAGCGGGAAAGTGAATTACTGGACCGGAGAAGAAGGGCGGCAATTTGAGAAAGAGTTTGCGCAGTTTACAGGCTGTCAGCACGCTGTAGCGTTGGCCAATGGAACCGTTGCGCTGGAGGCGGCGCTGCGAGCACTTGGGATCGGCCCTGGTGACGAGGTGATTACGGCCAGCCGCACCTTTATAGCTTCGGCGAGCTGCGTGGTATCCGTCGGTGCCCGGCCAGTCATGGCCGATGTCGACCGTGACAGCCAAAATCTAACCGCCCAGACGGTTCGGACGGTTCTTACCCCAAAGACTCGAGCTATCGTTGCCGTGCATCTGGCAGGCTGGCCCTGCGATATGGATCCGATCATGGATCTGGCTCGGGAATGTGATGTGAAGGTAGTAGAAGACTGTGCTCAGGCTCTTGGAGCAAGATATAAGGGACGCAGGGTAGGGAGCCTAGGCGATGCTGCGGCATTCTCTTTCTGTCAGGATAAGATCATGACCACGGCGGGGGAGGGTGGCATGGTTACCACCAATTCAGGAGAGCTATGGGAAAAGATATGGTCTTATAAGGACCATGGAAAGAGTTATGACGCGGTTTATCACAGGCAGCACGGTCCCGGATATCGTCAGCTATATGAGTCGTTTGGCACCAACTGGCGGATGACAGAGGTTCAATCGGCTGTAGGTCGCGTAGCTCTGCGGCGGGTACCGACCTGGATAGATAGTCGGCGCCGGCATGCGCAAATATTAAATAGCTGCTTTATGCAATTGCCTGGTTTACGTGTCACGCTGCCACCGCCGGAAGTTGAGCACCCGTATTACAAGTACTACGCATTTGTGCGCCCTGCTCAGCTGCGAGATGGCTGGGACCGCGATCGCATCATCGAAGCGATTACCGCTGCTGGAATTCCTTGCCTGGCTGGAAGCTGCAGCGAAATCTATCTAGAGCAGGCCTTTCCTCCCGAATGGCGTCCGCAAGGTTATCTCCCGGTGGCTCGTGAACTGGGGCAAACGAGCCTGATGTTTCTGGTTCACCCGACACTTACAGAAGACGACATTCGAGCGACCTGCGAGATAGTCACAGACGTCATGACTACCGCCACCAAGCTCTGACATAGATCGACTACCATCCGTCACCGATAGCACCAAGCCCGCCAAACCGCCTGGTCGAGACCTCGCATTGACGACTCTTCCATGATTTTCAGAGTCAGATCCAGTTTCATCATCGTATTGAATATTGCTCTCGTGGCGGCGTCGCTAGGCGTTGCTTGGCTTCTGCGCTTCGAGTTCACGCTGCCGCACAAGGATATTCTGCTGGCTGCGTTGCCCGTTCTTGTACTGATGCGGCTCGCCGCCCTAACCCGCTTCAATCTGTTACACGGCTATTGGCGGTACACAGGCATCAACGACGTTGCGGACATCGTGAAGGCTACGGCGCTTGGTTCGCTGGGTTTCTTAGTGGCGGAGCGATGGATATTGGAGGTCAAGGCTTTCCCTATCACGATCTACTGTATAGAAGCGATGCTGACAACTGGAGCGTTGTGTGGCATCCGATTCCTATCACGAATGCTGATACAGGCAGTGGCGAGCCATGGCAGAAAGAGATCGCACAAGTCAGTCATCATCGTTGGCGCAGGGGACGCCGGCGCCCTGCTCTTAAGGGAGCTACCGCTCAGCGGATACATGGCGATAGGTTTGGTAGACGACGACCGGTCGAAGTTAGGAGCCCGAATCGACGGTGTTCCTGTTATCGGTGTCATCGACGAGCTACCCAAACTAGTAAAAACGTACAATGTCGACGAGATTCTACTCGCCATACCATCGGCGACCGGCCGTCAAATGCGACGACTCACGGAGCTGTGCGAACGGTCTGGTTCGCCCTTCCGCACCATGCCGGCGATTGCGGATCTAATCGATGGCAAGGTCACGATCGACCAACTGCGAGACGTGAAGATTGACGATCTCCTGGGGCGCGAGCCAATAGAGTTAAACCTCGAGTCCGTTCGGGAGCAACTGGCCGGCAAAGTAGTGATGGTGACGGGCGCGGCTGGATCGATAGGCTCTGAGCTCTGCGCCCAGCTAACGCACTATCAACCTGGCAAGCTACTGTGCGTGGACAAGGATGAAAGCGGGTTATTCTTTCTGGAGCAAAAGCTGACATACTCCGCAGCCGACGTGCAGGCAGAATACCATGTTGCCGATGTAGGGGACCGGCGAAGAATGCGCGGAATTATCGCTACTGGTGAGGTAGACATTATCTTTCATGCTGCTGCTTACAAGCACGTACCAATGATGGAATCCAATGTTTTGGAGGCAGTGCAGAACAACATCTTCGGTCTTATGTCGCTGCTCGACGTCGCGGAGCGGTGTGGTTGCAGTTCCTTTGTGATGATCTCGTCCGACAAGGCGGTTAACCCCACCAATGTTATGGGATGCACGAAGCGAATCTGCGAATTAATCATGGCGGGCAAACCGAAGTCCCGGATGCGTCGTGTATCGGTTCGATTTGGAAATGTCTTGGGATCACAGGGCAGTGTCATCCCTGTATTTCAGGAGCAAATTCGCAAGCGGCACATGGTGACCGTCACTCATCCAGATGTTACGCGCTTTTTTATGACGATTCCCGAGGCTGTGGCTTTGGTATTGCAAGCCTTCGCACTGGGAAACAACGGCGAGGTTATGGTCCTTGAGATGGGCGAACCCATGCGCATCGTGGACTTGGCGCGAGCTCTTATTCGATTGTGCGGCCACAGCGAGGATGACATTGAGATTGTGTTTACAGGTCTTCGTAAGGGCGAAAAAATGCACGAAGAACTATTTTATGATAGTGAGGTGCAGCTGGATACAGCGTGCGACAAGATTAGACGTGCTTCCGGAAAGCTGACAAGCTGGTCACTGCTTGAACGCCACTTAAGTGAGTTGCGCGACCTGGTGCATGCTGGAACAGATCATAGAATACGCGCGAAGCTGAAGGACATTGTGCCGGAGTATACCTATGTCGAACCCGCTGAAGCGATCGTCGCTGCAAGAGCCACTGTTTTGCAATATCCCTCCAAGTTCCGAATCATACCCGCGGCGGCGGGAGGGAACGACTGATAGATGGGTTCCATAGGCGAGTTTCGTACCGATCCCGAAATAACTCGACGCCAACGCCGGCATTGGCCCCGTAATCATCATGGCAGGGGAGGCCATAGGCAACCGCGCCGTGCAGAAACCCGGAAGCTGATTCAGCGACTTGCTATTCTATCGTTCATTTTGTTTGCCCTGTTAGCTTTCTTCTACATTTGGGCCAGCAGTGAATCAAGCGACACAACAAGTTCCGTCCCAGGACGGCCATCTCAGGTGGCATAGCACTGGGCGAGATGGGATCGCCCTCAAGAGCAAGAGTAGGAACTGTGAAAAGCCGCTGCTCACTTGTGCTGGTACTTATCGTCGTGACGGCTGGTCTAAGTTATCCAGCTGCCAATAGGGCCTACAACTGGCACGATTCCAGTCGATTCAGCCGAGTGATTGTCAATGCAACTCCCGGAATCGACGCACGTCCCAGCGCGTGGTTTGCGCAGGACAAACTGGTTACCGATTATGTTTTCACCAATGCGAATCTCGTTGGCCGCGGCGCGGCGATCAACGAATATGAGGCCACACGCGAGCGGCTGAGCTCGTATGGGCTTGCGGTCGGTACCTATATTTCCGGAACGATGGTCATTCCCGAAGCGAGAGAAACGAACTGGCCATGGACGGCGGTTCCCTTGGAATGGATGCCGGCGGGCTCTCAGTATATTGAGGCAGGACCAAATGGCGATGAACGTTTGCTCATTGACCTCACGGAATCCACGACGCGAAGCGCCTTCCAACTCGGAATCGAGCGTCTTTGGAAACAGACCCCGGCGCCGGTTCGGTTCATCGACAATGCAGCGGTTCATCGCAGTGCGGGACGGGGACAGCCGTGGACCAGCTACTGCACCAACATCGAGGAGATCCGCAAGCTGGGTGACAGGATGGGTTCACGCCAAATCTTCAACGTTGCCATGCATGCCGGGGAGATGTCGGACGAGGAGACGCGGCAATTGATCGAGGCCGTGGGAGACGGCGGGATCGCGCTCGAAATGCCGTGGCACGACAATATTCGAAACGACCCCGCGGCTACCGAGCGCGCTAAGCGGCGTTATCGTGAACTGCTGGATAGCGGCATGGCGATTATTATGGCGCCGCCTGGGGCAGAACCGTCGCAGCAATTGGTCGATTGGGTGCGCACTTGGCGGAAGCCTGCCGACCACTTGTATTTTGCGGGCGCATTTTATAAGCCGCCTGACATGAAGCTTTTCGGTGACAATCAATCGAAATGAACCCTGGACGCTGAAGGTAAGTCACCTTCCACATTTCTCGCGTACTAAACCCTTGGAATAAAAACAAATCCCTTTCTCAGGAACTCGGCGGAATGCTCTGCCTGGAGGCACTATGAGAATTCATCGCGTGTTAAGAGTAAGTCTTTTGGTATTGATGTTATTTGCCACTGTTACCACATCGCTGGCGGCATCCAATGGTGCTGCTGTGCTGAATTCGAGTGGAGCAGTGGTTGTGAACGGCGGTGACGCGCCAAAGACGACGGCCCTTTTTAAGGGCGATACCGTCCACACAACCGGCGGCGCCCTGGTAACGATCTCTTCCCCAGGTTCCACAGTGCTGCTTCCGCAAAATTCACAAGTTGTTTTTCAAGGTAATGTATTGGGACTTGAAGAAGGTACGGCAAGTGTCAGTACCACCACTGGAATGACCATCCAAGCTAATCAATATTCAATTGCGCCAGCAGCAGGCGGCACGGCAAAGTATGAGATTAGAAAGTCGGGGAACTCGATACTGGTTCATGCGTCGAGCGGAGCCTTGACGATCAATGCGTCGGGCAAGCCGGTTTCCGTAGCCCAAGGAGCAACGATCACGCTTACTTCCGGAGTAGTACCTGTGCCGACGCCGTCGGAAGGGTCGTTCTTCAAATTGAACAAGGCGCTCTCCAGTCAGGAGGAAGTCCCGTTCTGCACTCACGTTGGTTTATGCGTCAATTCTTCGTCTGTGTCCGGACAAAAGCCTTGCAGGTGCAGGCATTTGTAAATCGAGTCTTGTAGTCTAAGAAGCAATGAGCCCGGCG
>JBARGS010000377.1:0-3185 GCA_049798495.1 Candidatus Korobacteraceae bacterium | reverse complement strand
GTCCCACTGAAAAATCCGTGTTTCGGTTGCGACACAGTCTCTGAAGGCCTCCTCGTGATGACAAAATAAACGGCTTGCAAGGGCGCAGCTGAAGCTGCGCCCGTTCATAACAGGCTGGCATAGACTTTTCCGCAGTCGCTGAAGCCGTGCCGTTCCACCCTGAATTCCCCTCACCGCACTACGAAGTGCGTGAACGGAGCTACATACGCCATCAGGAAGACGAAGACTCCGACCAGTGCGGCCAGTGCCAGACTATGCCAAAAGACATAGCGCAAGATGTCTCCCTCGTGGCCATACCACTGCGTCGCCGTGCTGGCGACGACAATGCTTTGGGCATCGATCATCTTGCCCATCACGCCGCCCGTGCTGTTGGCCGCACACATCAGAATCGGCGACGCGTTCACCTGCTGCGCGGTAATCTTCTGCAAGCTGCCGAAGAGCACGTTGGAGGAAGTATCCGATCCGGTCAGCGCCACGCCTAACCAGCCGAGCAGCGTGCCGAAGAACGGATACAGGTGTCCGGTGCGGGCAAAAGCCAGGCCCATCGTCGCATCCAGTCCCGCGTAGCGCGTCATGAAGCCGATGGCCATCATGGCTGCGATGGTCACCAACGAGAAGCGCACCTTCATCAAGGTGCGGCCATAGATGGAGAAGATCTTCGGAACACTCAGCCCCATGATCAAGCCGGAGATGATGGCTGCCAGCAGAATGCCGGAGCCGGTCGCGCTAACCCAGTTGAGGCCGAAGACCGCTGGCTCCTTCGTCGGCTTCGCCACCACCGGCGGAACGCGCAACGCAAGGTTGTTCAGGCCTGCAACTGTGAACTGTGGGTTGGTAATCTTGCTGGGTGGCGTCTGCCAAGTGGCCAGCGACTTGAAGGTCTTTTCCGGCGCATTCATCAAGGTCTTGCCGGTCTGCGTGCCCCACAGGAACACGATGAGGCTGAGAACGATCCAGGGGACCCAGGCGCGTGTGACTTCCGCACGGCTATAGCCATGACTGGCGTGGCTCTCAGTTTTGGCTTCTTCCCCTTCGAAGGTCCAGATTCGTTTGGGATGCCAGATGAACAAGAAGCCGATGAGGCAGGCCATCGAAATGATCGACGCCACAATGTTGACCAGCCACGGACCGTGGTAATTGGCCATAAAGTATTGAGGAATCGCGAAGGAAACACCGGCGACCAGGATAGCCGGCCAGATCTCCCACATGGCGCTCCATCCGACGAAGGCACAGATCAGCCAGAAGGGCACCAGAACACAGAACGGAGTCAGAATGCGTCCCGCCATTGCTCCCAAGGTGACTTCGCTAAAGCCGGTTACTTTCGCCAGCGCGATGATGGGAGTTCCCAGAGCGCCGAACGCCACCGGCGCGGTGTTGGCGATGAGCGACAAGCCGGAAGCCTGCAGCGGGCGGAACCCCAGACCGATGAGGAGCGCGGCCGTAACAGCCACCGGAGTACCGAATCCCGATGCACCCTCGAAGAATGCGCCGAAGCAGAAGGCGATGAGCAGCAGTTGCAGACGGCGGTCCTGAGTAATGCCGGTCATGCTGTGCTGCAACACTTTAAAGCGTCCCGATTCGACGGTGAGCTGGTACATGAAGATCACGTTCAGCACGATCCAGCCGATGGGGAAGAGGCCGTAACC
The DNA here is from genome assembly GCA_049798495.1 of Candidatus Korobacteraceae bacterium. Lineage (GTDB taxonomy): Bacteria > Acidobacteriota > Terriglobia > Terriglobales > Acidobacteriaceae > Bog-257. The sequence continues at coordinate 1,539 of JBARGS010000377.1, read as the reverse complement.
GACTCCATAAACCGCAGTGGCTGCGGCCATCCGGCCCGGCATGTGGAAGGCAAAGATCGCCACCAGCAGGGCCGTTGCCAACCCGAGGAGGGCGGCGTAGTGCGCTTTGACGTGCCCCAGCGCGAGGCTGCCCAGCAAAACCACGACCGGCAAGGCAGCAATCAGTGTCGAAAGCCACCAGTGTCCGGTGGGGTCGTAACCTTGCGACCACGGCGCGGTCAGGGAGGGGATTCTGAGAACGACGATCGCGACGATGGCTGCGATGACGACAAAAATCGCCAACGCAATCGGGTTCGCCGCGGGCGGGGCTGCCTTCGCTGGTGGCTCAGGCCGCGCTTTTGCCGGGGGAGGAGTAAGTGTAGTGCTCATGAAGTTCTCACCGATGTCTGCCAGCGTGTGGCAGGCCTTTCGTCAAATTTTTTTTCTGGACGAACTAGCACTTGGCAATTAGGGAAGCTCTGAATAACTTGCCGAACTCGCCGCGGGGGCTAAAGCCCCGTTGATTCAGCGACGCTTGCGGCACGGCAGAAGCCGTGCCCTTTCAAAACCGTGAGTTAATCAGAGGCTCCTTAGCACTTGGCATTTGGCTTTTAGCTCTTAGCCTTTAACCTTTAGCCCTTAGCCTTTCTTCGCTTGTTCCTGTTCTGCCCTTCGGCACTAGCTCATTTGTTTCCGAGTGTCTCGGGCACCTGCCAGCGGCCAAATGCCAACTGCCAACTCAACAACACGCCATCTTGACTTCTTCCTTCTCCGGAGCGCCAAAGGCTTCTTCCGGCACCGGCACTCCGTGCAGGGTCTTCCAGCAACGGCGTCCGGACTCGATCAGCACAAGGACCACGCCGACTACGAAAATCACCATCAGCGTCGCATCCAGGTACCCCTGCACGCCGAATCCAGGCTTCTTCGCCAGGGGCAGGTAGATGTTCTTGATGGACAACACGCCGGCGGTCAGCGTGGTCACGCCAACAAAGCACATGGGAATTGCTGTTATGAATGCGTACTTCACCTTCCCCATGTTGATCAGGAACGTGGTGACTACGGCCAGCGCGATGGTGGCCAGCAGTTGATTGCCGGTGCCGAACAGCGGCCAGATGGTCGAAATCGAGCCCGTGTAGATCATGTATCCCCAGGCCGACACGACCACGGCCGAGGTCACCAGATTGCCGGGCAACCACGCGGTGTTGCTGAACGGCTTGTGGATCCTTCCCAGCAGTTCATGCAGAACGTAGCGGGCAACGCGGGTGCCGGTGTCCACGGTGGTCAGAATGAAGAGCGCCTCAAACATGATGGCGTAGTGATACCAATAGCTGGTAAGCGTCTTCATGCCTGGGATGCCGCGGAAGATCTGCGCCATTCCGACGGCGAGCGATACCGCGCCACCGGTGCGTCCGGCCAGCTTCTCGCCGACTTGGGCGGAAAACATGTCGAGATTGACGGTGTGCAGCCCAAGCTTGGCGAAAACCGCGGGCGTAGCGTTGATGGCGAAATAATCGCCCGGGTACATCGAGCAGGCCGCAATCAGCGCCAGGATGGCGACGA
>JBARGS010000376.1:0-3383 GCA_049798495.1 Candidatus Korobacteraceae bacterium | reverse complement strand
GCGGGAGGCACCTGGAACCTGACCACACTCTACGCCTTCATGGGCCAGCCGGATGCCGGCTTTCCGTATGGCGGCCTGATCGCCGATGTGCACGGCACTCTTTACGGCACAACATACTTTGGCGGCGCTAACGGTGCGGGCACGGTGTTCAAGGTTGGCCCCAGTCCAAACGCGTTGAGCGGATGGCGCGATGTGGTGCTGTACAGCTTTCAAGGCGGCGCCGACGGAGGCAATCCCACCAGCACTCTGCTCTTCGACGGAGCTGGGAATCTTTACGGCACGACTTCTGCCGGCGGCGATCCGGGATGCGATTGCGGTGTTGCGTTCGAGGTGAGCCCAAGCGGCGGCAGTTGGAACGAGAGCGTGCTTCACACCTTCGGCACGTCGCCCGACGGAGCGAATCCGTATTACGGATTGACTCCCGATGGCATGGGAAATCTGTTCGGCACCACCGCCTCCGGCGGAAGGCACAGCCAGGGTGTGGTGTTTGAATTGACGCCGTGAGCTGAGGCGCTTAAGGATGCCGCGCGCCTGGACAATTCTGCTGACGATGAGTGGGAAGAACCCGGAAGGGCTTCCGCGTACGCTGCGGGAGACAATCAATCACAGCATACGCGGTCGCTTCTAGTTATGACGGCCAGGCGCCGGAGGACCCGGCGAAGATCGGCGGCGGCGGTTACAGCTTCTTAGGCTCGAGCAACGTGCCCTGCGACGAGATGGAAGCCGGTACCGCCGCAGTCGACGCTTGCGGTTTGGCTTCTATTTTCGGAGTAGGCTCAGGCTTCTGAATGTCGATACCGCCTTTGAAAAATGCACCATCCTCAATAGAAATTCTTGCGGTGGAGATATCGCCGCACAAGGATGCGCTCTTGCGCAAGTCAACTCGATCGGTGGCGTGAATATCGCCGTCGACCCGGCCGTGCACAATCACATTGCGCGCTTCAATGTTGGCGCGAACCCGGCCATTGGGACCGACGGTCAGGCTCTGGCCGCGCAAGGTGATCGAGCCCTCGACCTCGCCGTCGAGGATGAGATCTTCACTGCCGGACAGCTCGCCTTTCACCACCACCGACTTGCCGATGGTGGCGACTTCACCGCTGCGCATGGCATCGCCGCGGACGGGTTCGGTGGGACGCGGTGGCGCCGGCGTCGGCGCGACGCCTGCAAATCCTGTGCTGCTGGGTTCGTTTGAAACCGGGTATTCGTCTTCCCTGCGCTTCCACATAGTTATGAGCTCCGTGAGGCGGTCGCGGCGTCGGCCAGCAGACGTCCGCAGTGCACCTCGCCGGGTGCACTTAACCGCTCCGAAGAGGATACTCAACCCAAGCCGTGGCGGCAAATTGTTTTACAAGGGTAGTGTGAATTAACCATGACTTTGGGGTGACTGGCATGCTATGGCCGGTCTTCAGAATGGTTGCCGGTCACATCCGTGGCGGAGGAAGCTCCCGTATAATGACTGGTTTTGCACGCCTCCCGCCTCGCGCGAGCGAATCCATGGGCGAGAGCCTTAGGACTTATATGACGGAAATTGAACTGATTCTGGCCCGTGAAATTCTGGATTCCCGCGGCAATCCCACCGTGGAAGCCGATGTCATTCTGGAGAGCGGCGCCCGTGGCCGCGCTGCCGTGCCCAGCGGCGCTTCCACCGGCGAACACGAGGCGCTGGAGCTGCGCGATGGCGACAAGGGCCGCTACGCCGGCAAGGGTGTGCTGAAAGCGGTAAACAACATCAACGAGGTGATGGCTCCCGAGCTCGAAGGCATGGACGCCAGCGACCAGCGCGAGCTGGACAATACCATGCTGGCGCTTGACGGCACGCCCACCAAGAGCAAGCTGGGCGCGAATGCGATCCTGGCGGTTTCGATGGCGGCGGCGCGGGCTATGGCCGATCATCTCGGCATCGAGCTGTATCAGTATCTCGGCGGATTCACTGCCGGGCTGCTGCCGACGCCGCAGATGAACATCCTCAACGGCGGAGTGCACGCTGACAACAATGTCGATTTCCAGGAATTCCTGATCATGCCGGTGGGCGCGGCGTCGTTCGCCGAAGCCCTGCGCTGGGGCGTCGAGACTTTTCACGTGCTGAAGGGCGTGCTGAAGAAGCGCGGCTACAACACCTCGGTCGGCGACGAAGGCGGCTTCGCGCCCTCGGTCAAGTCCAACGTGGAAGCGATCGAAGTAATTCTCGAAGCCATCACCCAGGCGGGCTACAAGCCGGGCGAGCAGATCGCGATTGCGCTCGATCCCGCGGCCAGCGAGTTCTACGACAGCGCCAAGAAGAAATATGTCTTCAAGAAGTCGGACAAGAGCGAGCACTCCAGCGAGGACATGGTGAAGTTCTGGTCCGACTGGGTGCGGCAATATCCCATCGTCTCGCTGGAAGACGCCTTCGCCGAGGACGATTGGGAAGGCTGGAAGCTGCAGACCGATGAACTGGGCGGCAAGATTCAGCTGGTGGGCGACGACATCTTCGTGACCAACATCGAGATCTTCCAGCGCGGCATCGATTCCGGCATCGCCAACTCGATTCTCATCAAGCTGAATCAGATCGGCTCGGTCAGCGAGACCCTGGACGCCATCAACCTGGCACACCAGAACCGCTATACCACGGTGATCTCGCACCGCTCGGGCGAAACCGAAGACACCTTCATCGCCGATTTTGCGGTCGCGACCGGCGCGGGCCAGATCAAAACGGGCTCGGCCTCGCGCACGGATCGCATTGCCAAGTACAACCAGTTGCTGAGAATTGAGGAAGAGTTGGGTCCGGCGGCGAGGTTCCTGGGGCTGAAGGCGCTGAATTATCGGGGACCATTAGTGCAGAAAGCGGGCGCTTAGGAGCAGTTTCAGGTTTCCAGTTTCCAGGTTTCACTCGCAGGCGGAATTTTATTAGTGTCATCCCGACCGGAGCGAAGCGGAGTGGAGGGACCTGCTGTCCTGCGTTGGCGGCATCACCATTCGCTCCGCCTGAGTATGCGAAGTGCGGCGCGCCCAGCAAACGAGGGGCGGTTTGCAGATCTGTCATGTGCGAGCAGCGAATATAATTGCCCGATGAAGAATTCGGAAATCATCTTCGCCGTTGAGGAATCGCCGGAAGGCGGTTTCGAAGCCCGCGCTCTCGGTCATTCGATCTTTACTCAAGCGGAGTCGATGGAGGAACTACGGGAGATGGTGCGTGACGCGGTGCGCTGCCATTTTGAAGCCGATACGATTCCGGCAGTAATCAGACTCCACTTTGTTCATGACGAGGTGATTGTCGCTTGAAGCTGCCGCGTGACCTCAGCGGCTCTGATCTTGTGAAACTGCTCGGTCGATATGGATACGAATCAACTCGTCAGTCCGGAAGCCACATTCGCCTCGTATCCAACATCCGCAGTACTCAGCAT
>JBARGS010000375.1:0-6602 GCA_049798495.1 Candidatus Korobacteraceae bacterium | reverse complement strand
CTAAAGTGCGCTTCGCCCTTTCCTTTTAGTGCTCGTGTGCCAACGAGACGGCTCGATTCTCGCGCGCTTTTCAAATCACAGCCAGAGGATTAAGTCAGGGCGAGTCGCTCGCGCACATCGAAACCCGCTTGGCGCAGAAGGTTTTCCACCGTGGACTCATTCAGGCGGGTGGCGTCGTATTCAATTCGGACGGTTCGATCATTCTCGTCGCAGCGGATGCGGCGGATTCCGTAGACATCGCTGATTGATCCCAGAGCGTTCATCTCGTTCTCGCCCGGCGGCATTCCATAGCGAAACAGGACTTCCACAGCAGTCATCGGACTGGCCTTTCACAAACGTGCAATCATAGGGAAAGCGGAACGTCGCCACCGGCTTTGCATCTAGAATTTCAGATGCGGCGGGAGCACGTCCGATTCCGCATTCAATATAGAGCATGGGCGAGACTGTGAACAGCCGACGGCTGATCGAGAGAACTAGGGAATGAGCGAATCGGAGGAAACCCTGGAGAACATGGTTCTGGATTTCTCCGCCAAGGATCCCGTCTGCGGCATGACGGTCGATCCTCCGCAGGCGCGTGGAAAGGCGCAGTATCAGGGCGAGACGTATTTCTTTTGCTCGCCCGGCTGCATGCAGAAGTTCATGGCGTCACCTGCGAAGTACGCGGTGGTGCTGCCGGGCGCGCCCGTGTCGCCGGCGCCTGTTCCAGTCGGAAAGAAACTCGAGAAGGATCCAGTCTGCGGTAGGAACGTCGATCCGGCACAAGCCGCTTCTTCCGTCGAGCATGAACGCAAGCTGTATCACTTTTGCTCACGCGGCTGTGCGGAGAAGTTCCGCCGCGATCCGGGGAGATACCTGTCCTCTGGGCAAAGGCCACCGAACATGGCAGGAACGGTGCAGATCGGTGGCACACCGGCGTCAGACCCCGCTCGCGTGCAGGCAAAAGATCCCGTCTGTGGAATGAGCGTCGAGAGGGCAAAGGCGGCGACCACCGTCGTCCACGACGGCAAGACCTATTACTTCTGTTGTCGCGGATGTGGCGAGAAGTTTAAAGCCGAGCCCGCGAAATATCTTTCGCCCGTCACCGCAGCCGCGACGGAAACTGCGACGCCCGCCGCCAAGAGTGCGTCCGGTTCCAAGACCGCCTACGTCTGTCCGATGGATCCTGAAATAAAGCAGGACCATCCCGGCGCTTGTCCGAAGTGCGGCATGGCGCTGGAGCCGGAGCTTCCGGTCGCGAGTGTGAAGGCGGAGTGGACTTGCCCAATGCATCCCGAGATTGTCCGCGACGGGCCGGGCTCGTGCCCCATCTGCGGCATGGCGTTGGAGCCAAGGACGGTCACCGCGACGCAGGAAGAAAATCCCGAACTGCGCGCGATGACGCGCCGTTTCTGGACGAGTGTCGTGCTCACCGTTCCCTTGGTGGCGCTGGCCATGTTGCGAATGGGACCGCTGATGCACCTGATCACGCCGCGGCTGGCCACGTGGATCGAGTTTGCGTTGGCCACGCCTGTAGTTCTGTGGTGCGGCGAGCCATTCTTTGTACGCGGCTGGGCCTCGGTCAAGTTTCGCAGTCCAAACATGTTCACCCTGATTGCGATGGGTGTCGGCGTCGCCTATGCCTACAGCGCGGTAGCGACCATCGCGCCAGGAATTTTCCCTGCGTCGATGCGCGGTGAGGTGTACTTCGAGGCCTCGGCGGCCATCATCGCGCTGGTGCTGTTGGGTCAGGTGCTGGAACTGCGGGCTCGCAGCCGCACCAGCAGCGCCATTCGCGCGCTGCTCGACCTTTCCCCGAAGCTGGCGCGCATCATGCGCGACGACGGCAGCGAGCACGATGTGCCGCTCGATCAGGTGAAGGTCGGCAATAAGTTGCGTGTGCGACCGGGCGAGAAGATTCCGGTGGATGGTGTTGTGCTCGACGGCCTCAGCTCGGTGGACGAAGCGATGGTGACCGGCGAGTCGATTCCCGTGGAAAAGCATTCGGGCGACAAAGTCATCGGTGCGACGGTGAACGGCACCGGCTGGCTGCTGATGCGCGCCGAGCGCGTGGGCAGCGAGACCATGCTGGCCCAGATCGTGAAGATGGTGAGCGAGGCGCAGCGCAGCCGCGCTCCTATTCAGCGGCTGGCCGACAAAGTGGCCGCATGGTTCGTTCCGGCGGTGCTGGCGATTGCGGTGATCACGTTTATTGTGTGGTTCGTAAAAGGGCCCGAACCGCGGCTCGCATACGCCATTGTCAATGCGGTCGCTGTGCTTATCATTGCTTGTCCCTGCGCGCTGGGACTGGCGACACCGGTGGCGATCATGGTCGGCACCGGACGCGGAGCGCGCGCCGGAATCCTCATCAAGAATGCCGAAGCGCTGGAAACCTTGCAGAAGGTCGACACCCTCGCTCTCGACAAGACTGGAACGCTGACGCAGGGCAAGCCTGAGCTGATGTCGGTCGTCGCAATCGGCGGAGAGACGGAAGAGCGTGTAGTGCGCCTAGTGGCGAGCCTGGAGCGGGGAAGCGAACATCCGCTGGCCGCAGCCGTGCTGGCAGCCGCGCAGGCGAATGGGTTATCCCTGATACCGGCAAACGAATTCCGTTCTCTCACCGGACGCGGCGTTGTGGGACACGTCGGTGGGCACGAGATAGCGGTCGGCAACGACGCGCTCCTGAAGGAACTCAACATCGACGCCGAGGAGCTAAAGCCAAAAGCCGAAGCGCTACGCCATGAAGGTCAGACTGTGGTCTTCGCGGCAGTCGACGGACGCGCGGCGGGAATTCTCGGCATTGCCGATCCGGTGAAGCCCGAGGCGAAGCAGGCGATCCGCGATCTCCGAAGCGAGGGATTGCAGGTAGTCATGCTCACCGGCGACAGCCAGACGACGGCAGCAGCCGTGGCTCGCCAGCTCGGCATCAGCGATTTTGAAGCGGGCGTCCTGCCCGATCACAAAGCGGAAGTGGTGAAGAAGCTTCAGCAGCAGGGAAGAGTCGTGGCGATGGCGGGCGATGGAGTGAACGACGCGCCGGCGCTGGCGCAGGCGCAAGTCGGCATCGCGATGGGCACCGGAACCGATGTCGCCATGGAGAGCGCGGGGGTCACGCTGCTCAAGGGCGATTTGGCGGCGCTGGTACGGGCGCGGCGGTTAAGTCGCGCGGTCATGCGCAACATCCGCGAGAATCTGTTCTTCGCGTTCATCTACAACTCGGTGGGCGTGCCGATTGCCGCAGGCATTCTGTATCCGAAGTTCGGCATTCTGCTCAGTCCCATCATCGCGGCAGCGGCGATGAGCTTCAGTTCGGTTTCGGTGATCAGCAACGCACTACGGCTGCGCAGCACCAAACTGTAATGAGGCATTGCGATAACGCGATTCGGCGCATCTCTTGTTAGGGTAGAGATACGCCGCTTTTCATGTCTTCGGTTACCAACAGTGCGCCGGCTACCATACGTTGCCAATTCTGTGGCAAAGAAATACCTCCCGGCGCCGAGAAGTGTCCTGCCTGTGGCCAAGGCGGAAAATCCTACTCCTCAAAGTTAACGTTGACTATCTTGCTGATTTGCATCTTTGCGGGTTTCGGCCTGACCCAGTATCTCGTCAACCTGCATCGCTCGACCGAGGCGTCGCTGGCGAAGCGCTGGTTCCAGCGTGGAGAAGAGGCGATGCACGCCAATCGGCCGGCAATTGCCGCCGACGAGTATCGTACGGCGCTCTCCTACGATCAGGAGAACCAGGAATACCGGCTGCGCCTTGCGGAAGCACTGCTGGCGGCGAACCGCTTGAACGAAGCGCGAGCCCACCTTCTCAGTTTGTGGGAAGACGAGCCAGCCGATGGCAAGGTGAATCTGGCGCTGGCGCGGCTCTATGTACGACGAGGGAATGCCGGCGAGGCAATTCGCTACTATGACAATGCAATTAACGGCGTCTGGGAGGAAGAACCCCGCCAGCAGCGCATCGCGACACGCTTCGAACTGATTCGTTATCTGATCGGGCGGCACGATCAGGCGCGCGCCCGAGCCGAAACGTTGGCCTTGCAGGCCGACGGGCCGCCCGATCCTGCGGGACAGTTGGCTCTGGGACAGTTGTTGCTGCAGGTGAACGAGCCGGAGCATGCCAGCGATGCCTTTGATGCGGTGCTGAAGGCGGATCCCGCCAACGCACAAGCATGGCTGGGGAAAGGCCTGACAGCGCTGGCGCTGGTGCAGTACAGCGACGCGGAACATGCATTCGAGCGAGCGGTGCAGCATGATTCCAAGTCCGACGAAGCGCGTCAGCAACTTGATCTGGTGCGCGAGGTGTTGCACGTGGATCCCGCGTTGCGCGGACTGTCGGTGGCCGAGTGTTCCAAACGCGTTGCCGAAGCTTTCAAAGCGGCGCTGACTCGGCTGCAAGGTTGTGCTGCGCAACCGGGATACACCTTGGCGGTTCAACCGGGAGCGACGACTCAGTCCCTCGACCGAGGGGTGGCTGCCGCAGCCACACCCGCCAAGAGCGCGCCGCCAGTCATTGCGGCGCCAAGCGGCTTGCAGCTGCTTTATACCAGTGGTTTGCAAAAGCAGGCGAGCGCGACGGAGGCGGCGCTGCGCAACAATCCCGATGCCCTCGAGCCCACCATGCAATACGTTTTCGAGGTTGAGCGCGCTACCGCGCCGGTTTGTCCGGCGATGGATTTAGTTGATCGCGCCTTGCTGACGCTGGCTCAGCGCGAGAACGAGAACGTGAAATGAGTACGCCGGAGCAAGTCGTGACCAAGCCGAAGGATTCAAGCGGCATTAAGCCCGCGGTCTCGACCCCGACGCGACGCCAGTATTGGAGCAGTTTGCGCGCCATGCTCTCGCCGGAGCGCTTCAGTTTGCGGGAAGAGCAATTCTTCCTCTTCCTTGCGGTGCTGATCGGCATTGCCTCCGGACTGGCGGTGGTGTGCTTCCGGATGTGCATCGAGTTCCTGCACTTGAAACTACTGGGCAGCGGGCTGCACCCCTCGGTGCCGCGAGTCTTTCTGGCTCCGATGCTTACCGGGCTGGTCATCGCAGTACTGGTGATCCGCTTCTTCCCGCGGGCGCGCGGCAGCGGTGTCAATCAGACCAAGGCCGCGCTCTACATCTACGACGGCTACATTCCTATGCCGACGGTGATCGGCAAGTTCATCACCAGTGCGCTGGCTATCGGCAGCGGGCAATCGCTCGGCCCTGAAGATCCATCCCTCCAGATTGGCGCTGGTTTGGCGTCGGCGCTTGGCCGGCGGCTGAAGCTATCGCGCGAGAAGTTGCGACTGATTGCGCCCGTGGGCGCCGCAGCCGGACTAGCGGCAGCATTCAACGCTCCCATTACCGCCGTGCTGTTCGTTATCGAAGAAGTCATTGGACGCTGGACAGCGGGTATTCTGGGAGCGGTTGTGCTCTCGGCCATCTCCAGCGCCGTCATCGAGCGCTGGTTTCTGGGAGACGAGCCGTTGTTTCGCGTTCCCGCGTATCACCTGGAACATGCCGGCGAGCTGGGCGCCTACGCCAGCCTCGGCGTCATCGGTGGATTCGCATCGCTGGCTTTCGTCAAGTACATCGCCTATCTGCGGCCACGCCTGCGCAAATACCCGGCGTGGACGCAATACTTTCAGCCGGCGGCAGCGGGACTGCTGATCGGCCTGATCGGCATCAGGTTCCCTCAGGTGATGGGCGCAGGATACAGCTATATCGATCAGGCCATGCACGAGCAGTACACGTGGCAGATCCTGGCCGTGCTGGGGGCGCTGAAGATCGTCAGCACCGGGCTGTCCTTTAGCAGCGGGACGCCGGGCGGACTGTTCGCTCCCACGTTGTTTATGGGCGCCATGATCGGCGGCGCGGTGGGAATGGCTGAGCGGCAGATCGTGCCTCACCTCGCTATTCCCGTCGGCGCATATGCGCTGGTCGGCATGGGGACGCTCTTCGCCGGAATCCTGCGCGCACCCATGACCTCGGTGTTCATGATCCTGGAGGTCAGCGGGAACTACAGCATCATCGTTCCGGTAATCTTGTCCAACGCGATCGCCTATTTCATTTCGCGGACCTTTCAGCCGACACCGATCTTCGACTTGCTCTCACGCCAGGATGGTCTCGATCTGCCATCTCTGGAAGAGGAGAGAGAGGTTCCGCTGCTGCGAGTCGAAGACGCAATGCGTCCGCCGCTGGGCCAGACCCTTACGGGCGACGTGACATTGCAGGAAGCACAGCAGCGCGTACAAGGTTCGGCGCAGGAGTTTTTCGTCGTCGGCATGGGCGGTGACGAGTGGTCGGGTATCAGCCGGGTGCATCTGCTCGACATGATTGCCAATTCCGACATCAAGCTCTCGAGAATCCTGACAGCCAATGTTCCTTACCTTCACCCCGACCATCCGCTGGACACGGCGTTGCGCCTGATGGGCGAGTGGCCCCTGTTGCCGGTCGTGCACCGTGCCAATGTGAAGCAGTTGCTGGGAGTGGTTTCGCTGGACGACGTGATGCGGGCCTATCGGGGAGCCGGTATTGGCGAGTCGCATGCACAGCCCGCGCCGGAGGTCCCGTAGCCAGGGACTAAATCGGGAATCCCACATTGGTGCCCCACATTGGAACGAACGGGCTTTTTTGCTTGACCCGAGCTGC
>JBARGS010000374.1:0-8837 GCA_049798495.1 Candidatus Korobacteraceae bacterium | reverse complement strand
GAGCAGAAATCTACGCTGTCCCGCCCTAGCCAAAGGAAGGCTAGAACGGGGCACCCGAGGGGTCAGGCGCAAACTCACGACCGAGTCTTAGGTAACGAAGCCCGGCAGCGTGAGTGGGGCGATCTGGACGGGGTTGTCGTGGAAGTCGAGATCACGGAGTGGCCCTCGCCGACGGAAAACCCGCGTGGCCGGGTGATTGAAATCCTCGGCTACGAAGACGACTTCGGCGTGGATGTCGAGATCGTCATCCGCAAATTCCATCTGCCGCACCGCTTCCCGGTCGAAGTCTTACAGGAGGCGCAGCAGTTCGATCCGGTCATTCCTTCCACGCAGCTGCGCCACCGCCGCGACTATCGCTCGTTACCGATCGTCACCATCGATGGCGAAACCGCACGCGACTTCGACGATGCCGTCACCGTCCGGCGCATGTCTAACGGCAACTTCGAGCTCCAGGTCCACATCGCCGACGTAGCCCACTACGTGCGTGAGGGCTCGCCCATCGATCTGGAAGCGCGTCTACGCGGGACCTCTGTGTACTTCCCCGACCGCGCCGTGCCCATGCTGCCCATGGAGCTTTCGACCGACCTGTGCAGCCTGCGCCCGCAGGTGGATCGCATGGTGCTCTCGTGCGTAATGGAGATAGACCATCAGGGCGAGATCGTCGGTTACACGTTGAATGAAGGCGTTATCCGCTCGTCAGAACGCATGACCTACACCAACGTCAATCTCATCCTCGAAGGCGACACGGCACAGCGGCAGCACTATCGCCGGCTGGTGGATGTCTTCGAACTGATGCGCGAGCTGGCGATGATTCTGAACCGCAAGCGAGTGCGCCGCGGATCCATTGACTTCGACTTGCCCGAGCCGGTCATAGAGTTCGACGAGCACGGTCTGATGCAAAGCATCACGCGCTCGGAGCGCAACATCGCCAACCGCATCATCGAGGAGTTCATGCTGGCGGCCAACGAATCTGTCGCCAGCTATCTGGAAGGCAAGCAGGTCGGTTCACTGTACCGCATTCACGAGAAGCCCGATCCGAAGCGCGTCTATGACTTCGAGACTATCGCGGCGACGTTTGGTTATTCGCTTGGAGTCGGCGCGTTGCCGGTGAAGCGGGTGCAGTTCAAGGCCGAGCGACGCGATCGCTATGGCAGCGGGCGGGGCGCCAAGACGCTGGAGATTCCCGAAGATGTGCACATCACCCCGCGCATGTATCAGAAGCTGACGCAGAAGATCGCTGGAAAGCCGGAAGAGCGGATTCTCTCGTATCTCATGCTTCGCTCGCTGAAACAGGCGCGCTACTCGGAGAAGAACGAAGGGCATTTCGCATTGGCCGCGCCGAGCTACACGCATTTCACCTCGCCGATTCGGCGGTATCCGGACCTGATTGTTCATCGGATTTTGAAGGAGGTGCTGCGGGAATCGGCGGAACACCAGGAGCAAGGAGTTTCGGTTGGAATTGGAACTCCGACTCGTCTAGGAGATACTCCATCCCCATGGACTAAAAGACCCACCCAAGCAAAAGAAGCTTGGGTGGGGCACCCGGCTTGGGTGGGGCACCCGGGTTCGACGGGGCGCCCGACTTCTTCTCTAGAGAAAAAGGGACGACAGAGGGAACCTCCCACCGCGGTCGGAGGTCCCATCCCCGAGGACGAACTTCACGACATCGCCGACGAGTCGAGCCAATCCGAGCGCCGCGCCGACGAAGCCGAGCGAGAGCTGATGGAATGGAAGAAGATGAAGTTCATGGAGCAGCACGTTGGCGAGGAATTCGACGGCCTGATCGTGAGCGTCACCAAGTTCGGTATGTTCGTCGAACTCAAGGACATGTTCATCGAAGGTCTGGTGCCCCTGGGCTCGCTCACCGACGATCGCTACCTGTATCACGAGAACACGAAGCAGATTATCGGGCAGCGCACCCGGAAGACATACTCGCTGGGCGATCCGATCCGCGTACTGGTGGACCGCATCGACCGCATGCAGAAGCGGATTCAATTCGCCGTGGTCGAAGACCGTCCGCAGCCCAAGCGCAAGAAAAAATAACTCACCACTGAGGCACGGAGGGCACGGAGGGTAAGCAACAAAATATGAATCGACGCATCGTCGGCTTCGGTTGTACGGTTCTCGTACTTTTTGCGATCGGGGCCGTGTTCTTCCTCATTTCAAGTTCCGTGCGGTGGCTGATCCTCGCTCCGCTCTTCCTCGTCCTTTTCATGCTGGTTGCCCCATTGCTTCCATTCTTGAGGCGCAACACCACACCACAGCAATTGGCGGACGAGCTGGAGAAGCATATGCTCGGTACCGAAGGCGGGCGGGATTGGGATAATGTTACGTCCGGCGGAATCAGGGACCAGCGTCTGGATACGCTCCGGGGCAAGCTCTGGAAGTTCGACTCTCTGGCTGTCGAAGAACATCGCAAGGAGTTTGAAGAGATCATCGCCGCTCTAAGGAGAGGTGAGATTCCGGATGTAAAACCGGACTGACTGTAATCTTTGCGCCTCCGAGTAGAATTATCTCAATATGCGAGCCGCTGCCTGCGCTCTCTTGCTGTCGGTTGCCGCTGCCGCTCAGACCACGGCTCCGGCGCCAGCCTCCCCTGTTCCTGCCACTTGGCCCACCGCGCAATTCGCCTCGACCAAAGATCCCAGCGTGCAGAAGGCGCTCCAGATCCTGAACGACATGATCCGCGCCCTCGGCGGCGATGCCTACCTGAATGTTCAAGACCTGAAGAGCGAGGGCCGCACTTACGGCTTCTATCATGGCAAGCCGAACAGCATGAGTATTGAGTTTTGGCGCTTTTGGCAATGGCCGGACAAGGAACGGATCGAGCTGACCAAGCAGCGCGACGTCGTCGAGTTGTTCATCGGTGATAGCGGATACGAGATCACCTACAAGGGGACGGCAACGCAGGAGCCGAAGGACATGGAAGACTACCTGCGCCGCCGGAACCACTCGTTGGAGTGGGTGATCCGCAAGTGGCTGCCGACGCCGGGCACCATGGTTCTTTACGATGGTACTGCCATGGTAGAGCAGAACCTGGCGGACCAGGTAACCGTGCTCAGCACCAGCAACGACAGCGTGACGCTGTCGATCGATCCGCGAACCCACCTTCCCGTGAAGACAAGCTACAGCTGGCGCGACTCCGTGGACCGGCAGATGGACGACGAGTCGGAGGTCTATGCCAACTACAAGGTGTTTCAAGGCATTCAGACCCCGCTAAGCACCGTGCGCAACCGCAATGGCGAGATGACGAACCAGCGATTCATTACCTCGGTGACTTACAACAGCAGCCTGCCGCCGACACTGTTCGAAACCAAGGGCCTCACCTACAATCCGGGAAAAAAGCCTCCCAAGTAAATCCATCTTTCGATCTGAATCGCTTTTGCGTTTCACAATCCGAGGGCACAGTTCAGAATAGCGAAGGTCGCATTGCCCTAGGTGCTTCCCCGCGCTGTTACGTGCACCAACTCGAGCTGAAACGGTGCCGGGGTGACCTGAACTACTCCGGAATAAGGGCTATCAAAGGAGTCGATGAGGAAGAGGCTGAACGCCAGCACTCCGGCCAGGGCCGCCGTCATCGCGGCCTGGGACCAGACGCTTTCGTGGCCAAAGAACCAGGTGAAAACGATCAGCATAATCCCGCCGATAAACAGCAGGTACCACAGTGTAGCGGGCACGGTGCCCCGGTTGGTAAAGAGCCGGATTCTGCGGGCGTTGGAAAGTTCATTGAGTTGTGTCAGCGATTCCGCATAGAAAATTTGCATCCGCGGATTATCGGGCTGAACCGTGTCGTAAACGTCCCAGAGCTTTTGCACCGCCTGCCAGGTACGCGGACTGTCGCGACCCTCGGCCATGGCAGGAAACTCATCGCCCACCACGGAATTCAGATATTCCAGCAGTGCATTGCGGATGTTCGTGCGCAGCGGGTCGGGCATGGCCATGGACATGCGCGAGAGATTGCCGACCTCGTTGGCTTCGTGCTCCAGATTAGTGCCGGCTTCCTGGAATTGGCCCCACACGACGAAAATCGCAAAGGCGATCAAGACCGCATAGAGAGTTCCGATCATCAGGAAGAAAAAGCTGGCTACTTCGTGTTGCCGCTTCAGCCACTCGATGTTGAGACGGCGCCGGACCAGAAACAATCCCAGGGCGGAAAAGACCATGGAGCCGCAGACAAAGAGCACACCGTTGAGCGGAGTATCCATCCCGCACTCTCCTCAAGAACAACAAGCGCAGATGTTCGATTTTGCAGGCTGGAGAGCAATTGTGAAAGAGAAAACTACGGGACGGTATCGCCAGAGTCAGGATTCAACTGCCCACATCAATTTTTCAAAACAGGTAGATCAGATTGACGGCGGTGGTGAACTGGTTGGTCACCCAACCATTGTCCCTCTGGAAGACGTCCTTGTTAGACAGATCGAGACGAATATCGCCGCGAATCACAAACTTGCCGTCTAGCTTCTTGAAATGTTCGTTGATGCGGGAGAGCTTGGCCGCCATGTCGTATTCGGGAGTCCAGGTGAATCCGCGCAGCGTTTGGGGAATTCCGGTGCGAGTGCCGCCGGTGTCGGCGAAGATCTCGGGACGAAAGGCCAGGGAGAACTTTGGCGTGAAGGCGTACTTGGTGTAGACCGCGAGGCCCTTCCAAATGGCGTCGTGGCCGCGGGCGACTCCGTTTTCCTCGTGCGCGTAAAGCGTGTCGAAGCCGAGATTCAGGCGTGAAGTGGCTTTCCAACTCCCCACCACCTCAAGAGCATTACGGTTGTCGATATTGTCCTTCGGAATATCCGGCCCGCGAATCCAGTTCAGATAGAAGGCGGTGTTCCTGGTCGGAGTCAATACCAGTTGTCCTCCAAACGAATATCCGTGATTCATTCTTTGGAATTCGTCCCAACCGTTGGTCACCAGAAACATTGCGGAGATCTTACTGTTGAAGGCATAGGTCGCCTTTACGCCGGTGTGAGTGAAGGGAACGCCGAAACCGAAGATAAAACCGCGGCTGAACTCGTCGTTGTAGCCGTCGTATCCGCCGATGACCTCCGATCCCATATGAGTGGCGAACTTGCCGGCGTCAAAGCGCAGGCCTTTCCCTAAAGGCGCGATGTAGCTGAGGTACATCTCCGGGATATCGACGTGCTGGGCGAGGCCGGTCTGGCAACTGCGAAATAGACCATACGCGGCGGTAACTTCGGGAACGGCAGAGCCGGCAAGCAGGTTGAAGCGGAAGCCGAACTGGTTGGGCTTGGCGATGGCCCGCTGGATGACCAGCTGGGCCACGTCCAACTGCGGCTCTTCGTCGGCATAGTCGAAGACGCGGTATTGATTGATGCGATAGACCGGATCGTTGGTGTTGTAGACGAATGACAGGGACAGGAAACCGTTGACGGTGATTCCTCGCCACCAGGAGGCGTTTTCGTCGGCCTTGACCGGGTCCGTTGACAGCGACACCGCAACGGATGAAGTGTCCTGCACCGCCGGTTTTGAGGCGGAGTCCAAAGAAGGCGCCGATTGCGCAGACAGAGACAGGGGCGATGCAATGATCGCCCCTGCCAATCCAACGTTTACCAGCAGCCGGCGGACGACCCGTAACCGTGGCCGCATAATCTACTTCCGTGGGCCGATCAGCTCCGGTTCTTCTTCGGTCTCGTCGATCACGCGCTTATGGTCGCCGTTGAACAATTCCTCGACTTCGAGGGTCTCGTAGGCATGCTCGCCGTGGATCGACTCATCCAGTCCGATCTCTTCACTCATCATTTCAACTTTCACCGGAGTGAACATGTCGATGATTTTCAGCATGCCATAGGTGAAGCCGAAGGCCCAAACCGACGAGAACAATACTGCGACCACCTGTTTGAAGAAGAAGCTCGGATTGCCATAAAGCAGGCCGTTGGTTCCGGCCGGATTGAACGTGCTGTTGGCGAATAATCCCAACATCAGAATGCCGAGAAAACCGCCAACTCCGTGAACTCCCCAAACGTCGAGCGCGTCATCCCAGTGCAGTTTGTTCTTCATCTCTACCGCGAAGTAGCAAACCACTCCCGAGACCACGCCGATGATGACTGCCGTTGTGGGTGAAACATAACCTGCGGCGGGAGTGATGGTTGCCAGCCCGGCAACCGCTCCGGTCAGCAGTCCGAGGAACTTCGGCTTACGCTCGCGGGTCCACGCCACTATCAGCCACGTCATGGCGGCAAACGATGCCGCGATGTCAGTGTTTAGAAAAGCTGTACCGGTCACCGAATCGACTCGCATTTCGCTGCCCGCGTTGAATCCGTACCACCCGAACCAGAGTAGTCCGGTACCCAGGGCAACCAGCGGGATGCTATGAGGGCCGCGGTCCAGCACGCGCCGCTTGCCTACATACAGAACGGAAGCCAAGGCAGCCAGGCCAGCGATGTTGTGAACCACGATGCCGCCGGCGAAGTCCTCGACACCCCAGCGCTGCAGCATGCCTCCGCCCCAAACCATGTGCACGAAGGGGAAGTAGACAAGCGTGAGCCAGCCGGTGAGGAAGAGGCAATAGGCCTTGAAGGTGACGCGGTTGGTAAAAGCGCCGGAGATGAGGGCCGGAGTGATGATGGCGAACATCATCTGATAGGCGATAAAAACCATTGCCGGTACGGTGTTATTCGGTCCCGATGGCGTCGTGAGGTTGACACCACGCAGGCAAATCTTGTCGAGATTGCCGATGATCCCGTGCCAGTCACCGCTGAAGCACAGCGAGTATCCATACAGGTACCAGATGACGGTCGTCCAGCCCATGGAGACGAAGCTTTGAATCATGATGGCAAGGACATTCTTGCGTCCTACCAGGCCGCCGTAAAAGAAAGCCAGGCCGGGCGTCATCAGCATGACCAGGCTGGTGCAAAGGATCATGAAGCCGGTATTACCGGTGTCAAGGTGCAGCATCAGAACCTCCAGGAGAAGAAGTGCGGCGGGAAGCTGGCTGTCGGATACAGCGTAATCGGAGCTCGGAGGACAGAACGACGAAGGCGGATAGATAGCCGGAAGCAGAAAGCGGATCTCGAACCGGGATATGCATTCGCCTCTCCACGTTCGAGGGTGCGAACGGGACATGCCTTGCGGGCGCGCGTAAAGGCTGAGAGATCGTTACCTTGCCTCGGGGCCAACGCCTACTGGCAGACGTCAAGCTGCCGCGACACAAGGCTCGCCCTTCCCATCATGGGCTGTCAGTGAAGTCGGTCACGACGTCTGGTGACGGTTGCCCGCCTAGGGTGCGAAGTAGCTGGAGATATCGAGGATGAGCTGCGTCAGTCCGGCGGCGTAGGCGTCGATGGAGCCGTTATTGGTCATCACCACCGCCATGTTGGAGGTCACGGCGCTATCCCAGGCGTTGAGCGTGGAAGCGTTGGGCTGCGCTCCGCCGTCGGGCCACAGCGTCAGCAGCCAAAGTGGCTGGCTGGGCACAACCGTGGCATTGAACACGAAAGCCTGCGCGTTCTGCGGCACACCGCAACCTGCTCCCACGACATTGACTTGGAGATCGCCGTCGAATGCCCCGGTGGTATTGCGCGTGTCCAGTACACGGCAGGGCACATTGGCATAGAGCGAAAGGCCACCCTGCCCCGCGGGAGCGAAATAGCCATTGATATCGACCACCAGGTCGGTGCCGCTATTGGCCCACACATCGATGTCGCCATTGGTACCGGCAGGGACGATTGCGGCGTTTGCAACAGCGGTGCCGGTGGGGTCATTCAGGGTGGAGGTGGAAGGTTGCGGCTGTCCCGCGGGCCACGCATTGAACACCCACAAGGGCGCCTCGTTTTCCGGGATAGCGGTGAAGTTCATCGCATAGGCCTGGGCTGTAGCGGGGATTCCGCACTGGCTGGAAAGGACGGGGAGGTCGCGCTGCTGCTGCGCTGGCAAGGCAGGCCCTCCCAGCGGGCTGTGGGGCCAGCGGGTGTCGGCGACGCGGCACGGAGCCATGGGATAGAAGGCGAGTGCCGAAGGATCGGGCGCGAGTACGAAATAACCGTTGATATCCAGCGCCAGATCCGCGGCGTTGCTGGCATATACGCTGATGGCGCCATCGTCTCCAGCAGGAACGATCGCCGCGTCAGCTTTGACCCGGCCATCGTAGGAATTCATGTTGGAGACCCATGGCCGGTCGTATCCCGTTTGCCAAACCGTCAGCAAGCCGAGGCCGCCGTGGGGAATCGCCGTTAGGTTCAGCGAGTAGGCAGCCGCTGTCGTGGGGATGTTGCAACCACCTTGAGGGATGGTGATGTCGCGAGAGACACCGGCGGCCAGCGATGGCCCGCCCAAGGGACCAAGCGGCCAGCGTGTGTCGGCGACGCGGCAGGGCGTCACGGGAATGTATTGGAGTGCGACCGGGACGTTGAAATAAGCGTAGGCATGCCGGTCGGCGGCACCCATTGTAAGCGTGCAGCTGTATCCGAAGCTGATATCGCAGCCCTGCCACCCGGCGAAGACAAAGCCGGGATCGGGCGCCGCCGTCAGGGTTACGGGTTGTCCATCCCAATAGTTAGCCGAACAGGTACCCCCGCAGTTGATGGCCCCGTCGGAGCTGGTGACGGTGCCGGTTCCGGTGCCGCGCTTGGAGATTTGCAACAGGTACTTCTGGTTGGAGGTGATGACCCAACATTGCAGTTGCTGCCACTCAACGTTGCCCGCAATATCCACGCTGTAGGCTTGAACACAGTAAGAGTCAGGGGCATAGGTCAGAATAGGTCCGGTATACGGTTGATAGGGCCCTTGATTCAATGAGTACATTGTTGTCGCAACACCGCTGGCGTTATCCGTTGCGCTGATGGTAGCTTGCACCGGCCCCGTATAGACCGGCCACACCCCATTAC
>JBARGS010000373.1:0-2467 GCA_049798495.1 Candidatus Korobacteraceae bacterium | reverse complement strand
GGCCTGGACTGCATCCTCGAACTCGGCTCCGGTTCGTTCGTCGATGATGCGCACGACTTCGGAGAATGGCCGGTTGCGTGCCGCCGCATCGTCCCAGCCGGTCAGCTGCTGCGCCACCGGATTGATGAAGGAGACGTTGCCGGCATGATCGGTGGAGACGACCGCCTCACCCAGACTCTTCAGAGTGATCTGGAACCACTCCCGGCTCTCTTTTAGTTGCTGCTGCTGCTCCACCTCGGCTTGCAAGTGACGCTCGTAGGTCGAGGACAAGGCCATCAGCTCACGTCGCGTGAGGGTAAACAGGAGGATGGCGACGAGCAGCGAAAGAACTACCGCGGAACCGACTACCGCGGCATTGAGAAGCGTGGCGCGATGCGAGCGCTGCTGCCGCAAGGCCTCCTCGGCGAAGATGAATTCCCGCTGCTTGTCGCGGATATCGGACATGAGCTGCTGGCCGCTGAGCAAGTCCTTTGCCGACGGCGCAACACCATGCGCCTGTACCAGTTGCTGGTCGGCCCAACGAATCCAGCGCAAATCCAGGTTCTGAACCTGGCGCAGGCGTTCTTGTTGTGCGGGATTATCGATCGTCGCCTGCCGCAGAGAATCGAGTTGTTCCGCAACCTTGGAGCGGGAGTCATCGTAGGGCGCAAGGAAGCTCTGATCGCCAGTGAGATAGTATCCGCGGAGGCCGGTCTCCATTTCCACGATGTTGCGCATCAACTGGCGCGCATTGGCGATGACCTGGTCGGAGTGATCAACCCAGCGCAGAGAGGCGTTCAGCAGCAGGATTTCGCTGGCCAGTACTATCGCCAGCAAGACCAGCAAGAACACCGGAAGCGCAACCATGCGACGGAGCAGTAGGTGGAAACTGCGTTGATCCATAGCGATCCGTCAACCAGACGAGACCGTCTGATGATATAGCAATGCGGCTCTGCCCCCGCAAGTGGCTAATCGTGGGCGACGCCAGACTTTTTGCCCCATGCTGGGCTGCCGGCGAAGCGTGCGGAGTTTCAAGCTCAGAAAGGGTGGAATCGGTTGCACAATGGCTGCACAACTACTCTCACACCTGCAGTTTCGCGATAAAATTCAATTCAGAATGGCATTGCGATATTGCCGAGTAGCTATGCGAACATGCCTGACGCGTCTGCGGAGTGCGGGGTACTCGAACCGTCTGCCCGGACCAGCCATCGTTTCCTTGTTGCTGCTTACGACGGCCTTTGCCGCCCAGAGTCCAACGCAGATCAAGCCTGGCTTCAATCTCTTTACCAAACAGCAGGATGTGCAGCTGGGACAGGAAGTTGCCGCAGAGGTCCGTAAGAAGGCGGTAATCGTCAATGATCCGACGATCAATGCTTACGTCAACGCGGTTGGCAAGCGGCTGATGGCTTCCCACGAAGCCCGGGGCAGCGGTTTCAACTTTACCTTCCAGGTCGTCGCCGATCCGGCGATCAACGCCTTCGCTCTGCCCGGCGGCCCAATGTTCATCAATACCGGACTGCTGAAGGCGGTGAACAACGAAGCCGAACTGGCAGGTGTGATGGGACACGAAATGTCGCATGTGATCCTGCGCCACGGCACGAATCAGGCGTCCAAGGCGAAGGTCATCGAGTTGCCACTGGCCCTCGCCGGTCAGCTTACAAGCAACGGCAGTCTCATGGGACAACTCACGCAGCTGGGCATCGACTTAAGCGAAGACAGTGTGCTGCTCAAGTTTTCCCGCACCGCGGAGGGCCAGGCTGATCTGATGGGCGCTCACCTGATGTCAGAGGCGGGTTACGACCCGATTCAGTTAGCCAAGTTTTTCGACAAGTTAAACGCGCGCGGCGGAGCTTCTTCCATCGAATTTCTTTCCGACCATCCCAACCCCGACAATCGCTCCCGGGCGATCAGACAGGAGGCAGCCCGCCTGCCTGACCAACAATATGGCTATCAGACGGGCCAGTTCCAGCAGATGAAGCGCGCGGTCGCCAATATCCACGAACCTTCTCCGAAGCAGAAGAGCGAGTGAGCTTTTTGGCGGGCGCAATCGGCTAAACGGAGATCAGATGAAATGCTTGCTGAAGTTTGTGCTGATTGGCGCGCTGGGCTTCTGGGTCACATCCGCAGCGGCGCAGGACGTTGTGCCGGACCCGACCGTATCCGAGCTGTCGCCGGGCAGCGCACAGCTCATCAGCCCCGAAGCGCTAGTCAAACTTCTAAAGGCGACGGCGGGCGAAAAGCCTCTTATCCTGAATGTCGGCCCTTCGCTGCTCTATCAGCAAGCGCACATTCCCGACTCCGAATACATTGGGCCTGGTTCGGACCCTCAGGCGCTGGAACGCTTGCGAACCAGAGTGAAGGCCTTGCCCCACAAGAAATTTATCGTCTTATATTGCGGGTGTTGCCCCTGGAGCCATTGTCCCAACGTGCGTCCTGCCTACAGTGAGCTGCACGCTCTGGGCTTCACGCAGGTCAAGGTGTTATACAT
>JBARGS010000372.1:0-7245 GCA_049798495.1 Candidatus Korobacteraceae bacterium | reverse complement strand
ACCAGCCAGCAGAAGATCGAGATCAATATAACGCTGGGCTGCATCCGCCAGCAGGTTCACCTGCTCTGGAGTCCAGGTCTTTTCGCCCGCCGTAACCAGACCCAAATGACGTTCGGCCAGTGTCGCCTCGGGGAGTTTGGGGAACCAACCCAGCAGCGGCACGTCCACGGACGCAATCGCCTGGCGCAACAGATTCAGGTGCCCCGGACCGGCAGCGCCATTCAGAATCACTCCCAGCAGCCGAAGCTGTGGGTCAAATTCGCGGAAGCCTTTGACCACGGCAGCCACACTGCGCGCGGCGTTCGACGCATCCACCACCAGCACCACCGGCAGATCCAGCAGCTTGGCAATCTCTGCCGTGCTGCCACGCTCGGAAGCTCCATCGACACCGTCGAACAGCCCCATCACGCCCTCGACGACGGCGACATCAGCGCCCCGGCTCGCCCTCCAGAAGAGGGCGCGGTTCGTCTCGACCGGCATCATCCAGGTATCGAGGTTGTAGGAGGGACGTCCGGCGAGAGGCGCATGATGCGCGGGATCGATGTAGTCGGGACCGCACTTGAAGGGCTGAACCTTCAGCCCCCGTTTGCGCAGCGCAGCCAACAGCGCCGCGGTGATGGTCGTCTTGCCGACGCCAGTGCCGGTTCCGGCTATGACGAAGCCCTTCATGCCAGGGCCGCCAGCGGCTGCTTGACGACCAGCGGACATCCGGCCACCAGCAGAATCACTTCATCGGCAGCGGCGGCGACTCGCTGGTTCACGAATCCCAGCAGATCGCGGTAGGCGCGGCCGATCTCGGTGTTGGGATGAATGCCGCTGCCTACTTCATTGGAAACCAAAATTACGGAAGCTGGAACGCTGCGCAGAACCTCGGCCAGGTGATCGGCACGAGCCAGCACGCGGCCGTCATCGGAGGCTTCCTGGTGCATCACGTTCGCGGTCCATACCGTGAGGCAATCGATCAGAATTGTGTCGAACCTGCCGCCGCACTCCCGCAGAGTTTCTTCCAGGGCAAGCGGGGCTTCGAAGGTGGTCCAGGATGCCGGCCGGTCTTCGCGATGACGGGCGATGCGCTGCCGCATGTCGTCGTCGCAGGCTTCAGCTGTGGCGATGAAGGCAACGCGCTTGCCGCGGGTGGCAAGCTCCTGCGCGTACCGGCTTTTTCCGCTGCGAACGCCTCCGAGCACCAGAACCACTCTTCGGCCCGACTCCATAGACATACTTCATCCCGCGCACAAGTCACGTATCGGACGGGAAAGCTCGTGGCGCAATTCTTCCAGAAGACCCAAGCGAGCAGGTCATTCAAGGCACCGACTGACCCTCCCATCGAGGTCAAATCGGACAAAGGTAAGTGCCTGGACGGAATCCTGACTTGCGCCTCATCGGTCCTGACCGCCTTCCCAGAGCTTTCACTCCAGTGGCCTCCTTGGTCGGGACCTCCGCGCTTACAGTTGCGGGGCAGTGGCGGCTTTTCACCGCGCTTCCCAAATACCAGACAACTCGTTTGTAGTCTTGCCAGGAAGCGGTGTCAACAATCTTCAAAAAATCGCCTACAACTTAGATGGAATTTCCCATTATGGTACCCCCAGTAGGCGCCAGGCGCGCTCCGCCGGCTGCGATCAGAATGTTGAAGGGCGCGACGAAAAGGTAAGCAGGGGCAGCGAGGCGCTAACTCTCGTGACCATGGGGATGGTGTTCGTCGTGATCGTGAGGATGGGAGTGAGTCGTCTCATCATGCGTGTGCTCGTGGGTGTGCTTGCCGCCTGCGTCGGACGGGTGGTCGTGAGAATGCTCGTGATGGTCGTCTTCATGGGAGTGTTCGTGGGTATGTGTGACCTTATCGTGAGTGTGTGTATGAGAATGATCTGTCATG
This sequence comes from Candidatus Korobacteraceae bacterium, assembly GCA_049798495.1. Classification (GTDB taxonomy): domain Bacteria; phylum Acidobacteriota; class Terriglobia; order Terriglobales; family Acidobacteriaceae; genus Bog-257. The sequence continues at coordinate 5,372 of JBARGS010000372.1, read as the reverse complement.
CCAACCCCTCGCTAAGATTTCTCCCCGTGCAGGGAGCCAAATTATACAACCCGTAGTCTTGCTCGCATCGGTCGAGTTCCGCCCTTTGAAATGCGGCGCTTCGCGCTCACCCGGCGCCCTTAGAAATTCGGCCGCTATCTCTCCGGGTTTCCTGCCCTGATTACTCCCGAAGGTCCCTTGTACGTGACACAGTTCTGGACTAAGATGCCATTTCTTAACGTGGGACGAACAACCACTTTCCGGCTGTTGAGGAGCGCTCCCACCTCTCAGCTTGGATTCGACTCAGTTTAGCCGGGGGACCACAATGAATCGCAACACGGGGATTCTGGGAGCGATTGTTCTCGCCGTCGCGGCCATCTTCAGCTTTATTCTCTCCCCTTCCGCCAAGGAGAGCGCACCCGGCACGGCTACCAAAGAACCCCCCAGCGCGGCTGCCCCGCCGCTGCAATCGCTTATCCCTGCCTGCGCGGAGATACAAAAACGCATTGCCGATTTTGTCACCGATAATACGGTGGAGCCTCCAACTTCTTGCAAGGAAGATCCGCAGCAATCCGGACCGAAACTTTCCGGGCACCACCTTCTGGAACCGTCAACGGTGCATTACATCATTGCTACCCTGCCTGATCCAATGCATACCCACTTCCCTCTATTGTTCGATCGCTTGACCGAGGCGCTACAGCAGGGGGCTCAAGATCAGGGCTATAACTATGACGATTCCTGGTTGCCTTGGAGCGATCAGACGCATTCCTATGATCGATTGGAGGATCAGCAGAAGGCGGGAGCGTTGTCGGACGCCAAGGAAAAGCAACCTGGAGTTCTAGTGTTTCGCAAGGCGCTTTCCTCTTCCGATATCGAGAAATGTGGGAAGGCCGGCCCGACGACATTGCCCTGCCTACTTCCGTATAGCGAGGGATTGGTCGTCTTTGTCGTCGGCGAAAATCCGACCGGCGGCATCAACCTGGAACAATTCAACAACGCTGTCGCCTGGGTTCGCAAGCTTTCCGCAACCGCCGATCCAAAGGTCCCTCTAGACATTAAAATTTTAGGTCCGTACTTCTCCGGCTCGTTCCCCTCGCTGGCACAAGCGTTGCTCGCCGGCAAGCTTGTTTACTCCAAGCAAGCTTCGGCGCAGGGCAGCACGGGCACGACCCAGAATAGTTCATCCAAAGCGGCCGCCTCCGCTGCTGAAAGTCAAGAATCAACTGTGCCGTCGAAGAAGAAGAAGGCAGAGTCCGTAGCGAAGAAAACACCGACGCCGGGATTGAAAGCGGAGAATCCTACACCAACCGCAGCCCCATCCCAGAACGATCAGGCCAGTGGGGAGCCCAAGTCGCTCACGATTTACAGTGGCTCGGTTACGTCCGAGACAGCGATGCGCTGGTTCACAACGTTCTTGGGAAACTCCGCCAATCGCACGTTCTATAGCTTCCAGGAAAATGACGATCTGATGATCGATCGTTATTGTCAGTATCTGACCAGTCTCAGCTACGATACCGGGAAACTCGCTATTCTTTCGGAAGATGAGACGGCCTACGGCGGCGGCCAGGCCGACCCGTCGAACCCGTCAGCGTCGAAATCGCCGAACTGTATCAACCAGGCCGAACACGGCCCCCTTTATCTGTACTACCCACGGGATATCGCCTCCCTGCGAAGCGCGTACGAACAGGAGTCGTCGTCGAACTCGGGCAGTTCGCGGAATCAATCGCGCGATCTGTTGTCGGGGCTGCCTTTGACTTTGGCCGAACCGAGCAGCCGGCAGCACGACACGATTCGAACCTATGGCGGAAGCGAAACACCGCTATCGCAGGAAGCGACGCTCTGGGGCATGATGAGTCTGTTCAGCGCCCACGACATCCAGTTTATCCTGCTGCGCAGCAGCAATACGCTGGATCAGATTTTCCTCACGCGTCTGCTTTCGAAGGCCTACCCTCAGGGGCGCATTATATTGACCAGCGCCGATCTGCTCTTCCGTCGCAGTAGCGAGACCGCCGGATTTCGCGGGACCATGACCCTCACCACCTATCCGCTCTTCACCTGGCAGCAGGATTGGACGCACTGGCAAACTCCAGAGAGCCGGCACAGCCATCGCGCCTTTCCCGAAGATACCGCGGAGGGACTCTACCTTGCTACCCGCTTCCTGATTGACGGCGAACCCTACGCTTCAGGAACGTGCACGCCAGGTCTTGGTAAAGACCAGTATCAGCAGCAACAACCCGTTAAGGTGACGTGCCTTCAACTGGCAAATAATTCGGTCGTGATTCAAGACTATGCGCCACCTTCCTGGCTGCCGTTATCGGACTCGCCGGCGAAGGGCATAACCCGCCCTCCGACCTGGCTTTCGGTGGTCGGCGATGAGCGGCTCTGGCCAGTGGCGGTATTTCAGGCCCCCCTGGAACACGCCAAGGATCCGCCGGAAGGTACTCTACCCTGGGTTCGAACCGACGCGGAGTTGAAAGCTCCCGACCTGCCGCTGGAACTGCCGATCCGGCTGATTCTGCTCATCTGCATACTCTGGGGTGGTTGGCATCTTTTCTGTTGCACGTTTGGATCGAGAGAGCCTTCCAGCGTGCGGCTGGCAGCGGCTCGATATCTGGGTAATTTCGCGCCCATGCGGCGGCCACGGTACGGAACGCTGATGTTTGTGGGAGGATTGGCACTGGCGCTGGTCGCGACCATTCTGGCTAGCTTTACCGAGGTATTCGGTTTCGATTTTGGGTGGCACGAGGGCCTGGCTGTCGCTTTCGTCGTCTGTTTCCTGGGGCTATGCTCGATCGGCGGCGTTTTATCAAGTTACCGCCGGAGGCGGAATCTGGGGCGACCCCCATCTTTTCTGGGAGCTCGGAACCGCCGGCGAAGACGCGCGCTTCGTACATCTTGGGGGTGGCGTGAAACGGGACCCTTTGTCTTTATAGCGGGCCTCTCGAGTCTGGTCTTTTACACGGCGATCCAGTATCCGCTTTCCGCTGTCAACCGGGTCCCTGCCTATTGGCGAAGTATCAACCCGCTAAGCGGCGTGTCACCGATCATGCCCATGCTCTTGCTCGCAGCGGGACTATACGGATGGTTCTGGTTTACTCTTAGCGGCTTAGCTCTGTTCAATAACGACCGCCCGCGCCTACCTCGCTATCCCAAGACTAGTCCTTACCCCTCCATTCTTAGCAAGAAAATTGGTTTCGATATCGAGTCGGTAGCCATACCTTTAGACCGGTTCTATGGATTGAAGCTTTTGTTGTCTGTAATTCTATTAATGCTCAGCTCAGCGGTTATCTTCGCCGGCGTAAGAAGCTTAGGAAGAATTCAATATGCCTATACCTTTTCGGTATTGCTAAGCATTTGTATTGGACTAATACTGCTGGATGGGTGGCAGCTGCTTTGCATCTGGGGACGCCTCCGCCAGTTGCTCAACGGTCTCGACCAGCTGCCCCTGCGGCGCACCTTGCGCGCGCTCAAAGATTTCTCCTGGGGCACGGTCTGGAAAATGGGTGGCCACGTAGTCGATCAGAGAAATCGATTAGTCACACGAGAATTGGAGAGCTTGCAGCATCTGCGGAATCAATTAAAGGGTTTTATTCCATCCGCACCTCTCCAAAGAATGGAATTTCGTAATTTGGACAATTCCTTCTCCAGGTGCTGCGACTCCGGCGCCGAGTATGTGTGGCGGTTTGCCAAGCTGGTACAAGCGCCACCCCGCTCCAAACCTTACGGCGATGCCTATGAGATGAACTTCACCAGGCTACGCACGTTGCAACTGCGATTCTCGGTCACCGCCGGCTTGGTTTTGAAAACCATCCTTTTTGCGGAGTGGCAGCAGGAGAAGCACTCGCTGATCCAGGAACCGGCGAAAGCCCCTATCCAAAAGGGCGCCGCCGACCAATCGGCGGCACTCGACGACGCACGGAAGCAGCAGACGCCCGGCGAAACCGGGGATGCAACGATGGAGCTTGGGTCCAGCTGCGTGCCGCCCGAGTATGTCACGACGGCGGAAGAGTTCTTTGTCCTACCGTGTCTGGGTTTCATCCAGAATATTCTCGGTCGTATCCGCACGATGACCATCGGAATGCTAGTACTTTTTGTTGCCGCCGCGCTATCGGTGGCTTCGTATCCTTTCGATCCCCGGCCTGAACTGAGCGGCCTATTCCTATGCGTTTTTGCCATCAGCGGGGCAATTATTGTCTTCGTCTACGCTCAGATGCACCGCGACGCCACTCTCAGTAATATCACCAACACCGACGCCGGCAAGTTGGGCTCTGAATTCTGGACAAAGATCATCGCCCTGGGAGCTGGGCCCGTGCTAGCACTCCTGGCCGCTCTCTTTCCGCAGATCGCAACCTTTATCACGTCATGGTTGCAGCCTGGAGTACAGGCGATCAAGTAAATCGCTGCCGACGATGTTCTTGGAGTAAGGGCGCGGGGATTGGGAAGTATCCAATTGGAATTGACTAATTCCTGACGCTGAGAGTTGCTGAAGGTCACGAAGGTGATTTGTAAGAAGCGTTCTTGCGGTTGGCGCCGGAAACTCGGCTAGCTTTTCAGTACTACAATTGCGTTACCACACTACGACGGTTGTAAGGATAGTCCCACTACTGCACTTGCTGCCCGGCAGGTAGTTTCTTCTCACAACTAAAAATAAGTTGTTGCAATTAGCTCTATGCCGTGGCTTTCGCGCTCCGCTGTTGTGCATAATTCCAGATCTTAAGTTGTACGCCTGTATGTGGGGATGCTATTGACGATGTAGAAAGCGGGCAGGTAGCTTTCTAGAGTCGACAGCAGGCAGCGTCCGACTCGGGTTACAAGCTGTCTCACTGTATGACCCGTCCGCCATTCCTTTATCACAGCCGCGACGACTACGTCTGCACGGTCGTCGCTCATCTCGCCCTAACCCAGCGAAGCGCCACAACCCAATTAAGGATGGAGTTATGAAGAAGCTTTCTGTTTTCTCGATCGCCGCGTTCCTTCTACTTGCCATTACCCTTCCCTTGGCAGCGCAAGCACCAGATAATATTAGTCCACGGCATGCTCAGCCACCGATAAGAATTGCGAACGTGCCCTACAATCCCAACAATCCCACTGGTATCTTGCCGACCCAGTTCAGGTCTGCGTACGGATTCAATCACGTACCCAACCAAGGTCAGGGGCAGACGATCGCCATAGTTGACGCCTTTGATGACCCGAACATCGCGTCGGACCTGGCCTTCTACGCCAACTATTTCCACTTCGGGCCCTGCAACCTTACCAAGGTGAAATTGGGCAGCATCCAGGGCCAGGGATGGGATCTGGAAGAATCTCTGGACGTCGAACAGGCCTGCGCCATCGCGCCTGCAGCCAATATTGTGCTGGTCGAAGCCGTCACCAATAACGACAGCGATCTGTAC
>JBARGS010000371.1:0-11968 GCA_049798495.1 Candidatus Korobacteraceae bacterium | reverse complement strand
TGTCATCCTGAGTGAGTCCGCGCCGGTTTCTGGACGAGCCGAACGAACCTAAGGAGAGAACATATGGGTGGCACTCTTAATCCGCGCCTATTGACCATTCATGAGCAGAACTGTACAGCTTCCGCATCTTCGTGGAGAGACAATCTGCAAGAGTCGCGATTCCACTTGATTATCTCTTCTTGGAGAAATGCGACGAGTAGATCCGACCCTCCGCACAATGCAACTTAGAAAGGAAGAAGCCTTGGCCTACCAAAGTGTGAACCCTTATGACGGCAAGATCCTGAAGACGTTCGAGGAACTCAGCGACCAGCAGCTCGAGACTGCGCTTGAAACCGCCTCGACCTGCTTCAAGACCTGGCGCCACACGACATTTGCGGGGCGAGCGGCCGTGGTTGCGAAGGCTTCCGCTATTATGCGCGCGCGGATCGACGAGTTTGCTCGTCCGGTGACGCTGGAGATGGGTAAACTCATCGACCAGGCACGCGGCGAAGTGCTGCTCAGTGCGGACATCATCGACTACTACGCCAAGAACGCCGAGCGTTTTCTCGCACCAGAACATCTCAAGCCGAGTTCAGGAGAGGCAGCGGTCGAAAGCAGCCCATTGGGGGTGCTCTTCGGTGTCGAGCCCTGGAACTTTCCCTACTACCAGCTTGCACGCTTTGCTGCGCCCAACCTTATGGCGGGCAATGTCGTTATGGTGAAACATGCGGGATGCGTACCGCAATGCGCCATCGCTTTCGAGAAATTGTGGCTGGAAGCAGGTGCGCCAGTGGGCGCGTATACCAACCTGTTAATTTCGCATGATCAGGTGGACCGCGTGATCGACGACCCCCGGATCAAGGGCGTGGCGCTGACCGGAAGCGTGGAAGCCGGCAAGAGTGTTGCCGGGAGAGCTGGAAGAAACCTTAAGAAGTCGACGATGGAGCTTGGTGGCAGCGACGCCTTCATCGTACTCGAGGATGCCGACCTCGAGAAGACGGTCCAGTGGGCGGTCTGGGGCAAAATGAACAACACGGGCCAATGCTGCGTCGCGGCGAAGAGGTTCATCGTCGTCGACGAATTGGCGGACCGCTTCCTTGACAAGTTCCGAACGGCATTGGCAGCGCTCAATCCAGGAGACCCGATGGACGAGGCTACGACTCTTGGTCCTCTGTCCACGGAAGGGGCCCTGGTACAACTACTGGGCCAAGTCGAAGGAGCCGTATCCAGGGGTGCCACCCTGGTGATGGGCGGAAAACGCATCGATCGACCGGGTGCTTTCATGCAGCCAACAATTCTCACGAATATCAAGGCCGACAACCCTGCATTTCGGGAGGAATTTTTCGGACCGGTCGCGCTCTTCTTCCGGGTCAAGAATGAGGACGAGGCGGTCGCCCTTGCCAATGATTCAGATTTCGGGTTGGGGGGATCGGTCTTTACTAAAGACGTTGCGCGTGGCAAGCGGGTGGCGAGCCGAGTCGACACAGGCATGATGTTCGTCAATCACCCGACTTGGACGAAACCGGATTTGCCGTTCGGTGGGATCAAAGACTCCGGCTACGGACGCGAGCTCAGCAGCATGGGCATCCAGGAGTTTGTGAACAAAAAGCTGGTTTGCGTCGAATCGATTGACGCGCCGGCATAAGCGCCCGCTAGTAAGCCGTCGGCACTTACAAGGGTTGGGCCGCCCACATAGCGGCCTCAGATGTCTGGAGTGCCTGATATTGTCTACCGTCCTTTTACCGGCGACTGAGCCGCAGTCAGCCGTTTCAGTTTGAAAAGAGGAGTTACGCATGGCAGTCGATAGGAACGCTACAGTATTAGAGCCGTTGGAAGAACCCTTAGTGCTTCGGGAATGGGAAATCTCGTCTCCCGGAGCCGATCAGATGCACGTTGCCGTGGTAGAGCAGTTCGGAAAACCCTTGATACTTCGAGAATGCGACATCCCGTCTCCCGGGGCAGGTCAGATCCTGGTCAAAACCGAGGCCTGCGGAGTGTGCCATACGGACCTGCACGCCGCGCATGGCGACTGGCCGATCAAACCTACTCTTCCCTTCATTCCCGGCCATGAGGCGATTGGATTAGTCGTCGGCGTTGGATCCGGCGTGACCATTGTGAAGGAGGGCGACCGGGTTGGGGTGCCGTGGCTCTATTCGGCGTGCGGTCATTGCGAATATTGCTTGAAGGGATGGGAAACAGTCTGTCCAGAAGCACAGTTCGGCGGTTATACCAGCAATGGCGGATTTGCCGAGTTCCTCCTTGCCGACCCGAACTACGTCGCCCATATTCCTGCCGGACTTTCGTCTGTGGATGCCGCTCCCCTGATCTGCGCCGGCATCACTACCTACAAGGGAATTAAGGAGAGTGCGGCGAAGCCCGGTGAATGGATTGCTATTTCCGGTGTTGGCGGACTCGGCCACTTGGCGATCCAATATGCCAAGGCCATGGGACTGCTCGTCTGCGCGATCGATATTGATGATGGCAAGCTAGCCCATGCCAAGCGCGTTGGCGCCGATCTGGTGATCAATGCCAAAGCCGGCGACCCGGCAGCTACCTTGAAGAAAGAGATCGGGGGCGGAGCTCATGGCGTTCTGATTACCGCGCCATCGCTCGGCGCGTTCAAGCAGGGCGTTGCCATGACCCGGAAGCGTGGCACCTGCGTCCTGGTTGGGTTGCCGCCAGGCGAATTCCCGGTTTCCCTCTTCGATGTAGTGGCGAACTGCATAACCATCCGTGGTTCGTTCGTCGGCACGCGCCAGGATATGGCGGAAGCGCTTGCCTTCGCCACCGATGGCAAGGTAAAGGCCGATATCGAGCTGCAGCCTTTGTCCGCAATCAACCAGATCTTCCACCGGCTCGAACATGGCGAGGTAGCTTCGCGCGTGGTCATCGACTTCACGCGGGGCTAACGCGAAGAACCAGCACACCATCCTCGTATGCAACTATCTGTCGAACACGAGGACAGTGATCAGTCTGATCGGAGTGGCATTGGCGTCCCACGGCCTCGTCAACTGAGGTTCTGTCCGTTCGTCCAAGCACCCCTGCATCGGATTCTGGCTCATATAGTCGCGGTGGTTGTTTTACTGCTGCTTGGCCGGATCTAGTTGAACATTGCAAGTCGGCCCCACCAAGAAATCGATTTTTGTGGACGAACGCCAGGCTCTAGCTATTCACTGCGCGATCTTGAACGCTACGCCGTAGTTCTATGATCCGGCGGTCAGGGCCGCGCCATAGACCTTGGCTTGCGAGTTCAGGAGGACGGGGGTCGCGCGCGCCGAGGCCACCGATGGCTTTCGCGAGATCAAATTGTGCCCCCACGACCAGTGTTCGTACCTCCATATTTCAAAAGTGGGTCATTTTCGCAGATGGACGGCGATTTGTGGAATGCGAGCGCCGTGGTCCAACGGAAGCTCGCCCTGCATCATTGTCAGGTGGCAGATCGCTTACTCCAATTTAGTGGTCAATTTGGTACAGGCGCATCCGACAAACGCTGCTAGGATTGTGCCACTCGGAGCGCAATAGAGGTTCCCCAATGGGTACGAACCGTCGGTCGCTTGTACTGCTCACGGGAGCTTCGGGTTATATCGGCGGTCGCCTACTTAAGGCGCTTGAGGCCGTTGGTCTGCCCGTCCGCTGTCTTGCCAGACATCCTGAGTTTCTTCGGTCACGGGTTTCTTCCTCTACGGAAGTGATTCTGGCGGATTGCCTGGATCGCACTTCTCTTGCACCGGTAATGGCCGGAGTGCAAACCGCGTACTACTTTGTCCATTCCATGGGCTCGGCGGGGCAGTTCGAAGAGGAAGACCGGCAAGCCGCCCAAAATTTCGCTGACACCGCACACGAACAGGGCGTGGAGCGCATTGTTTACCTGGGAGCTCTTGGGAATCAGGATCAAGCGTTATCCGCACATCTGCGGAGCCGCCATGAGGTGGCAGATATCCTGCGCAGTTCGGGGATTCCCACAATTGAATTTCGAGCCTCGATCGTCATCGGCTCCGGAAGCCTCTCGTTTGAAATGATTCGTGCTCTGGTACAGCGCCTTCCGATTATGATTTGCCCGCGATGGGTTGAGGTCAAAGCCCAACCGATAGCGATCGAAGATGTAATCGCTTATCTTGTGGCAGCGTTAGAGCTACCGGTTGGACAGTCCGCGGTCTTTGAGATCGGAGGTCCCGACCAAGTCAGTTATGGCGACATCATGCAGGAGTACGCGCGGCAATGCGGACTGCGGCGGTGGATGATCGCGGTGCCCGTCCTGACGCCCCGCCTGTCGAGCCTTTGGCTGGGCCTGGTCACTCCCATCTATGCCCGCGTTGGCCGCAAGCTGATCGAGAGCATGAGGCACCCGACGCTGGTTCGCGATAAGTCGACGCTGACCGTCTTCCCTATTCAGCCAATGGGCTTGAGAGAAGCAGTCAAGAGGGCCCTCCTCCATGAAAACCTTGAGTATGCCGCGACCTTCTGGTCCGACGCACTCTCCTCCGGCGGCAAGCCCGCATCCTGGGGTGGTGTGCGGTTCGGGACGAGGCTGGTCGATTCCCGGACCATGCAAGTACCCGTTCCACCGGTTCTGGCCTTTGCTCCCATCCGGCGGATTGGCGGTTCGAACGGATGGTACTTTGCCAGTTTTCTGTGGCGGGTTCGCGGCTTCTTTGATCTCCTTATCGGTGGTGTGGGACTGCGCCGGGGCCGCCGCGACCCTCATACGCTCGTCGCTGGCGATGCTCTGGATTTCTGGCGCGTGGAGAGTTTTGAACCGGACCGCAGGCTGAGCCTGGTGGCGGAGATGAAAGTGCCGGGCCGTGCGTGGCTTCAGTTCGAAGTGGAACCTACCAGCCATGGCTCCATGATTCGACAAACTGCACTTTTTGATCCAGCCGGACTCGGCGGCCTTCTCTATTGGTACGCTCTTTATCCGATCCATTACTGCATTTTCCAAGGTATGCTCCACCAGATTGCAGCCATCGCGCAGCGCGAGCCAGCCGGAGCTTCGGCCCTGGCATAAGGCTGATCTTTGAACCTCTACGCTTAGGCTAATTCCCCGCTTCACCGTTCTGGCCTCGGTACGCTATGAACCAGCAAGATAGCACTGCCGTCTTTGGTTCCTAGTTCCATTGCCTTGCGCTTGGGGTGCACGTACTGTGCTAGCTCGGTGTAACACTTCACCTTGAGTTCTATTTTGGTCGCTGGGTCCTCTGCAATTCGCGCCAACCCCGCGATGGGATCACAGCCCAACTCCTCAAGTCTTCCGTCTACTCTAGAATCCAACAGGCCTCATTCCTTAGTCCGCTTTCGATCCTCCCACTCGATCACGCGCTTCCGGGCCGCCTGCAATGTTTCCACAAGGTCACAATCATCGACCTTCAAGTCTATCGCCTGGGGTGCCTTCCCTTCGACACGGCTTGCCAGTTCCCTGATGGCCGATACATCGCCTTTGTGCGCCTTCGTCAGGAGCGCTTGAGCAATCACGACAGCCCAAGTCTCACCCTTGCCGTTCGGGGCTTTTCGCGCTAGCAACAGCGCGAGCTGTTCCGTGAGCGGCTTCGTCTTTGGGCGTCCCCCCGGATTCCCACTTTGGCCCGGCTTCTACGGCTTCAGGTTCTCAAGACGTCCCGCCACTGTTTCCCTCTGTTTTGAGTGAGCGGCATCCGATTTTGCGGGGAAAAGCTGCTTGCATTCCTTGCATTGCAAATCGTCCCACTCGACCCGGCGCTTTCGCATTACGGTACAGCCTAACGTGCCGGCGAAGAAAATGCGAATAATTGCTCCACTTTTGTCCAGGCGGTTCGTTCTGTTGGCGTTCAAAGATGATGCAATCCCTTTCCGGATTTTTGGCAAATTCGTTCTACGCCTAACGTGGGACCCGGCACTTGCGCTCGCAACGAGAGATTTTCTTTCAACCTAGTGATTTAAATCGGGTTGTGAATTACTACTCCTCGTTTGCGACGGTTCAAAATGGTTGGTCCAAAACATGCGCCTACTTCGGTTGCTAAGTCTGCACTGGCCTCGAAACGCAATTGCTAAAGGTTCCGCCAGGAACCGGAAAGAGGCGGACCTTGAAGCGTGGGTCACTCGTCAGGATTCTCTGTGCCGTCATTCTCGTGACCAACAGTTTTGCAGCGAGGAAGAAATTCGATTCGAGCCTGCCGAGCACGGACATTAGTGCGCCCAGTAACAGGATGTACGCTTCGCTCTCGAATAGTCGGAACTCCAGTTCTTCGCTAATCCTTGGTGGCCCCGGCACCCCTGACAGCTGGAACGGCGGAAGCGGCAACTGGAGCAATCCCGGGAACTGGAACAATGGCACGCCCGGAGCCAGCAGCGATGTGACGATTTATTCCGGTGGTAGCGACTATGTGACTCTTGATACGAGTCCCACCATCAATTCGCTCACGATAGGCGGGGCCCCCAATGGTACCCAATCCGAGCTTACGGACGGCGGTATAACACAGACTCTCACCATTACCAACGATTTGACTATAAACCGGACAGGCAGCTTGTCTCTCACTCGCGGCAGCATCGTCAGTGTGGGCACAGACTCGACCAACACGGGGTCGATCCAGTTGTCCAATGGATCGACTCTGTCGATCAACGGAACCCTAAGCAACGCCGAATCTCTTTCTACAGGTTACATTGGCGGCGGAAGCGGAGGGAACATCGTGAACATAATCGGCGCACTGACCAATGCCGGGTCCATCGTGATGTATGGCTCTGGTGATGTGGCAACTGTTGGTGGCCTGAGCAATTCTGGAGTTGTGGATGTCGATGGAAGCACACTCCAGATCAACGGCGACGTGAATAACCTCGCGGGAACTATTATCACTGGCCTTAGGGGCGGTAGTGGGAGCGTGCTGAACATCGCAGGAGACCTGAACAACTCTGGCGATTTCTTTCTCTCTGGCAAGGGCTCCACGGCAACCATCCGTGGCGACGTAATAAACACTGCCGGGACCGTCGGCATTGACTACAGCGGGGGGATCGAACTTGAGAACGGATCTGCACTCACGATCAATGGCAATGTGATCAAGCCTGGGGAAATGGGCGCGAACTTCAATAGCGGCTTCGGCGGGAACACCCTGAACATCACGGGCACCCTGACTAATGAAAGTGCGTTCGAGCTCGAAGCATTCGGCGACGCTGCGACCATTGGAGGCTTGACTAACTCTGTCAACGCACTCGTAAAGATAGAGAGTGGCAGTACACTTCAGATTAACGGAGCTGTTGACAACTACGGGACCATCAACATTGACTCCTTATCGAAGTTCATGGTGGGCATAGGGAACCCAGCTGGCCTTGGCTATATTCAGTTGGCCAACGGAACGCTCGGTGAGATAATCTCGGCCACCAACTTCGGGGTAATCAACGTCAACGGATCGGCTTTGCTGGCCGGCACGCTCGACATCTTGCTCCAGGGCGGTATGTCGTCGGGATACTTACAGACAGTATCTTGTCGAGGAGATGCGGAAGCTGTGCAGTTTTGCTCAATAATCGCGAACGGCCACTCACAGACGTTCTCTGCAGTTGAGACTGCGTGGCGGAGGGAAGTGGATTCGAACTTCGAGTACAGTTTCGGACTATGCGCTAATGTCCCGTGTGTCAGCGAGTTATACCCGGTCTCATTCTGGAAACGAGCATTACAGAGAAACAACTTAGGCTCGACCACCTGATAAGGGAGTCCCGTTCCTGTGGCGATTCAAAGGCGAATAATTAGGCGATCGTTGGGCGAATCGGTGCTGTGGTGGAGCTAGCTCGACTCTCAAAACGGTTCGCATGATGACTGCGTGCTCCTCGAAGAGTCTAGAGTACCGACGGATTCTCTGGCGGCGCCCACTCGGGAACGCGAGTTTTCTACTTATTTGCGTATGGTCGCTCGCGCCTTCCGCAGCCGACTTCCCCAGTCGGGCGGCACCCTTCAGTGAGCGCAGAGGTCTTGATCAACGACAATCGCGATCGCTTCCTATAAGCCGAATTATCGTTACCTATCTCGCTGGCGGCCTGGAAGTTTGTGAATTTGTTTTTTTCAAGCGTAGGTCGGGAATGTAGTTCCGAACATGGGCCGCTTGCTTACCGACTGTTCTTCCGTCGCTTCATCTTGAATGACGTACCAATGCTCGACTAGGATTCCGTTCTGAATGCGCACGATATCTGCGGCAATCCAATTCACACGAGCACCGAAGCCGCTAAATCGCCCGTGCACGATCACGAGGTCTCCCTCAGCCATGGTCGTCCCCGGCTCGTACTTCAACGTCGGCGGGAGGCTCTTGATGAGATTGAACAGACCCTCACGGCCGGGCGCGATATGGGCGCTGTGTTGAATGTAGTCAGGCGACCAGAAACGCTCAGCGGCTGCATAGTCACGCTTGTTGAACAGTGTGTCGAAGGCTTCTAGAACAAGAGATTTATTTGTCGATTCGATCTTCTCACTCATCTTTTTTCCTCCAAGTCGCTCGCAAGACGCCAGGTCCCTAAAGCTTCGACCCACCGTCCACCGGAATGCTCGCTCCCGTAATCCATCGGGCCGCGTCTGACGCCAGGAACGCGATTACGTCCGCAACATCTTCCGGCTTGCCGATCCGCTTCAGTGCCTGCATTCCAAGGACCACCTCGCGGCCTGCCTCGCTCTTCGTGAAATTCGACATGTCCGTGTCGATCACGCCTGGAGCGACTGCATTTACGCGGATGCCTCGGGGTCCAAGAATGGCAGCCCAGTTCTTGACAAGGGTCTCCAGGGCCCCTTTGGTCGCAGTGTAGGCAAGGATCGAGGCACTGTTCAAATCGGGCGTGCCAACTACGAAACGTGCCCCGATCGAAGATGTCACGATGATGTTCGAGCCTTCACCTAGGATGGGCAGAAGCTGTTGTACCAGGAAAAACGGACCTCGCACATTCGTTGCGAACAGATTGTCAAAATCCTCCACCGTGTGATCCTTAATCGTCGCTGCCTTGGTGATGCCGGCGTTGGACACGAGCACATCCAGCCGGTCCCCAACAATCGAGCGAACTTCTTTCGCCAGCAGCGTCGCCCCTTCCGGCTTTCCGAGGTCGGCGGTGATCGCATCCGCGCGCCCCCCTTTTGCGTGGATGCCGGCGACAAGAGATTCCGCGTCCTGAACAGAGCGTCCGTAGTGAACCAGAACATGCGCTCCAGCATCGGCGAGTGCCGATGCCGTGGCGCGACCGATTCCCCGTGACGCACCTGTCACCAGTGCGGTTTTGCCTTTCAGTGAAGCCATGAATAGACCCTCCCAATTCTGATGACCCTTCTTCACGTTAGGAACTGCTCTGCTATTTCACCTACCCGCTCGGGATAGAACGCAACGTGCCCCCTAATTTGCGCAACAGCAGGAAAGGGATCCTCATATAACCACACCGCATTGATGGAGCTTTTTCCTCCAGCGGGAACGCTGTAGTGACTGCAATTGCCTTTATAAGGGCAGTAGGTAACGTAATCCGTCCGTTCCAATTGGGAAAATCAACGTCCGCACCTGGAATGTATTGCACGGGCGGATACCCCGCTTCGCGGAGTGTGAGGGCGTTGCGGGTGTCGGCAACCACACGGCCAGCAACGGACACGACCACGCGAGCGGGATTGCGCTCTATGGAAATCGGATGATCTGGACCTGGAAGCTTGACCTGCTTTTCTTTCATGTTTCGGTCTCTCCTTGTCTCCTAACGCTCAGCCCTTCAGGAGGCGCCCCAACATTAGTCGGCGATCATCCCTCCATCCACTGGGATGGAGGCACCAGTCATGTACGACGCATTTGCCGAAGCGACAAAGGCGATCACGTGCGCGATCTCCTCCGGTGTTGCCAGACGCTTGAAAGGTACCGTCGAGACAAGCGCCGCTTTATTCTCATCTGTGTTGGTGAAGCGTGTGAGCATGCCCGTATCTGTAGTGCCCGGAGCCACCACGTTAACCCGCACACCGGTGCCAGCGACTTCAAGTGCAGCGGATTTTGTCAGCCCTTCTACCGCATGTTTGCTGGCTACATAAACGGATGCTCCGGCAGCACCGACGCTTCCGTAGGCCGACGAGACGTTTACGATGCTCCCGCTCCCCTGTGGCAGCATCGCCCGCAGCTCGTGCTTCATGCTCAACAACGTGCCGAGCACATTCGTGTTGAACGTCGCCGCGTAGCTCTCGGCAGTTTGCTCGGTCACAGGGCCGGGCGAGCCTTCCGTCCCAGCGCTATTGACTGCAATATCCAGCCGTCCGAAACGGTTAATCGTTTGATCTACAAGCTTACGCACGTCATCGTCATTGCGGACGTCAGTTCGAACAAAGATGGCTTCTGCTCCAAGCGCTTGTAGCTCTGCAGCTAGCTCTTGCCCTTCTTTATCTCGACGACCGGACACGACAACACGTGCTCCTTCTCCTGCAAAAGTGACTGCGGCGGCGCGGCCGATGCCGGTCAGCGCGCCGGTAATCAGAACAACGGGTGAACTCATGGCTACTACCTCCTTGATCCCGAACCCCATGCAGATCAGGCATCGCTAAACGCTCGCGTGAGCTGCTTACCGGATCGCTCAGATCACTGACTTTGATTGCAACGCTGGCGCGGTTGAATCATACTTTGTGAAGCTAACAGCGATGCCTCACAAGCATGGGAGTGGAAAATGGAGCTACGACATCTTCGTTATTTCGTCGCAGTTGCTGAGGCGGGAAGTCTAACGGTGGCGGCAGCGCGAAAACTGCACACGTCACAACCTTCGTTGAGCCGGCAGATTCGAGATCTTGAGGCCGAGGTGGGCGCTGAACTTCTGACTCGAACGGCTCGCGGTATCGAACTGACCCCGGCGGGCCGAGCCTTTCTCGATCATGCTCGCTTGGTACTGTCGCAGGTCGAAGCGGCGGCTGAAGCTGCGCGCCGAGTCGCTCATCCGCGCAAGCCATGCTTCGCCATGGGCTTTCTAACCGGACACGAATTGGCGTGGATGCCCGAAGCTTTGCAGATCTTGCGCGACGAACTGCCCAGCATCGACGTGATGATATCGAGCCAATACTCGCCCCTGCTGGCGAGCGCGCTTGTGAAGGGAACCGTCGATGCAGCTTTTCTTCGGAGGGAACGAGGGCTTCCAGAGCTGGCGTTCCGTCTTCTCGTGAAGGAGCCTTTGATGGTGATTTTGCCTAGGGAGCACCGTCTCGCGGCGTGCAAGGCTATCAGTCCCCAGGATCTAGCGGGCGAGACATTCGTGACCGTGTCGGGCACCGCACCTGTGCTCCGTGTGGTCATCGACAATTACCTGAAGCGGTGCGGAATCAACATCACGCCAGCGCACGAGGCGGACCATCTCGCAATGGGAATGTCGTTGATAGCGTCGACGGGCGGCGTAGGGCTATTACCTGCTTATGCGCGGAATTTTCTCCCTTCGTCTGTAACGAGTCGCCCTCTAAAAGGAGATACGCCAACTGTCGATCTGGTCCTCGGCTACAAAAAGTCAAACGAATCTCCCATCCTAAAGCTCTTGCTTTCGAGATTGGACGAGTTGGTCGCTCGTGTTTCGAAGAAGGCCCCCTTAAAACTCGAAATGAAGGTCGCAAGCTATGCCGAAAAAGACTGGACAATAGAATGGAATCGGGAGGACCTTGAAACATCATCGGAAACAGAAGTCAAGTTGGCTTTCTTGCTGTGTTCGTTTTGTGATCGCCGATTATTCGCCCGTGCGGGTTCTTGAAACCGGACTCCTAATAAAGGCCCCGGAGAAAAACCCCTGCAAGGTTCCTGGGGCAAGGCAGCAGAATTTCTCTGCAGTTGAGACTACGTGGCGGAGGGAAGTGAATTCGAACTTCAGATACTCTTCCGAAGTAATTGCCGGCCTCCCCACGCACGTGGCGAGTTTTCCGATTCTATGGCGGTAACAGATTCGATGTGCTTCCAGCTCGCGCCGGCCGTACTTTTCTGCCGCTTCGGCCTTCCTGACTGGCAATACGGCGTGGCGTCCCTGGCCCGGTTACTTCACGTGCGATCCCCTCGGCTGGCGCTATGCA
>JBARGS010000370.1:0-6378 GCA_049798495.1 Candidatus Korobacteraceae bacterium | reverse complement strand
CGCTGTCGTGCAGGATCGACTGGAGCATCGCGTCGGTGTACTTATAGCTGTTTTCGGTGTGCATGCGCTCGCCGGCCTCGAACGAGACATCCAGGTCGAGCGCGGGCAGGAAGACGGTCTGGCGGGCTGTGCTCTCCAGATAGATTTCCATTCGCGAGCAGCGACGGCTCCACAACGCGATGTGGCGGAAGGCGTCGAGGTTGAAGTCGGCGTCCAATTCACGGTTGAGGCGCGCCAGGACGTTCTTGTTGAACGACGCGGTGATGCCTTGGGCATCGTCGTAGGCGGGCAGGAGAATTTTGGGACTCTTGGCGAAGTCGGCGCCCAGCAGCAGGGCATCACCGGAACGCAGAGTTCGACGGATGCGGCGCAATATGCAGACCGATTCGTCAGGCTCGAAGTTGCCAATGCTGGAGCCGATGTAGAGCACCAGCTTGCGGCCGCTGATGCGGCTAAGCGCGGAAACGCCGCCGGTGTAGTCGGCGACGATGGGGTTGACGCGCAGCGTCGGGAATTGGCGGCCAAGTTGCCGAACGGCTTCGTCCAGCGCCGAAGGCGAGACGTCGATGGGATAGAAGAGCGCGCGGCTCTGGCGCTGCATGAGCTCTTCGATCAGGATGCAGGTCTTGCTCGCCGTGCCCGCGCCCAACTCGACCAGGGTCAGCGACGGTCCGGCCTGCTCGAGAATTTCGGCGGCGAAGCTCTCCAGGATGGAGCGCTCGGTGCGCGTCAAGTAGTACTCGGGCAGCTCGGTAATCTGTTCGAAGATTTGCGAGCCGACCTCGTCGTAGAACAGCTTCGAGGGGAGATGTTTCGGCGTGGCCGTCAGGCCATCGCGCACGTCGAGTGCAATGGCGTCGTTTGCGACAAACTGGAGTTGCTTGCTAGTCGCCATTGGCCAACCTCATCCCCATGAACTGCCAGCGCACATGAGGCGGAAAGAAGTTGCGATAAGTGGCGCGAATGTGCGACGTCGGCGTGGCGCAGGAGCCACCGCGCAGCACCATCTGGTTCGACATGAACTTGCCGTTGTACTCGCCGACCGCGCCGGCAGCGGGAGCGAAGCCGGGATAGGGAAGATAAGCGCTCGCGGTCCACTCCCAGACGTCGCCGAATATCTGGGCGAAGGGTTGGGACGAGTCAGCGGAGCGCGGTTGCAGCTCTCCGGTCTCCATGAGATTACCGGCGACCGGATAGCTCCTGGCTGCGAGCTCCCATTCGAATTCGCTCGGCAGTCTGGCGCCCGACCAGCGCGCGAAAGCGTCGGCTTCGTAGTAGCTGATGTGGCAGACCGGGTCGTTCAGGCGTACCGGTTGCATGCCTTCGATGGTGTAGGTACACCATTCGCCGTCGCGTTGCTCCCAATACAACGGCGCGCTCCATTGGCTGTTGCGCACCGTGTCCCAGCCATCGGAGAGCCACCGGCGCGGCTGCGAATATCCTCCATCGCGCACGAAGTCCAGGTATTCGCCGTTGGTCACCAGGCGCGAGGCGAGCCGGAAAGGCTGGAGGTATACCTTGTGCGGCGGACCTTCGTTGTCGAAAGCGAAGCCGCTGCCATGAAAACCGAACTCATAAACGCCCTCCGGAAAGCTATGCCACTCCAATGCCGCTACAGAAGCCGCAGCATGCGTCGCAGCCTCGCCGTCGCGGTAGGCGGGACGCAGGGGATTGGACCACAGTCCGTTCTTGACGTCGGTAACGATCAATTCCTGATGTTGCTGTTCGTGATTCATGCCCAGCGCGATCAGATCCAGAGCGGAGGGAGGAAGCTCCAGCATCAACAGGCGGAACATCGCTTCGTCCACGTGCGAGCGATAGGCGCGAACCTCATCAAGGCTGGGGCGCGACAAAATATGCCGCAATGAGCGCAGTGGGCGATCTCCGACGGCGTTGTAATACGAATTGAACAGATTGCGGAAGGCAGGATGAAACGAGCGATAGTCGCCGGCGTATTGCGAGAGAATAAACGTCTCGAAGAACCACGTGGTATGAGCGAGGTGCCACTTCGCCGGACTTGCATCCGGCATCGGCTGCAAGCTGTGGTCTTCTGTGGTGAGCGGGGCGCACAATTGCTGGGAGGCTTTGCGTACCTTGAGGTACTGCTCCAGCAGAGACAACTCCGCCTGGCTGCGTTGGGCATCAGGCGAACTGCGCATGGCGTCGGTACTGGGCATTGGCCGCGACATGGAATTCTCTTAGATGCTGAAAATGGCGGTCTGGACACTTCGCTTCGAACGCCTGGCAGACCAAGCCAACTCAACAAAAGATGCGCAAGGCTGGAGAAGGGTACAAATTTTCGCGCCGGAAAGCAAACTGCTATCGCCCGGATGAGAGCGGACGTGAAGTTACAAACTGGTTACCTTGGGAAATATACGGATCTTACAGGCCTACTTGGCTGCGTGCGAGGGAGCCACGGAGCGGACCTCCGATTCCTCCACGACCGTCGTCGGCTGTTTGTAAAGTCTTTGCAGGTCGTTCCATCGTACCTTCAGGACTTCAAGGCCCATCTTGATGCCATCGCGCACAGGGCTGATTTTGGAGCGATGATCGTGCGCCCATTCGACGGGGACCTCTGCGGTAGTGAGCTTAAACTTGTCGGCGAGAAACAGCAGCTCGGGATCGAAGCCCCAGCGCTCAATCCGCTGCCGGGTGAAAATCGTCTGCACTGCCGATCGGGTGAACGCCTTGAAGCCGCATTGCGTGTCGCGATACTTCAGCCCAAGCGTCATGCGCAGAGCAAGATTGAAGAGCCGACCATACAGTTGCCGGTACCACGGCTGGCGCTCGGTTTGCAGTTCGGCACGCAACCAGCGCGAGCCTATGGCGACGTCGGCGCCTTGCTCCAGGGCAACAAAGAGCTTAGTGGCCTCGCTGATGGGAGACGACAGATCGGCATCCGTAAACAGCATCACGTCGCCATGCGCGTGCAGCATTCCGTTACGAACGCTATATCCTTTGCCGCGATTGCCGGGGTTTTCCAGCAGGCGGACGACAGGATTGTTCAGGGCGAAGCGGCGAACAATGTCGGCCGTGTCATCGCTGGAGCCGTCATTGACCACGATGATTTCGCTGGGAAGCTGATTGCGGCTGACGTAATCCAAAACCTTGGGCAGGGATGCCGTCAGGCGTTCGCTTTCGTTGTACGCCGGGATAATGAAGCTATAGATCAAGTCCGTCACCGAATGTTAGAAGCAGGAACATTGTATGGCAGTTGTCAGTTGCGCGAAGCGCTATGTCATATTTTGCGAACCATGGCTTGCGGTCTCCTCACCCGGGGATTAGCCTTGCCATCAGCACCCTGAGTATGCGCTCTTTTTATCTTTTTGCCGCGTCTTTCCTGTTGCCGTTGTCGCTACCCGCCGCTTCCAAGCCACACGTAGTGGCGCTGGGAAAGACTACCAGCGTGAAACTGTTCGTCAGCCCATCCGAGGAAAAGAGCGTCGACATTACCGTGCGGCCGCTGTACGTCGATACCCGACTGAAGGAGTTTACTACCGGGGACGCGCACGACGTGACCGATCGGGAGTTCGTGGTGCGCCGCGTTTATCGCATCAACGACGCCTTGCCGGAAGATGCCCGCAAAACACCCAAGTGGCTTTGGGAGCGCGGCGGATGGCTGCTGGTCGATCGCGTCTCCGGCAAAATTGCGCTGGTCAAGCTGCCCGACTTCGATCCGGTCTATTCTGAGGTCAGCTGGTATCGCGACTACGCCGCCTACTGTGGCATCACATCCAACGGGGAGAAGGTAAGTGCCGTGGTCGCTGAAATCGGCGGCAGGAAGGCCCTATTTCACAAAGATGTCGGTCCAGCGAGCGTTGGAGATGCGCCCGATAGCACCTGTTCGGCGCCGCATTGGGAGCGCCAGCCGGTGCGAGTAACCTTTCTGCCGAAGGTTGGCGACAAGTTCACCGTGAACGTGAGCGGGCGGTTTGCCGATGAGGCGCCGGACAACGACTCAGACGAACAGTAATTATGGAGCAGCGTGAAATCCTTCGACGAACTCTTGCGTGATGCCGAGATAGCGCACGGTCACCTTTGCGCCGGGCAGATCCTCGGCGTTCGCCTGGCAATGCGCGGTCTGGAATTGCTGGGCATCGAGGACCCGCACGGCAAGGACCGCAAGCGCCTAATCACGTTTGTTGAGATCGATCGCTGTGCCACCGATGCTGTTGGGGTCGTGACCGGTTGTCGCCTGGGCAAGCGTGCGCTTAAGTTTCGCGACTGGGGCAAGGTGGCCGCGACTTTTGTCGATCTCGAGTCGGGGCGCGCGGTACGGGTGTGCGCCAAGGAAAGCTCGAAGACGCTGGCGCGCCAAATGCATCCCGAGATTGGCGACAAGAACCGGCAGCAGATGCTCGCCTATCGCGAGCTGTCGAATGACGATCTGTTCAGCGAACAGTGGGTGAAGGTGACGCTGCCGCCGGAGGAATTGCCCGGCTACAAGGGCGAGCGTATCGTCTGCGCGGAATGTGGCGAAGGAATTAACTTCCAGCGCGAGGTTCGGCGGGATGGAAGGATTCTGTGCCGGGGATGCGCGGGGGAACGGTATTACGAAGAAGTCGGGTGATGAAGTAAAGCTAGTGTGGTTTCGGATTAGGGTATCGCAATCCTGAGCCCGAAAGGCGGAATTTGTTTTAGCCGTGGGCGTGAGCCCGCGGTCAGCGTGAACAGAAGGAAGAGCCGCGGAGCGGCGGCACGGTTTCGCCGACATACACCCACCCGACTTGAATTCAGGCGATCTTCCAAGAATGAGTATCGCCGCTCCGCGGCTCCTCGGTTTTGTCCGACACTCTTCCGCGGGCTCACGCCCACGGCTAAAACAAATTTCGCCCTTCGGGCTTTCTCGGTCGGTTAGTGGCAGCGGATTGCTTTGGCCAAACCTCTCCTACACTCTCGACGCCAGCGCGTGCTCGGCGACATGCGCGACGCGCAATACGGTGGCTTCATCGAAATGCTTGCCCAGAACCTGCATGCCGATGGGTAAGCCTTCTTTGCTCTTGCCGCAAGGAATGGAGATTCCGGGAATGCCCGCCAGATCTGCTGTCACGGTGAAGATGTCGGCCAGGTACATGGCCAGCGGGTCGTCGGACTTCTCTCCGAGCTTGAATGCCGGAGTAGGAGTGGTCGGTGTCACGATTGCGTCTACAGTGGCGAAAGCCTGCTCGAAATCGCGTGCCAGCAGACTGCGCACCCGTTGTGCCTTCAGGTAGTAGGCGTCGTAGTATCCGGCACTCAGGACGTAGGTGCCCAGCATGATGCGGCGCTTCACCTCCGCTCCGAAGCCGGCATCGCGCGTGCGACGATACATCTCACTCAAGGTCTTTGCATCGCCGGAGCGCAAACCATAACGCACGCCGTCGTAGCGCGCCAGGTTGGACGAAGCCTCCGCCGTCGCAACCACGTAGTAGGTCGGAATCGCGTAAGCGGTATGCGGCAGAGAGAGGGGGATGATTTCAGCTCCTGCTCTCGCCAGCTCGTTAATGCCGAATTCCACCGCGGCCCGCACTTCCGGATCGAGCCCTTCGTCGAAGTACTCCAGGGGAACTCCGATCTTCATACCCGTCACTGGCTGGCCAACATGCTCGCGATAGTTGGGAACGGGAATGTCAGCCGAAGTGGAATCCATGGGATCGCGCCCGGCAATCACCTGCAGCAGGATAGCCACGTCTTTGACGGTCTTGCCGAACGGCCCGGGATGATCGAGCGAGGACGCAAAGGCGATCAGACCATAGCGGGAGACGCGGCCGTAAGTCGGCATCAGGCCTACGACACCGCAGAATGCCGCAGGCTGACGAATCGAGCCACCGGTGTCGGAGCCGAGCGAGGCCACGGCAGTTCCCGCGGCAATCACGGCAGCGGATCCGCCTGAGGATCCACCGGGCACGCGCGAGTGGTCGTGCGGGTTACGCACGGGAAAGAAGCCGGAATTCTCGTTGGAAGAACCCATGGCGAATTCGTCGCAATTGGTCTTGCCGAGAATGATGGCCCCCGCTGCTTCCAGCCTGGCGACAACGGTCGCGTCGTAAGGAGCTATGAAGTTGTCGAGGATTTTCGAGCCGGCAGTGGTGCGCACGTCCCTGGTGGTGAAAACGTCCTTAATGGCGACAGGAACGCCCGCCAGCGGCGGAAGATCGTCGCCCTTGTCGGCGAGTGCGTCGATGCGCGTAGCCTGCGCGTACGCCCGCTCCTTGCACAGGGTCAAATAGGCGCCGATCGCGGGGTCTTCCCCTTCGATCTTGGCGTAGAAGGCGTCGACCAGCGCGGTCGCGGTTGTCTCCCGCTCCTGTAGCGCGGTACGCGTGCCGTCAATAGTCAGAAAATCAATGTTCATTCTGTGGTTCGCACCGGAGATTGATTAGCGCTCGATGACTTTCG
>JBARGS010000369.1:0-2096 GCA_049798495.1 Candidatus Korobacteraceae bacterium | reverse complement strand
CGCGCTTGGCCTTTGTAGACGTCGCAGTTGGGCTGCTCTCGCAGGCGGCTCTCCGCGCCCTCCTGCGATGGGCGCTGAATCCGGTCCTTGCGCGCCTTCACCTTTTTCATGTCGACCGCCACTTCGCCGACATTGACCCCGAACTCAGCGGCGCGCCGCGCTGCGTGAGCCACTTCGGCGCTGGCGACTAGTGTTTTGGTGGGAATGCAGCCGGTGTTGACGCAGGTTCCGCCAAACAGGTGGCGCTCGATGATGGCGACCTTGTGTCCCGCTTTCGCCAGACGGATGGCCAGGAATGGACCAGATTGTCCGGTACCAATAATGATCGCATCGTAGGATTTCATCACCCCTCCACATCAGCGCAAGAAGGGTAATACGAGCGGGTGCACCGCGTCACGCCTGGACACGCGCCGGCAAATTCTATCGTCCCAGTTTCAGCCGTGTGGCCAGCCGCTCGGGGAGGTTGGCGGCGAGAATTCGCGATTGCGCGCGTTGCACGTCATAGGGCACGCGGTAGAAGGTTACGCTGGCGGGCGTCTGGCCATTACTTTCGTAGAGAGCGAAGGCCGCGCGCCAGTCGTTGTCGCGCGGCTGCCCCACCGATCCCGGATTGATGAGGTAACGCTCGCCCGGCCCGAGAGCGATACTGTAGCGCACGGCGCCTTCGCTGCTCTCGTACTGCGGCGTAAAAGGCGCCGTTTTGTCCTCGTGATAGACGAAGCCACCCTGCAGGTGCGTGTGCCCGAAGAAGATCTTGTCGGCGTGACCGGGAAGATGGAAGTCCACGCCGGCCGTGGTGTTGTTGAGCAGGTACTCGTCCTCGTCGCGCGGTGAGCCGTGTACGAACTCCAGTTCCGGAAATTCCTCGGAACGGAGAGGACCGCGCGGCAGGTTGCGCAGCCAATCCAGATGATCGCGCTCGAGTGTGGTCTGCGTCCAGCGCGCCGACATCGCCGCCACCAGGTTGAAGTCCGTCAAACTGGAGAGGCCGGAACAAGCGCGGTCATGGTTGCCGCGAACCACAGGCGACTTCATCGCGCGCACCTGCTCGCACACCTCGTTGGGCGACGCGTTGTATCCCACAATGTCGCCCAGATTCACCACCCGGTCGTGCGCGGGAGCCGCCGCCAAGCAGGCGTCCAGCGCCTCGATGTTGGCGTGAATATCGCTGAGCAACAGCAGGCGCATGGATCAGAGTACCTCCGGTGCGATGACGGGACAGCGCGCAAGGTGACCGGGCGCAACTTCGACCAACGGCGGCAACGCCGCGGCGCAACTCGCAATGCGAATGTCGCAACGCGGCTCGAAAGCGCAACCCGGCGGCAGTGCGGCGATCGTAGGCACGGTCCCCTCGATGGTTTGGAGTGGCCGCGCGCGATCGGTGCGCAGCGTCGGCACCGAGTTTAACAGGCCTCGCGTATAAGGATGCGCGGCATGTTGAAAGACATCACGTGCCTGTCCCATTTCGACCAGGCTTCCCGCATACATCACGCCGATGCGATCGGCAACTTGCGAGACCACGGCCAGATCGTGCGAGATGAAGAGCATGGCCAGGGAGGATTTTTCACGCAGATCGGCAAGCAGGTCAAGCACCTGCGCCTGGATGGTGACATCGAGGGCGGTGGTGGGCTCGTCGGCGATGAGCAGCGACGGCCGATTCACCACTGCCATGGCGATCATTACGCGCTGGCGCTGACCTCCCGAGAGCTGGTGGGGATAATCGCGCGCGCGACGGTCGGCGTCCTGGATGGAGACCGTGCGAAGGGCTTCCACGGCCTTCTGCCAGGCCTCGGATTTGGTAATTCTGTTTTTGAAGGGGCGCGCCTTTAGGCGCGCCGTCATGACCTTTTCATGATTGTCATCCCGAGCCGACTTTAGTCGGCGAGGGATCTGCTTTCCTAGCTCTTCGTCTGACTCTTTTGGCGCTAGGCTACAATCCGCATGCGCCAGCACGGCCTCGGCGACTTGATCTCCCACCCGCATCACCGGATTCAGCGCGGTCATCGGCTCCTGAAAGATCATGCTGATGCCGGCGCCTCGAACCTGCCGCATCCCCTCCTCCGACAGCGCCAACAGTTCTTCGCCGCGAAACAGGA
>JBARGS010000368.1:0-17964 GCA_049798495.1 Candidatus Korobacteraceae bacterium | reverse complement strand
GAGAATGCGCTTGAGCAAACTCGCCGCCAATACGGAATGTTCGTCACCGGGTACGTGATCATGCCCGAGCACATTCATTTGCTTGTAGGCGAACCCGAACGCGCCACGCTGGCTACGGCGCTGCAAGCCTTGAAGCAATCGGTCGCTCGCCGTCTCATCGGCGACCGCGAGCATTTCTGGGAGGCGCGCTATTACGACTTCAACGTGTGGAGCAAAAGCAAGCGCACCGAAAAACTGCGCTACGTGCACCGTAATCCCGTAAAGCGCGGATTGGTGGAGAAGCCGGAAGACTGGCCATGGAGCAGCTTGCGTCACTATGCGACGGGCGTGGTCGAGATCGAGTCAGAATGGACAGCTCGAAGACGGGAGCGAGCGGGTCAAACCTTGACTCTGGACGCGCGGAGCAGTGAATCCGCTCAAACAAAATCCCCGCCCAAGCAAAACCGGCTTGGACGGGGCACCCTCCTGAGTTTTTTGCCGAACGAGAATTCCCGCCGCGCAAGCCGATATGTGTGCCCCGTCACGGACAGGTGCATGGACGAAAAGGGTGCGTTACCTGCCCAGAAACGTCAAGGCCGTTTGCCCGCCATTATTTAGGCGTAGTCGTCGTCGTCGTGGTGGTGTCCTTCTGTACCTGCGGCGGCGGCGTGGTTGTGGTGGTCGTTGAGTCGGTTCGATTCATCTGCTGGTCCGGCGGCGGAGTTGTTGTTGTGGTCGTGGTGTCGGTCTGCTTCACTTTGTGATGCTTGTACTTGGTAGTGGTGTCGGTAGTCTGAGAGCTCGGCGCCGGCGCAGCTGCAGTATCGTGCGTTGTGGTGGTGCTCTGCGTCTGAGCGGGAGTTGGATCCTGCGACGTCGTGGTGGTGCTGGATTGAGTGGTGCTCTGTGCCATTACCGGCAGGGATAGGGCGAGCACGACGAGTGAGCCCAGGACGAAAGCAAGTAGTCTGTTAAGTTTCATTCAATTCTCCTCATTACGTTGGTCAGAGACTATGGTATGGCTTTCGGCAGCACCTAATCTGGTCACAATTGCTCGCAGCCAGGGTCGGGGCCGATTTGAGCGCGAGTAACGCATGCACAGCGCCTATTCGTAATGCGTCCACATCCGCAGAACCTTCACCACATGCTCTTCTTCCAGCACCTGATAGACCAGTCTGTGCCGAATATTAATGCGGCGGGAGCAGGCGCCGTTTAGATCGCCGACGAGTTTCTCGAACGGAGGAGGTTTCTCGAATGGATTTCTAGCCAGCAGAGCGAGAAGCTGTTCAGCCTTGGGCCGCAGGCCGGAAGAGGCGAGACGACGTCCATCCTTCTGCGCCTGCGTTGTGAACACGACCTGCCAAGCCGTCACCAGCCCGGTTCCTTCTCACACTCCGACACGGGTGTTGCTAATCCCTCGCGTATCGATTCACGCATCCCCGGAACCGAGAGCAGGTAAAGCGTTTCCTGAATGGCGTTCCAGTCTTCTTCGCTAACCAAAACGCCACTTGAACGCGGACCGGTGATAAGCACCGGTTCGTGAGCAGCGGCCGTTTCGTCGAGGAGCCGGTACAACTTCTCCCGAGCTTCGCTGGCGTTCATGCTGTTCATGATACCAACGTACGCTTTCCCGTACGTCCCGGCAATACAAGACGAAATGGTCGGTTCCGAAAGGACTCGGCGCACCTCTGTCCCGATCTGAATGCTTAGCGTATCCAAATCGGGCATTTGGCCATCTCAGCTGTTGCCCCGCATAGCCATAGCTGCCACCCGGGGTATAATCTTCCGTTTGCCTATGACTACTACACAGACAGAATTGCGCCTGGCCAAGCGGATGTCGCGGCTGGGAACGGAAACTGCGTTCGAGGTGCTGGTTCGCGCCCGCGCTCTGGAACGCCAGGGAAGAAACATCATTCACCTTGAGATCGGCGAGCCCGACATGGACACGCCCGCTAACGTTGTCGACGCCGGCGTCGACGCGCTGCGCAAGGGCTTCACCCATTACGGGCCCGCGGCCGGGCTGCCGGAGCTACGCGAAGCCATTGCGCAGGAGGTCTCGGATTCGCGCGGCATCAAGGCTACGGCCGACGAAGTCGTCGTCGTTCCTGGCGGCAAGCCGATCATCTTCTTCACCATCCTGGCGCTGGTCGAGGAGGGAGACGAGGTTATCTATCCCAACCCCGGCTTCCCCATTTACGAGTCGATGATCAACTTCCTCAACGCGAAGGCGGTGCCGATTCCGCTGCGCGAGGAGCGCGACTTCCGCCTCGATGTCGACGAACTCGCCAGCCTGATCACCGATCGCACCAAGCTGATCATCCTGAACTCGCCGCAGAATCCCACCGGCGGCATCATTACCAAGGAAGACGTGCAGGACATCGCGCGCGCCATCGGCGACCGCGACATCATGGTCCTGAGCGACGAAATTTACTCGCGCCTGCTGTTTGAGGGCGAGCCCTACAGCATCGCCTCGGTCGACGGCTTCAAGGACCGCACGATCATTCTGTCGGGATTCTCGAAGACCTATTCCATGACCGGCTGGCGCCTGGGGTATGGGGTGATGCGGCCCGATCTCGCGGCGCACTTTACGCGCCTTATGACCAACTCCAATTCCTGCACGGCAACCTTCACCCAGATGGCGGGCATCGAGGCGGTGCGCGGCGACCAGAGCGAGCCGGAGAAGATGCGCCGGGAATTTCACAAGCGGCGCGACGTGTTTGTCGGCGGCCTGAACCAGATCAAAGGCTTCTCCTGCCTGTCGCCCAAGGGCGCGTTCTACACCTTCCCCAACATCAAGCAGACCGGCTGGCCGTCAAAGAAGCTAGCCGACGCGCTGCTTGACGACGCGGGTGTGGCGGCACTGTCGGGAACGGCTTTCGGTTCGTACGGCGAAGGGTATTTGCGCTTCAGCACGGCGAATTCGATCGCGAATCTACAAGAGGCCTTGAACCGCATCGAGGATTGGACGAAGAAGAATCTGTAGCGGGTGCAGCACTGCTTCACCGGTGCAGGCAAGGCGCATTTGAAGGGGCGCACCTTCAGGTGCGCCGGCGTGACCATTCTTTTTTTGTTGTCATCACGAGCCGGCTTCAGCCGCGAGGGATCTGCTTTCACTTTCGACTGCAATTGTCGCTGGAAAACTGGAAAAGTAGATCCCTCCTCGGCTTGAAGGCCTCTTCGGGATGACAAGAATAATGGGGGTTGTAATGGCGCAGCTGAAGCTGCGCCCCTTCATTGCCTGCTCGCATGTGCGGTGCGAGCCAGAGGCGAGTTCGCACTCATGCCAGACAGGAACTTCCGCATCTTCGCCACTGCCGACATCGGCGAGGCCGCCTTCCATCGCCTGCGCGAGCACGGCTATCAGCTGGAGATCTACCCCCCATCCCGAGCCGCCGCCGAAGAGCCTCATCATCGAAAAAGTGCGCAGCGGCATCGACGGCCTCATCACCACGTTGCGCGATCCCATCGACGCCGAAGTCTTCGAAGCCGGCAAAGGCACTCTGAAAGCTGTAGCGCAATACGCCGTCGGCTTCGACAACATCAATCGCGCCGACGCCAATCGCTACAAAATTCCTTTCACCCACACCGCCGACGTTCTGACTGAAGCCACCGCCGAGTTCGCTTTCTTCGCACTGGCGACTCTGGCGCGAAGACTCTGGACCGCCGAGCACCTGGTCCGTGAAAACAAGTGGGGCTACTGGCATCCCTACCTGCCGTTCCTGGGCGACGAGATGACCGGCAAGACGATGGGCGTGATCGGCACGGGACGCATTGGTCAGGCGGTCATTAAGAAGTGCGTCGGCTTCGATATGAACATCCTGTGCTACGAGGCCCGGGGGCCGAACAGCAAGCTGGTCGCCGCAGTGCAGGAACTGATGGACCTGCGCTACAAGCATGGGCTGCAACCGCAGCGCACGTCCATCATGTACGTAACCATGCAAGACGCCCTTACCCAGAGCGACTTCATCAGCATCCACCTGCCGCTGCTACGCGAAGGCGAGAGCGAGACGCCAACCTATCACCTGATCAACGAGCGCACGTTGCGCAGCATGAGGCCGACGGCTTACCTCGTCAACACATCGCGCGGGCCGGTGGTCGACGAAAAGGCTCTGGCCAAGGCGCTCAAAGAACGCTGGATTGCCGGCGCCGCGCTCGATGTTTACGAGAAGGAGCCGCTGCCGCCAGACTCACCGCTGCGCGATCCCGAAATCGAGGACCGCTGCCGCCTCTATCCCCACTTCGCCAGCGCCGCCCGCATCACGCGCCTCTCGGTCGATCCGAAGTTAGGCATGGCCGGCCGCTGCGTGCAGGGCCTCATCGACGTGCTGGAGAAAAACTACGGCGGCGACGTGACTCAAATGCCGTACGTGGTGAACAAGGAAGCGTTCCGGTAGGGCAGTTCTCAGCCGTCAGCTCTCAGCCGTCAGTCAGAGCAGCCGCTGAACCATCGTACCGGGTACTCACCATCAACAACTCTACTGTTTCGCTGGCGCACCGGCTGGCGCTACCGAAACCACCTTCCTCGACGCCGTTCGCGCCTTCAGCCAGTGGTAACCAACCACGATTTGAATCGTATTGAACTGCGGATTGGAATTGGCCAGGTTCGCGTTCGACAGATGCCAGTAGCGCAGCGCAATGCTCAACGCCTCGTTGTGGGGCAACGCGATCATCACCCCCGGCCCGGCCGCCACGGTGAAATTGAAGTTCGAGGTATCGCCGGGCGGAACATTCTTCTGCGTGAACATTGCCCCGCCGTTGAATTCCACGTAGGGCCGGTAGCGGCCTCGGGGAACGAAATTCCATCTCACGCCGACCGGACTGAACCCGCCTCCAAAGGCAGACTGGCGTCGCGTCACCAGAAAGAAGGGCTGCGCCTCGAAGGTGTATTCCAAAGTGCGCTTGCCCATACCCGGGCGCGCGTACTCGTAGACGACGCGGCCCACATGAAAGCCGGCCATCGAGATCTGAGTTTCGCCGAAGGCTTGGCTCCCTGCCTTGCCGATGGCCTCCGCTCCCCAGACGCCAAACTCCCATAGCTGATCGTCAGCCAGGGGATAGCGGGAGGTAGCTTGCGCACGTGCTACTCGAGGCGAGATCCACAGCAAAATAAGAATTCAGTAACAGCGGGAGACTGAATGTCGACTTCGCATAGAGGCGAGTGAGCCTTGTTGTTGGATGCTGGTATAAGGAAGGAGATTTCGTCATTTGTCCGGCGGGCGGAAATTGTCCGGAGCACCATGAGTCGGAAAAACACCTAGATTTTACGAACAGCGAAAAGCGAATAGCGAAGAACGGCCTTCTACTTCGCCACCATCGCCGCGACCAGCGAGTGGAAGACTTTCGCGCCGTCGGTCATACCCAGCTCCGGCTCGCTGGCGCGCTCCGGATGCGGCATCATGCCCAGAACATTGCGGCCTTCGCTACAGATGCCGGCGATGTTCTCCAACGACCCGTTGGGATTGGCTTCAGCTGTAATCTCGCCCGCTGGAGTGGCATAGCGGAAGACGATGCGGTCCTGATCCTTCAGTTCGGCGAGGCTGCGCTCGTCGCAAAAGTAGTTGCCTTCCATGTGGCCGATGGGGATCTCCAGCACCTCGCCCTTTGCGAGCTGCTGCGTGTAGGGCGTGTCGATGCTCTCCACGCGCACATGCACTGGCTTGCAAACGTATTTTAGTCCTGCGTTGCGCAGCAGCGCTCCCGGCAGCAGGCCGGCTTCGCACAGGATCTGGAATCCATTGCAGATGCCGAGCACCAGGCCACCGTCGGCGGCGAACTTCTTCACCGACTCCATCACGGGCGAGAACTTGGCGATCGCTCCCGTGCGCAGGTAGTCGCCGTAGGCGAAGCCGCCGGGAACGATGATGGCGTCGCAGCCTTCGAGGTTCGGAGAATCGTGCCAGAGAAAGGTTACCGGCTGCTTGGCAACCTGCGAGATCACCCAGTAGGCATCGTGGTCGCAGTTGGATCCGGGGAAGATGATGACGCCGAATTTCATAGGAACAGTGAGCAATTAGCAGTTTGCAATTAGCCAAAACCAAGTGCTAATTGCCAAATGCCAAGCGCTGTCTTTCGAGTGTAGCATGGGTGCGAGACCGGTCTGACCGGCCGGCATCCAATAGAACAATGCGGTTTACCCGTCATGTGAATCTCACCGCCGACGCGCTGCGCCGGTGGTTCGTCGCCCAGTGTTACGATGCGCTGGCCGTGGGCGCGCTGTGGTGGGCGGGATTGTGGTATCTGCATGTGCCGTTCGCGCCCTTCTGGGCCGTCCTTGCCGCCGGATTGCAATTCATTCCACACTTTGGCCCGGTCATCGCCTTCGTCGGTCCGGCCGTTTCGGCGCTGATCTCCGATGGCTTCGAAGGCTTCCTCTACGTTCTGATTCTCTACGGCGTGGTGATCGTGATTGACGGCCTGTTACTGCAGCCGGTCATCATGCGGCGGACGGCGCGCGTGCCCATCTGGGCGTCGCTCATCGTTCCCATTCTGTTGAGCCTCATCTTCGGCTTCTGGGGATGGCTGCTGGCCGCTCCACTGCTGGCCGTGATCTTTGCCTATCGCGCGTACGCAAGGTCGCGTGCGCAACCAGCGGTTCCCCGGCAAACGCCGCCAGGACAGGTGATCACCGGAGGGCAATTGATCTCGCCCGGCGAGCCGACAGGACAGATTCCGCGGCAAGACGAGACGCTGTAGCTCTCTTCAACTTGCGCGGGCTGCCCCGCCACCTCGCTGTCACTCGACAGAGTTGTTTCGATCGCAGGCTTAAGCATTTCCGAATACCAAGGCGCGCCGGAAATTCTTGTGCGCCGACGCGTGAGACCGTTGTGAAGCAACATTGCCGAACCCACGACGCTCCCGTCCCGCCGCGCGGGACGAGTCAGTTCAGCCCAGGACGAAGTCCTGGGTAGGTCCCCAAAAAAGTTTCGAGTCCCGGCAGGGACGACATTTAGATTCGGACCTCTTTTCCACATTTTCCTCAGGCCGCAGACCTCACGCCACGCGCTTAGAATAAGTACAGCGATGTCGCAAAGCCAATTCGTACATCTTCATCTTCACACCGATTACTCCATGCTCGACGGGGCCTGCGAGATCGAGCGCCTGGTCGGCCGCGTCAAGGAACTCGAGATGCCGGCGGTCGCCATGACCGATCACGGCAACATCTTCGGCGCGGTTGCTTTCGTCAACGCAGCCAAAGAAGCGGGTGTGAAGCCGATCCTCGGATGCGAGCTCTACATCTGCAAGAAGGAAGATCATCGCGCCGCGCCCGAGGGCGACAGCTACAACCACCTCATCGTTTTGGCGGAGAACGACCAGGGCTATCGCAATCTGGTCAAGATCGTTTCCGAGGCCTCTCTGCACGGCTTCTACTACAAGCCGCGCATCAGCAAGAAGTTTCTTGCCGAGCACGCGCAGGGACTGATCGGCCTCTCCGCATGCCTGAAGGGAGAGGTTGCCGAAAGTCTCACCGAGGGCAAGTACGACATCGCACGCGAGGCCGCCGTCACCTACACCGACATCTTCGGCAAGGGTAATTTCTATCTCGAGATTCAGGACCAGGGCGTTCCCGAAGAAAAGCGTATCCAGGACAATCTGCTCAAGCTGGAGAAGGACCTCGACCTGCCGCTGGTCGCCACCAACGACAGCCACTATCTCTGCGAGGACGATGCCCACGCCCAGGACGTGATGGTCTGCATCCAGACAGGCAAATCGATTCACGACACGAACCGGCTGAAGTTCCACGGCAACCAGTTCTTCGTGAAGAGCTATGACGAGATGGCGCAGGTCTTTACCGGCTACGAGCGAGCCCTGACGCGCACCCTGGAGATCGCCGAGCGCTGCAACGTTCGTCTGGAGAAGGTCCACGACCCGTTCCCGCAGTTTGAAGTGCCAACAGGATATTCGCTGCCGGACTACTTCGAGCATGTCGCGCGCGAGGGCTTTGCCAAGCGGCTGAACATTCTGCGCGAGCTGCAGACCATGGGCAGGTTGAAGCACTCACTGGAAGACTACGAGCAGCGGCTGGCGCGCGAGATCGAAATCATCCGCCAGATGCAGTTCTCGGGCTACTTCCTTATCGTCTGGGACTTCATCCGCTACGCGAAGGAGCGCAACATCCCCGTGGGTCCAGGCCGCGGGTCGGCGGCAGGCTCGATGGTCGCCTATGCGATGAGCATCACCGACATCGATCCCCTGCAAAACGAGTTGCTCTTCGAGCGCTTCCTCAACCCCGAGCGCGTCAGTCTGCCCGACATCGACATCGACTTCTGCATGAACCGGCGCGGCGAGGTCATCAACTACGTCACCGAGAAGTACGGACGCGACCAGGTGGCGCAGATTATCACCTTCGGCACCATGGCCGCCAAAGCCGCGATCAAAGATTCCGGCCGCGCCATGGATATTCCGTACTCTGAAGTTGAGCGTATCGGCAAGATGATTCCGCCCACGCTCAACATTACGATCGATCGGGCGTTGCAGGATTCACCTCCGCTCGCCGCCGCCTATGAGAGCGAGCCGCAGACCAAAGAGTTGATCGACACCGCCAAGAAGCTGGAAGGCCTGGTGCGCAACTCGGGCGTACATGCCGCCGGCGTCGTGATCTCGCCCATTCAGTTGACTGACCTGGTCCCGCTGCATCGCACCAAGAACGACGAAATCGTGACCGCCTACGACATGAAGGCGGTGGAGAAACTGGGCCTGCTGAAGATGGACTTCCTCGGGCTCACCACGCTAACGATCATCGACGATGCCCTGCGGCTTATTCAACAGACGCGCAACGAGCAGCTCGATTTGCAGACGCTTGCGCTCGACGATCAGGTGACCTACGAAAAGGTCTTCCACACCGGATTGACCTCCGGCGTCTTCCAGTTTGAATCGCACGGCATGCGCGACGTGTTGCGCCGCTACAAGCCCACCGCCGTCGAAGACCTCACCGCATTGAACGCGCTCTATCGCCCCGGCCCCATCCAGGGTGGCATGATCGAAGATTTCATCGAGCGCAAGTGGGGCCGCAAGAAAATTGAGTACGAGTTGCCCGAACTGGAATCGATCCTGAAAGAGACCCTCGGCGTTATCGTCTACCAGGAACAGGTAATGCAGATCGCCAACCGGCTGGCAGGCTACTCGCTCGGTGAAGCGGATCTGCTGCGCCGCGCCATGGGAAAGAAGGATCCCGAGGCCATGGCTAAGCAGCGTGCGCGCTTCGTGCAGGGTGCGACCGGGCGCGGCTTTCAGCCGAGGAAGGTCGAGAAGATCTTCGACCTGATGGAGCAGTTCGCCGGCTACGGCTTCAACAAGTCGCACTCGGCCGCCTACGCGCTGCTCGCGTATCACACGGCATATCTCAAGACGCATTATCCCGTCGAGTTCATGGCCGCGCTGCTCACGTCAGTCTCCGGCAGCACCGACGACGTGGTGAAGTACATCAACGAGTGCCGCGAGATGGGCATTGCCGTTGAGCCGCCCGACATCAACGTAAGCGATGCCTATTTCACGCCGCACGGCGAGGCGATCCGCTTCGGCTTGGCCGCGGTGAAGAACGTCGGCCACAACGCTATCGATTCGATCGTGGCTGCGCGGAAAGAGTGCGGCGCGTTCAAGTCGGTCTTCGAGTTTTGCGAGAAAGTCGATCTCCACCTGCTCAACAAACGCGTCGTGGAATCGCTGATCAAGAGCGGCGCCATGGATTCCCTGGGCCGACGTGCGCAATTAATGGCGGTGATCGACAGCGCCATGGACCACGCGCAGAAGGCGCAGAAGGACGCCGCTCTCGGCCAGCACGGCCTGTTCGGTGTGTTTGAGGATGACGATGCCGCGCAGACGGCCGAGAAGCCACTGCCAAACACTCCCGACTGGGATGAACATCAACGGCTCTCCTTCGAGAAGGAAATTCTCGGCTTCTTCATCACCGGACATCCGCTGGAGAAATATCGCGACAAGCTGCTCGACTTCCACGCGCTCTCGACCACCGAAGTCTGCGAGATGAAGTCATCGACCGGCAAGGACGAGATCCTGATTGGCGGAATTCTCAAAGGCATTCGCGTTGCGAAGTCGAAGAAGGGCGATCTCTACGCGCAGGGGCAGCTCGAAGACATGAATGGCTCAGTCGACATTCTGTGCTTCGCCGAACCCTATCGCCGATTGTCGGAAAAGCTAAAGCTCACCGTACCGGTGCTGGTCAAAGCCGGTGTACGCATCGAAGAAGGCTCGAATCCCAAAGTCATGATCGGCGACATCACGCCGCTGGAAGACGCCCAGCCCAAGCTGCCCAGTCACCTGCGCATCAAGGTCGCACTGGAGACTGCATCGCTGACCACCATCGACGAACTGAACGTCATCTGCCGCGAGCGCAAGGGAGAGGCGCGCGTGCTCTTCGACCTGGAACGCAAGGGTGACTTCACCGTGGTGATGGAGGCGGAAGGCTATAATGTCTTGCCGGACCGGGCCTTCATCAGCCGTGTGGAAGAGTTGTGCGGGCGCGGCAGCGTGCGCGTCATCGATTGAGGCAAGGTAGAGCATGCCTTCCGTGCCGAATCAACGGCCCGCAGCCGAGAAGTCTTGGCTTTCGCGTGGACGCACAGCGAATACTCCGCTCAGAATACGAAGCTCTTGTTTGCTAAGA
Source organism: Candidatus Korobacteraceae bacterium (assembly GCA_049798495.1). Taxonomy (GTDB): domain Bacteria; phylum Acidobacteriota; class Terriglobia; order Terriglobales; family Acidobacteriaceae; genus Bog-257. The sequence goes on along the minus strand of JBARGS010000368.1, from coordinate 7,367 downwards.
GCTAACGGCTAAAGGCTAACAGCCGACAACTGACGGCTGATAGCTGATAGCCTAATCACGTGGCCGACGAAACCCAGCTCACGCCTGCGCAATCCGGAATGTTGTCCGCGCTGGATTTCTGGATTTACGCAGCCGAAGCCATGCACTGGGCTGCGACCAGACGAAACGACCCAAACATGGAAGCTGATTCCAAAGCGCAAGCCGAACTGCAACGCATTGAAACGCAGATTGAACAACTGCAGAGCGCTGCCGGCGACAATCAGGAAGCCCAGCGGCAGCTGAAGACGCTGCATGAGCGCGTCGCGTCGCTGCGTCGCCAGATCGCCGGACAATTGACCCCTTGGGAGCGCACCGAACTGGCGCGCCATCCCAACCGCCCTTACCCGCTCGACTACGTCGAGCGCATCTTCCCCGACTTCAGCGAAATTCACGGCGACCGCGGCTTCGCCGATGATGCCGCGATGGTCTGCGGCATGGCGCGCTTTCGCGGCAGGGAAGTGCTGGTGCTCGGCACCCAAAAGGGCCGCGACACCAAGCAGCGCGTCGCTCGCAACTTCGGCCAGCCGAATCCGGAGGGCTATCGCAAGGCGCTGCGGGCGATGAAGTTCGCCGAGAAGTGGCGGCGTCCGGTTATCTCGCTCATCGATGTCGTGGGCGCCTATCCCGGACTCGGCGCCGAAGAACGTGGCCAGGCCGAAGCGATCGCTCACAACTTACGTGAGATGGCGCGCCTGGAAGTTCCCTTCATCGCGGTGATCACCGGCGAAGGCGGCAGCGGCGGCGCGCTGGCGATTGCGGTTGCCGATCGCGTGCTGATGATGGAGAACAGCATCTACTCGGTGATCTCGCCCGAGGGCTGTGCGTCGATCATGTGGCGCGACTCGACCAAGAAAGACATCGCCGCCGCGGCGCTGCGCATTACAGCGAAAGACAATCTGGAGCTTGGCATTTGCGACGAAGTCATCCCCGAGCCGCCCGGCGGCGCGCACCACGATTACGATGTCGCGGCGAATGCGCTGGCCGATGTTCTGGAGAAGCACTTGTTGGGGTTGGAGAAGCTCCCGACCGACGCGTTGCTGAACGCCCGCTACGAAAAGTTCCGCAAGATGGCGCAGTACTTCCGGACGGAAGAGGTTACGGCGTAAGGTGAACCGCAAAGTTGTTTCTGTTGGGCTGCCAGTTCCAGTGTAAGTGTCTGAACCGTGACGCCCGAGTCCCGCCTGCGGGACGGCATAAGAAAGCCCCCCGTTTCAACAGTGGGTAGGGGTTGAGAAAAGACCCGAGTGCCCCGGGCACGGCACAGCCGGCTGTGCGTCAAATCACCGAATCCCGACGGTACAAAATTTAGCCTCGGGGTATGCCCCACGCGCTCACCTCAAACCTCCTCCACTGCGTCTTCAGTACCAAAGGCCGCGTGGGTTCCATTCCCGAACCCGATGCACTGGGCCGCTACCTGGCTGGCGTCGGACGCGAGAAGAACATCCCTCTAATTATCACCGGTGGAACGAACAATCACGTTCATCTCTTAATTGCGTTGCCTGCCGCAACGCCGCTGGCCAAGGCGGTTCAGGAACTCAAGGGCAATAGTTCGCGATGGCTGAATCAGAAGCGATCGGGATTCGCGTGGCAGGAGGGTTATGGTGCATTCAGCGTCAGGCTATCTAACAAACAGGCGGTGATGGATTACATTGCCGAGCAGCCTCGGCACCATGCCAAGCGCACCTTTGAGCAAGAGTTCGAGACGATGTTGCGCAAATCGGGAGTTGATTACGATCCTCGATATATCTTTGGGTGATCGGGTGTGCCGTGCCCGAGGCACTCGGTTTCGTTTTGTCCGCCCACCCACCGTTGAAACGGTGGGCTTTCTTATACCGTCCCGCGAGGCGGGACTGAATCCCATCTGGGCCGCCTCTTTCACGACCACCCATCGTCGAGGGGCAAGTAAGCGACTATGAGTAAAGCGCTAGCTTAACGAGCGCGGCATCGCACCTGGATTGCGCTTGCCGCGCCTTCCTCCCGCCCACCTCTTGCCAACTGTCCTATAATGAAATGTTGTTCCCTCCGTTCTGATCGAGTTTGTAAGGGGTATTGATGGCCACAACTGAATTCGCCGTTCATGGCGCCGAGCATGGCGCCGTGCGTGAGCCTGTTGTCAACGACTTCAGCATCCAGGTTGCAACCGTAAACGGATCGGGCTCGCAGAGCTCGAACGTGGTCCTGCTGCGCACCATCTTTCAGATGGGCGTTCCGGTCTCCGGCAAGAACATGTTTCCGTCGAACATTGCCGGACTGCCAACCTGGTACACCATCCGCGCCAGCAAGAAGGGCTACATCGCGCGCAAGAAGGAGATCGATTTCCTGGTCGCGATGAATCCCGAGACCGCCAAGGAAGACGTGATGTCGCTCGCACCCGGCGCGGTGGCGCTCTATGACGAGCCGCTCAAACTCAACGAGCTGCGATCCGACTTGACCTTTTATCCCGTGCCCTACGACAAGATCACCGCCGCTGTCTGTCCGGAGTCGAAGCTGCGCAAGCTGGTCAAGAACATGGTGTACGTCGGCGTGGTGGCGCAGTTGCTCAACCTCGATATGGCCGAGGTCGAGAAGGCTTTGCGCAAGCAGTTCGCCCGCAAGGTCAAGGCTGCCGAGCTCAACTGGGGCGCCGCCAAAGCGGGTTATGAATATGCGGCGCAGTCGCTCACCAAGGTCGATCCCTTCACCGTCGAACGCATGGACAAGACCAGCGGCATGATCATCATCGACGGCAACTCGGCCGCCGCGATGGGCTCGATGTTCGCGGGAGTGACGGTCGTGACCTGGTATCCGATCACGCCTTCCTCGTCGCTGGTCGAAACGTTAATTGAATACATGAAGGAACATCGCGTAGGCCCTGACGGCAAAGCAACATTCGCTATTGTGCAGGCCGAGGACGAACTGGCTGCTGTCGGCATGGTCCTGGGCGCAGGATGGGCTGGGGCGCGGTCCATGACGGCGACCGCCGGCCCCGGCATTTCGCTGATGGCGGAATTCGCCGGCCTGGGCTATTACGTCGAGATTCCCGGCGTCATTTGGGATATCCAACGCGTCGGCCCGTCTACCGGCCTTCCCACCAGAACATCGCAAGGCGATATTTCTTTCGTCGCCAAACTCTCGCACGGCGACACGCGGCATCCCATGCTGATTCCCAGCACGGTGGCTGAATGTTTCACCATGGCGAGCGATGCCTTCGATCTCGCCGAGCAATTGCAGACGCCGGTGTTCGTCATGTCCGATCTCGATCTCGGCATGAACAACTGGATGTCGGAGCCGTTCCAGTATCCCGAGAAACCGCAGAACCGCGGCAAGGTGCTGACCGCCGAAGACCTCGAGCGGCTGGGCGGCTTCGCTCGCTACAAAGACGTGGATGGCGACGGCGTCGGCTACCGCACGCTGCCGGGAACGGATTACCCCGGGGCGGCATGGTTCGCGCGCGGCAGCGGCCACAACGAGAAGTCGAACTACAGCGAGCGTCCCGACGACTACGCCAACAACATGGATCGCTTGGCGCACAAATTCGAGACGGCGCGAAGTTTGGTTCCGCGCCCGGACGTTGTCCGCAACGACGGCAACGAGGTCGGAATCATCGCCTATGGCACGTCGCATCACGCAGTCGTCGAGACGCTTGATCAGTTGCAGTCCGAATACGGAGTCAAGACTGACTACCTGCGCCTGCGCGCTTTCCCGTTCACGCGCGAGACGCACGAATTTATCGCCTCGCACAAACGCGTCTACGTCGTTGACCAGAATCGCGACGGGCAGATGCTCGAGTTGCTGCGACTGGACATCGCCGTGGCGGAAATCGGCAAACTGCGCAGCGTGCGCCACTACAACGGGCTGCCAATCGACGCCCGCTCCATCACCGACGACATCATTTCCCAGGAGGGCAAGTAAATGGCGACCACTACCGCGCCGCCGCCGAAACCGAAGACCAATCGCATCGGGCTCACCGTGCTCGACTATCGCGGAGGCAAGACCACGCTCTGCGCCGGCTGCGGCCACAACGCCATCTCCGAGCGCATCATTGACGCCTTTTACGAGATGGGCGTCGCGCCCGAGCGCGTGATCAAGATGTCGGGCATCGGCTGTTCGTCGAAGAGCCCGGCTTACTTCATGAACCGCTCGCACAGCTTTAACGCGGTGCACGGGCGCATGCCGGCGGTCACGACTGGAGCGGTGCTGGCCAACTCGAAGATCGTGGCCTTGGGCGTCAGCGGCGACGGCGATACCGCGTCCATCGGCATCGGACAATTCGTCCACCTCATGCGTCGCAATTTGCCGATGATCTACATCATCGAAGACAACGGGGTGTACGGCCTCACCAAGGGCCAGTTCTCCGCCACCGCCGATCTCGGCTCGAAGCTGAAGACCGGCGTCATCAACGACCTGCCGCCCATCGATACCTGTGCCCTGGCGATCATGCTGGGCGCAACCTTTGTCGGACGCTCCTTCTCCGGCGACAAGCGGCAGTTGCACACGATGCTGAAGGCGGCGTTGTCGCATCGCGGCACCGTCATGCTCGACGTGATCTCGCCTTGCACTACATTCAACGATCACGAAGGCTCGACCAAGTCGTACAAGTTCGTCAAGGATCACGAAGAGCCGTTGCACGACGTGGACTTCGTGCCCCACTTCAACGACATCGCGGTGGACTACGACGAGGGCTCCAGCCTCAACGTCACCATGCACGACGGCTCGTCGTTGCGCCTGCGCAAGCTGGAGCACGATTACGACCCCACCAGCAAGGTCGGGGCGGTGAAACGCCTGATCGAGTCGCACGATGCCGAGGAGGTGCTGACCGGCGTACTGTACGTGAATACCATGGCGCCCAACTTCCTCGACATGATCAACATGACCGACCGTCCGCTGGCCACGCTGCCGGAAAGCGTTACCCGCCCCTCGCGTGAGGCGCTGGAGCAGTGCATGGAAGAGCTGCGTTGAGCACGGTCCAGACATCACAACCAGTGGACTCACTTTCATCGAACACCAGGCGGCAACGGCGGATTAAGCTGTTGCTGTTCCTGGCTTCCGTGGTGGTCAGTGCCGCCGCGTTCCTCATCTGCGATTACTTTTATAGCGCTGCGATTCTGGGTTCGGCGGCCTCGGGAGGCGCACACGGCTTCTGTTTCTCCCGCGACCCGGTGCGCCGCTTCGCCTTCCTGCCCAATTGCTCCTGCATCCGGCCCTGGCTGGGGAACTCGTACGAGTTCCATACCAACAGCCTCGGCTTTCGCGATGAGCACGTCCGGCAGGTTCCCCTCACCGACGCTCGGCCGCGCATTCTGATTCTGGGCGACTCGGCTCCGGAGGGGATGACTAGCTGGCAAGACAGTTTCATCGGACGTATTGCGGCAAACTTTCCTCAATACGAGTTTCTGAACGGAGGCGTAGAAGGCTACTCGCCGTCCAACTATCTCAACACGGCAAGGATGGTGATGGAGCGCGGCGTCCAGTTCGATGAGGCCATCGTGTTCATCGACATCTCCGACGCTCAGGACGAGGCTGCGTTCTTTCATGATGTCGATTCGTCCGGCGCTGTTGCGATCGCCAATGGCAAGGTCTCGCAGTCGAACTGGTATTCCAACCTGCGGCTGAACATCAACAATCACCTGTTGCTTACCAACGACGTGTTCGACTTTTTCGAGAAGATGCTCGTGCGGTTCGGCTGGTATCACCTTGACCTTGGGCACGGCGGGAACGAATTCGACTTCGAACGCTCGGCCTGGACCTATCGCAAAGTTTCCGACACCGAACCTTACGAGATCGGTTACGCGCCGCTTGGCGTGGAGGGCGGCATCAGCAAAGAAAAAGAAAAGATGGACGTGCTATGGCGGGAGTTGCAGGCGCGAAACATCCCGATCAGCGTCGTCGTCTATCCCTGGCCGGCGCAACTTGCCCACGACACGGTCGACTCGCGTGACGTGCGCATCTGGCGCGACTGGTGCGAAGGGAAGTGCAAGCGCTTCGTCACGTTGTTCCCGGCGTTCTTCGCCATCAAGGATCAATGTCCGCGCACGCAGCCCGGCTGTTGGTACCTGAGCCACTTCATCTTCGGCGACACCCATTACAACTCCGCGGGCGATGCCATCGTCGCCGAAGTGATGAGTGGGAGTCTGACCGCGACGCCTGCGACAAAGCGGCCATCCACGCCGGCCGGATCAGGTTCGGCCGAGCAGCCCTAATCTCCTAGCCAGACGTTCCCGCGCGCTCGACAGCATGTTAGATTTATCTGACGTCTGTGTGAACGTGGTGGGGCCCGATGGAAAGCAGCGAAGTCTACAACAAGCTTACCGGCCTGTTTCGCAGTGTGTTTGACGACGACGAGATCGTCGTCTCCCCGGAGTTGACAGCCAATGATGTGGCCGGCTGGGATAGCTTGCGCCATGTGCGTCTAATGCTCACGGTGGAGCGCGCATTCGGCGTCAGGTTCTCCGCCTACGAGGTCAACAAGCTCAGAAACGTTGGTCAGTTGGCCAAACTCATCCAGGACAAACTAGGGGCGCAAGCGTGAATCCCGGCGTCGACCCTGCAGGCTCCCAGCTGTATCAATCGCTGGCATGGCTGCCCCGCCCTCCTGCCGATTTCGTCGCACGCTGCCGAGCGGTTCTGGAATCGGAAACGAACCTCGGCGAACGCTTGCAGGCATTAGCCTCCTACGCTCTCGACGAGAACGATCTCGACCGCATCGCCAAGCTAATCAGTAAGGCGCGCGAGGCTGCACATTCGCTGGCTCCGCTGCTTCCTTTTCGGCTCGGAATTCTGAGCAACGCCAATACCGATTTTATTGTTCCTGCTTTGATCGCGAGTGCAGCCCGCCACGGCATCGCGCTGGAGTGTGTCGCACCTGCGTACGGCCAGGTTTTGCAAGAGGCTCTGTCGCCGGAGTCGGAGATCAATCGGCAGCAATTGGACGCCGTTCTGCTTGCGGTCGACTATCGCGGCTATCCGCTGAATTCAACGGTGGGAGACGCCGATGCCGCGAAGGCAAGCGTTGCAGCGGCGTTGCGGCACCTCCGAGCGATTCGCTCCGCCATTGGCGCCAATGGCCGCACAATTTGCATCGTTCAGAATCTGGCTGCGCCCGCCGAGTGCATCTTCGGCAGCCTTGAAAAATTAGTTGCTGGAACTTTACGCGGCCTAATCGACGAGCTCAACCATGAGGTCGCGCAAAGCTTCGCCGGCAGCCAGGACGTCCTGTTCGATGTAGCGAGTCTGGCTGCAACGGTAGGCTTGGCGGAATGGCATTCGCCGGCGCAATGGAATCTGGCTAAGCTGCCCTTCAACAGCAGCTACCTGCCCCTTTATGGCGAGCACGTCGCGCGGCTGATCGC
>JBARGS010000367.1:0-6521 GCA_049798495.1 Candidatus Korobacteraceae bacterium | reverse complement strand
CCGAAGGCGTCGTGCTGAAAGGCACGCCATAGCGCCATCCGGAAATGAACAAAGAACCGCGACATAACGAGTAACAGTAAGTTTACACAAACAGCCGTCAGTTGTCGGTTATAGAACGCGGGCGGCGTTCGCACGACAATGGGCCCCCTTCGTCGCCGGCAGTATCAGAAGCGATGGAGCGCCAGACGCGTGATGAGCGCGATTCTGGAGAAGTCCCGGTCCAGAGTGAAAACGCTGGCGTCATGTTCCAGAGCAATGGCTGCGATCAAGGTGTCAATGGTAGTGAGCGAGATGCCTTTTCCGCGCGCAGTTCGGTAGATAGCAGCCGCTGCCCGATACGTTTCAAAGCCCCTGGGCTCCAGCATGTCGAACTGCCGAAGAAAGTGCTCAATAGCGCGGGCGTCTCTGGTAAGGCCCTGCAAGACCTCGCTGACCACCATTCCAGTCAGCGCAACAGGTTCGCTGTCCTCGATCATCCGGCGCAGCTCGCCGCCGCCGCGTCCGGGAGAGGAGTTGAAGAAGTCGACCCAGACGGACCTGTCCACCAGAATCAAAGGCGATTTCTCCGGGAAGCTTTAAGGTCGCCCTTCCAGATACCGCTGCCGTAGTAACGAAGAATGCCTTTGCGGCTCTCGGAGCGGACGAGCAACTCAAGCGCCTTGTCCACAATCTGGCGCTTGGTTTTGAGGCGGGTGAGCTTGCGCGCTTTGCGAATCAAGCTCTCATCGATGTCGATGTTGGTGCGGGCCATAACAGGTACAATACACCGTTTTTGGCAAATCCTGTGTATTGAAGGGGGAGGGCATCGCGGACGAAACCGAACTTCAGGGTGCCCCCTTTCTGTCATCCCGAGCGCCGAGAAGCGGAGTCGAGGGACCTGCTTTTCTCCACTGCCTTTGGCCTTGAGGGGGGCGTTCGAACTCGGTGGGAAGTGCATGACTCCAGTGATGATGACGAACCCCGGGTCTCGAACTGCGCGAGACCCGGGCCACCCGTTCGCCTTCGGTTATTTTGTTGTTACGGTCCTAGTTGATTCTGATGCTAAAGGTGTGCGTCGGCGGCGCGCCGGCCGCACACTCCTGATCGGAGACCGCGACCGTGAACCTCCATGTGCCTCGCGTTCCGGCATCGTAGCCGCTGATCACTCCGCTGCCGTTCAGCGAAAAGCCCGGCGGCAGCTGACCCGACACCAGACTCCACGTGTAGCTTCCATAGCCACCGGCGGCGGTTAGCTGCTGGCGATACGGCGTGTTCAGCGTTCCGTTCGGCAGCGACGCCATCGTGATGCCGAAGGTTGGCAGTACGTTCATGGTCATGTTGCCGAAATGGGTAGATGGTGTGCTGGGACCGGAGTCCGAAACCTGGACCATCATTGTCCCAGATTCGTTGTCCGTCGGACAGCCGCTGATGACGCCGGTACCGGCATCGATCGTCAAGCTCCCCGGCAATGTCGCGCTCCAGGTGTAGGGCGGGACCCCGCCGCGGGCCTGCATGGTCACCGGGCCATAAGGAACGTGCATAGTGGCAGCAGCCAGCGGCATCTGCGTCAGCATCGTCAGCTTCGGACTGGCGAAGTATCCCGTCACGTCATAAATGAGATTGGTGGGACTGCCGGCGAATGCCGAGATTTCTCCGTTGCGTCCGGTCGGCACGATTGCCATGTTCGAGGTGACCGCCCCATCCATCGACAGCAGCGCCGAAGGTACGGGCATCTGCTGCCCATACGGCCAAATGGGAAAATAACCCAGTGGCTCTCCCGCCGGAACCACGGTTGCGTTCAAGACAAAAGCATCGATCGGCGGCTGCACCGCCAACACCGGCAAAGTCGTCTGACATCCGCCCTGCCTTTGCAGAACGTAGTCCAGCCGGTTCATGAAGGTGTTGGGACGAGTATCGTTACCCCGGCACGGCGCGAAGGCGTACAGCGCATCGCCTGCCGCCTGACCGCCGTCGGATAGCAGCCCCAGCGAGCCGCGCGAGTTCTTCGGCGCGAAATAACCTACCAGGTCAAGTTGCAGATGGGTGTCGGCGCCGGCGGCCAGGACGGAAAGCGAGCCTCCTCCCGCGCCAACGATCGCCGAGTTGGCCACGGCCGTACCCGAGTATGAGTTGAGGTTGGAAGTGTAGGGTTGCGCTTGATCGGAAGGCCACACCGACAGGAAGCCCAGCGAAGCGCCATTCACCGGGGTCGCTGTGATGTTCACCGCATAGGAGGCGGCCTCTGACGGTATCGAGCAATTCGGCGTGTTCGTCACCTGGAAAGTGCGCGTGACGCCATTCTGCAGCGCCGGTCCTGCCAATCCATCGGTGGTTGGAGGATTGATCGTATTGACCAATTCGCACACGTTCTTCAGCGGATAGTAGTACAGAGCATCGCTATTACCCGGACCTACAAAATAGCCCGTGATATCGAGGATCACATCGGTTCGGCCAGTGGCAAAAATGTCCACGGCATTGTTGGTGCCCGCTCCTACGATGGCTGCAACCGCCTTCACCCGTCCGTCGTACGAGTTCAAAGTGGATACGTTGGGTCGCGTCTGGCCATCAGGCCAAACCGATAAGAAGCCTAGGGCTTGATGGGGAACAACCGTGATGTTCAGCGCATAGGCCGACGCCGCTGTCGGGACACCGCACCTTGGATTAGCGGCAATATTAATGGGTCGTGTGCTTCCGGCAGCCAGCGATGGGCCTCCAAATGGACCGGCCTGCCCTCTCGTATCCAGTGCTCGGCAGGGACTGATCGGAATGAAAGTTAAAGGTGTCTGAGCCCACGAAACACAGGCCAGAACCATGAAGCATAGAAGAATGAAACATACCTGGGAACGGCTCATACACGATCTCCTTTGCCCATGCTGTTCGAAGGGGGTGGGTTTTTGATGACCGGTAGCATAGGGGGGAACGGTTGACCGTTGTGGCTACGCAGTGAGTGTCTAAAATATAACGAGACAAGAAACGACTGTCTGTGACAGTTATTAGATTTTGTTAAGAAAGGGGAGCACTTTCCCGTAACGGCTTGGCCCTATCTGGGAACCATGGAGCGGTAAGTCCGGCGGGCAAAGGGATAGGGCACGGGAACAAAGCGCACAACCCGCTTCATGCTCGCCATGCCGCACCAAGCTCGCCGATGCAGCGACGCTTTTTCCAGACTTGGGTGAGTACGACACGTGACTTCGAAGAAATCGTCGAGCCCTGATTACCAGCACACCGTACCGTAACCGATTACGCGCTTCCCGGGTTTCGAACCCCGCGAGACCCGGGCCACCCCTCCCACCTGGCGAGACCAAACGCGGCACACCCTGCAGATTTTCTTACAAGTAAGAGAATTGCAAGAATCTTACTTTACTTACGCGTCTCTAAAGTAAGAACATTATACCGAGGTACTATGAGAAGCCCTTTTACGACCCGCATCTCTTCCCGCGGACAGATCGTCATTCCTGGTCCTGTTCGCAAGGCCGGGTGCCCCACTCATTCGCGGTTTTCGAATGAGTGGGACCGTAGGATGGCAGCCCACCCAACGGAGCCCTAAGACCGGGACTGCTCTTTCAGAATGCGGCGTAAGTTTCGCTTCCCTTGAAGCACTGCGACGATCTGCAGGGGGTTCGTCTCTGGCCTGTAGACGATGGGGTAGTTGGGGTATCGGGTCAGAGTCCAGAATCGCAGATCGCGGATCGTCAAGTCGCGGCGAGAATGCCCGCGCAAACTTCCTTGGGCGAGAAAAGCGCAAGCATCGAAGATCGCCTGTTCTACACGATCAGCGGCATTTTCGCTGTGCGCGGCGATGTAACACCAGATATCGAAGATGGCGGCTTTCGCCAGAGGCGTAAGCGCGTAGCCACTCATCTATTGGCCGGAGCGCTCTGCTCGCCAAGCATCCTTCATTGACTGGATTTCGCGACGCGCTCGATTACCCTCGATACGCTCTCCGCGCTCGGCCTGCAGGTAGCCTTCCTCGATGTGAGCTGACAAGGCGCGCCGCTCCTCTTCCGTCCAGCTTTCCTCGGCGTCCTGGGCCTCAAGCGCGCGCCGCAGCACGTCTTCAACACTCTCGTAAGCGCCGCTCGAAAGGCGCTTCTTGATCAACCCCTCAAGATCGGGAGGAACATCCAATCGCATAGCAATACTCCGGATTGGCTCCATTGTAACCCTTCATAGGTGATGTGGAGGGAGATGTGGGTTCCGGGACACGCGGCTTCAACGGGATACACCCGATCCATTTTTGATTCGGATGAGAAAGCAGGAAGGATAAAGGAACGGGTGCCCCATTCAAGGCCCTCTTTTGGCCTTGAGTGGGGATTTCGTTCGAGCAAGCAGAGCTTTCGTTGATAGATTCGAAAACACCCGCTCAAGCTCCGCTTGAACGGGGCACCCGATCGTTACCTGGGCCACCCGCCCATGCGTACGGGCCCGATCTGGCAAAAGCGTTTCTACGACTTTAATGTGTGCAATACGGAAAAGCGCATCGAGAAGCTGAGGTACTTGCATCGGAATCCGGTGAAGCGCGGACTGGTAACAACTCCCGACGAGTGGAAATGGAGCAGCTTCCGGACGTATGCTGGCGGCGAAGAGGGCTTGGTAAAAGTGAATTGTCAGGAATGGCCGCTCAGGGTATCGTGTTCCGCCTCGCGGTCCCACTCATTCGAAACCCGCGAATGAGTGGGGCACCCAGTACCTACTGTGTGCTGCCAAACGCCGGAATGCGCGTGCCATCGGATTGCCGCAAGGTGGCGGTAGTCTCGTTGTGGCTCCATTTCAGGGTCGCGTCGCTCTGTGCTAGTGGCGGAATCTTTGTTCCATCCGTCTTGAATACGAAAATGGTTCCAGTCGAGATGGATGATGGGGACTTTGGGGTTTTAATTCCCAGCTCCGAGAGGCGTGAGGATTCGATCTTTACGCGCAAATCATCAAGAACCCGCCGCAAGTCCGCATCGGAAGTCTCTGCCGGCACGGCTGCGACGACCTGCATCCCTCTCTGACGCAGGATTCGAACCTGCGGAAGGGGCTGCTGCACAGCCTCGGACGCGCTAGAACCCGCTGAGGGAGCCGCCGACAGGTAGCTGCCGCGGGGACCAATCCACAAAGCAAGCAACATCACGAGAAGGAGCACGGGAGCGGCAACCCAGCCCCAGCCTTCGAGCGCAGACGGCGCTAACGAAGGCGTGCACGTGTCTGGCGGATCCTCAGAGGAAGTTTCGCCTACTTGAGTGGTCACGACGGCCGAACAATAGCCGCTGATTCCTTGGGTGAATTTCTGCGAAGCCGCGAGGTTTGAGCCATGCAACAGAAAATTCATGCCGGCCTTCGAGTGAAGAAGCAGCTGAGCGTATTCTGCGACCGGAATGCTTGGATTGTTCGCAAAACGACGGTCCGGCCCACCGCCTTTATTGGTATAGCGCCATGTTGTCTCAACCACACGCGCATCATTGGGAACACCATCCGATTCCACAAATCGCGTCGCGCAACACGCAGCACTAATCTCTGGATAAGGAACCGCACCTATCCGCCCACTCTGATAGACAAGCAATCGGTCCGGGAAGAAATACAATGATTGATCTGCCAACGCCATCTTCCAAATGGGCAGATTCACTTCGACATGGGAAGGTGCGCCCGTTCCTACCCATGCACTCTTGCGGGTGATGAGATCTGTCGCGCCAGCGGTGTATTTCGTATCTAACGAGCGGTCCTTGGTGATAATCCGCCATACTCGCCTTGATGACGCGAGGGACTTCATGGCTTCCTGAAGAGAGTCATACTTCACGCGCGCGCAGTCGTCCAGGTGATAGCCCAAGACGACACGCTTACGCCCAGCATCGAACCGACTCACCAGGAGATGCGCGATGATCGCCAGGCCCCCGCAAACGGCAACCAGCCAGAGCGCCACTTCTCTGCCAATCATTGCCAAGAGAACAATACCGCCGGCTGTGGATACCCAAGGCGCGATGCGTGCCTTCGCGTGCTGTTCGCGCATGTACCGGAGCAACTCCTCCGCCGAACTGTCCCGAAGGTGCGTTACGTCTGCTGTGGGGATGATTGTCCCCGTGACGATGGGTTCCGTGATGGTCGGCATTGCTGGCGTGACTCGGTTCGGGGAGGCATGGGCTTCGCCCCGACCGAGCTGCTGCCGGTAATACAGGCCGTACCGGCCCATGTGGATGTAATTTCCACGTGGGCCGGTTCCGATCCGCGCCCCCTTTACTCCGAATGAGTAGCCGAGTCCGGACTTGGATAGATTCAATCGAAGCGGGCCAAAACTGAACGACTTGCGCAAGTACCAGCCCATTTACACACTCCTGCCGGTGTCTGTCGAATGCCAGAGGAGCTACGACGCGGGCGCTGGCGCTCAGCTGACGCCGTCCATTCCAGCAGTCGATAAGTTTAGAATGATGCATATCACACTTTATCGATAATTGACTATCAGGATTTAGGCAATTTTGTGCGGATTCCGTTGGTCCGCACTATTAAGAAATCCCTTTCTCTTTGAAACTGTTTTTCTTGCTCGTACGCCTACAAACTGTCACCATAAT
>JBARGS010000366.1:0-4506 GCA_049798495.1 Candidatus Korobacteraceae bacterium | reverse complement strand
GCAGATCGGGCAGCCGATTCAGATTCTTGATACCTGCGAGGTTGGCCTGGAGGTGTTTGCGCTCGCGCTCCAGCTTGACCACTTCCTTCTTCGGCAGCAGCTCGTAGCGGCCATCGGTGGCCATCTCATCGAGCTCCTTCAGCCGCTTCACCGACTTCTGCACCGTTACCCAGTTGGTAAGCAGTCCGCCCAGCCAGCGCGAATTGACGTAGAACATGCCGCAGCGGCTCGCCTCCTCGGCGATGGCGTCCTGCGCCTGCCGCTTGGTGCCTACGAACAGCACCAGCTTGCCGTCGGCTGTCTGCTCCTGCACAAACTTGGACGCTTCCTTGAACATCTTCAGCGTCTTCTGCAGGTCGATGATGTAAATCCCATTGCGTTCGCCGAAGATGTATTCCTTCATCTTCGGATTCCAGCGTTTCGTCTGATGCCCGAAGTGAACGCCCGCTTCGAGCAACTCCTTCATCGTGATATTTGCCAAGCTACCTCCTAGGTTGGCTTGCATCCCTTGCGGCGGCCTTCAGCCGGATCGCTCAGGATTGCTTTCCCCGTCACCCGCCCTTGTCATGAGTGCGGGAAGATTTCGTTCCGGTGACTGCCTTGTCGAACTCGCCCCCGGAACCAAAAAGCGAGTTGTCAGTTGCTGGTTGTCAGTTGTCAGCAATCTCGGACCACCGAGAACTGACAACCGACAACTGCTCTATCTCTTCGAGAACTGGAACCGCTTCCTCGCACCCTTCTGGCCGTACTTCTTGCGCTCCTTGCCACGCGAGTCGCGACGCAGGAAGCCTTCCGCCTTCAGCTTGGCGCGCAGTTCAGGGTTGAACTCCTGGAGCGCGCGAGCCACGCCCATGCGCACCGCGCCGGCCTGACCGTTCACGCCACCGCCGCTGACCGTGCAGACCATGTTGAAGCTGGCTGCCGTCTCTGTGAGCACGAAGGGCGACTTCGCCATGATGCGCTGCGCCTCAGTCACGAAGTGCTGGTCGAAGGCCTTGCCGTTCACCTTGAACTCGCCGCTGCCGGGACGAAGGAACACGCGGGCCACGCTCGATTTGCGACGACCCGTACCGTAATACTGAACCAGTTCTGCCATCTTTTATCCGTCGATCCGTCGAGAGCCATGCTCCCTTGGGTCCTTCCCAGAAATTTTGAAGAGCTTCAGCCCGCCACTCGCGAACTACGCTGGAAAACCGCCGCAATCGCTTCCGGCTTCTGCGCCGCATGCGGATGCTTGTCGCCACGATAAACCTTCAGCTTCGAGGCCATGGCGCGCCCCAGTTTGGTGTGCGGCAGCATGCCGGTAATCGCCTCTTCCACAATCTTCTCCGGCCGGCGTTGCAGGCGCTTCTTGTACTCCTCCGCCTTCATCCCGCCGGGGTAACCCGAGTAGTTGTAGTAGACCTTGCTGTCGGCTTTAAGCCCCGAGATACGTACCTTATCGGCATTGATCACGACGACGTGATCGCCCGTATCCATGAACGGCGTGTATTTGGGGTTGTCCTTGCCTGAGAGGATGCGCGCCACCCGGCTAGCCAGCCGGCCCAGAGTCTGGCCGTCGGCATCAACGACAAACCACTTGCGCGCAATTTCCCCTTTGGGAAAATACGTTGACATCTCTAAACTCTCCCAGAATTAGAAACCGCGAAAGAGCCACTCGGTTCAGGCGCTGGACGCGCAGAGACCTTCAGGCGAGCAAACGCAGAGCTACGAAAGGTTTAAGGATAGAACATGGGCACTGGCATTGTCAATCAGACCGCGACGCCGGTGGCGAGTGAATTCCAGGAATCACGGGACAAAGAAAAGGCGTTTCAGACTGAGTCTCGATTGCAGAGTGACGAAGCAATCGAAGCGGTTCGCCTCAAATCGTCCCTGAACGACTCCCGCGAGCATATCGGCAAATTGTATGCCAGCGCATTTATCACTGGCGACCGGACACGTTTGAAGGTCCGTAGACACCCGTTTAGAAAACCACAACTCGGTCAAGAGATAATCATGCAAGCTGTTTCCGCTCTTGACCTTTATCGACCTTGGATCTGGAATCATTGTGATGCGCCCGTACTCCGCCATCCTATCTATTAGCGAGAGCCGAATCATATAGTTGTAAAGTTTATTACTGTCGTGTCGGATGTGCCCTTGTACGTTCTCTTTCTTCACAACAATAGCGTGCAAATGAATAGCGGGATGCTTTGTGCACATCAGATGCGCGGCAGTCGCAAACTCAAAGCGCTCTTCCGGCGTCATCTCGGACCACTTCTTCTCAACATTGGTGGGCCACCTGAACTTGTTGTATAGGTCCTTTATGACACGTTTTGGAATGTGCTTCTTTTCGGCAGGGACACAGATGGCTGCGATGGTGAGATACCGACTTGAGCCTCCAGCGCCATAGGGAGAGGTGAATGTCCACCCCAAGTCCCCGCTTTCGTCGATGTAGAGTACTGCTCCTGAAGATGGCACTGGGGTCATAAACAACAAAGGCTCCGCAATGGGAGCCTTTGTCATAATCTGTGGATGGCCCCTAAGTCCGGCGCGTTTAGACCGCGCTTACGACATCCAAAGGACATCGCGGTTTCCTTAGGATTTACCCATCCGCAGATACAGATTAGCCCCTATTTGGCACGGTTGCAACCGAATTCGAGATTCGCGTAAGCGTGTATCTTTTCAATAACTTGGCAATGTCTGACAACGCACAACCGTGCATTCTTAGGCTTTCATTGCTGGCCAGTGCCGAATACTGCAAGCAATGACTCGCCCGTTGCTATGTGACCGCTTCGGCAGCATCGATGGCCTACACGTTTTAACGTGCGCGTTTAACTCTAGCCTCTGCACCCCCGCCAGCTTTTTCCGTTGCTTTCCCCCGCCTCTCCCATGCAAAATCGTGCCACTGATTCCGCATCCACCGGCCAAACCAATTTGCGCCTCAACCCAGCTTTCTGAGAGGAGCCAAGCTATGCCGAACTCACATCGACCGACGAGTGCCTGCCTCCACTTGCTCAAAGCAACCGCCACCTTGGCGGGTGTGACGCTCGCAGTGCTCACCCTTCTCGTAGCCGGTGGCTTCGCGCAAGCCCAGTTCACTACGCTCCACGCATTCACCGGCGCCACCGACGGACTGTTTCCTTACGCGGTTTCCGGCTTGGTCATGGATCGTCGCGGAAATCTCTATGGCACCACGTTCCTGGGAGGCGCCAGCAGTCATGGCGTGGTCTTCAAGTTGACGCAGACGGGCTCGGCCTGGATCTCCACCCCGCTCTATAGCTTCCTGGGCGGCAGCGACGGCGCCTACCCCTACGCCGGAGTCACCATCGGCCCCGATAACGCTCTTTACGGAGCCACCTACAATGGAGGCGGTTCCGGATGCGGTAACGGGTGTGGCGTCATCTACCGCGTCACTCCTCCCATCTCTGCTTGCAAGAGTGCGCTCTGCCCGTGGAACGAAACCGTGCTTTATCGCTTCACTGGCGGCGCCGACGGCGCTAATCCCCACGCCGGAGTGGTCTTCGATGCGGCTGGCAATCTCTACGTCACAACCGTCCAGGGAGGCAGCGGCTTCGGTACCGTCTTTGAGTTGGCTCGCGGCTCTGGAGGCTGGACGCCAACCCTGGTCTACAGCTTCGCCGGAGGCAACGACGGTAGCGCTCCCCTGGCCAGTGTCACCCTCGACAGCGCCGGCAATCTTTACGGCACGACTTCCACCGCTGGCCCCTTCGATGAGGGCACGGTCTACAAGATATCCCCCACGGGGGCGGGCTGGACGGAAAGCGTCCTCTACAGCTTCACCGGCGGAGCCGACGGTGGCGAACCCTTAGGCGGCTTGGTCTTTGACTCGCTGGGCAATCTCTATGGAACCGCATCGAACGGAGGCGGCAATGGCGGCGTGGCTTTTGCAGGAATTCGTCCGCCCATCGCCACCGGCGGCACCGCCTTCCAGCTGAGTCCCGCGGGCGGCGGCAATTGGACTTTCAGCCTGATCTACACCTTTACCGGAACCGACAACACGGGCCTGGGACCTTATGCCGATATGATTTTCGGCAGTGACGGCAGTCTCTACGGCACGGCAGGCGGCGGCGGCATCCCGCCGCAGTTGGACGGCACCGTCTTCAAGTTGACCCCCGCCGTCGGCAATTGGACCTACACCTCGCTGCACGAGTTTACCGGCGGCGCCGACGGCGAAGACCCCTTCGGCTCTCTGATCTTCGACAGCAGCGGCAACCTCTACGGCACGGCAACCTACGGCGGCGCGAATGGCTACGGCGTCGTTTTCGAGATCACGCCGTAAACAGCGGCTGTTCGCGGCAACAGTCGCACCGGACTTGCGAGACGCAGGTTTGAAAGGGGCGCAGCTTTACAGGCTGCTGAAAAACTCGGGTTTCGGATGCTTTGTATCAAGGCACGACTTCAGTCGTGCCGATAAGCCCGTCTATTTTTATTATTCCGAGCGGGCTTCAGAGACTGTGTCGCAACCGAAACACGGATTTTTCAGTGGGACCAACGGTATGAATCGCA
>JBARGS010000365.1:0-3337 GCA_049798495.1 Candidatus Korobacteraceae bacterium | reverse complement strand
TTTTGTCATCACGAGGAGGCCTTCAGAGACTGTGTCGCAACCGAAACACGGATTTTTCAGTGGGACAAACGGTATGAATCGCAAGGCAACCAGCCGCGCAGCGGCGACACTGGTTGCGACACAGTCTCTTCAGGCCGACGAGGGATCTGCTTTTCGACTTTTCCGCAGCCTGTTCGGTCGCGCCTTTCCAAGATGTTGGAAAGCGGGGCCTTGGAGTCTGCCTGAGAACTCGAGTCGCAAAATTGCGGTGGCACAAAGATCCGCGGTTTTGCCGCAGATCGAGCCCCGAAGGGGCGGAAGAGCTTAGCCCAGCGCTTCAGCGCTGGGTATGGCGTTACAAATTGTCGAGTCCCGTAGGGACGACAGAGTTCACACACGCTCAGAAGCCTGGAGTTGCCCCCGCAAATTGTTTGCGTGGCCCATAAGGAAAGCTAAGGAAATATTCTGTGACAACCATCTTCGATACTTTCAAACTCCGCGCCGAAGCAGTGAGCGCCGAGGTTCACCGCTTCCCGCAGAAGTCTGAAGCTCTCGCCTTCATCGTCCAATATCTTCAGGCGGCAGGCGTGACGGACTCGCCGCAGTGCTATGCCCTGTGGTCTGACTGTCAGTTTCTCGCAGGCCTTGATAAGAATCAGCTCGCCCAGCAAGTTCCCGGGCTCAGCTTCGATGTCACCCGCGGGCGGGCTGCGGCTTCCAAGGTCGGCATCAGCCAGTTGGATTGGGCCATGGCCAACACCGGAACGCTGGTTCAGGATGCGGCACCCGTTGAGCGCCGCTTGGTCTCGACTTTGCCAAACATTCACATCGCCATTATCCAGACCAGCCGCCTCGTCCCCGACCTTCCGGCCGTCTTCACCAAGATCCGCCCCGAACAGACCAACTACATTTCCTTCATTACCGGTCCCAGTCGCACCGCCGACATCGAACGCGTGCTTACCATCGGCGTGCACGGGCCGGAAAAACTCGTCATTGTCTTTGTTGACGATGGGGTCTTCTTCGACGACGCGGCCGGGGTGAACTGATGCGCAAAGAATTCCGTGACTCCATCAACACTGCCCTGCACAACCCCAACCTCACGGGAGCGCTCGGACGCTTCTCCGAGGCCTATCGCGTCAGCCGCGAGAAAGCTTACGAAGGGATCGACTTCGAAGCCGTGCGCACTCAAATCGCCGAGCGCAAGGGTTACGCGGCTTCACACCTTGACGAACTCGCCGAGCGCTTCACTGCGAACGCGCAAGCACGCGGCGCTCAGGTATTTCGCACCAGCGATCCCGCTGCCGTTCGCGAATACATCCTCGACATCGCACGGCAGAATGGCGTGAAGTGCGTCGTCAAATCGAAGTCGATGGCGTCGGAGGAGATTCACCTCAACCCATTCCTGGAAAAAGCCGGCATCGAAGTTCGCGAAACCGACCTCGGCGAGTGGATCATTCAGCTGGCGGGACAGACGCCGTCGCACATGGTGATGCCTGCCATCCACATGACCAAGGAAGAAGTGACTGAGGTCTTTAACGAGCAGGTCGAGCAGGGCCAGACACCCGACATCCCCAAGCTGGTGAAATTCGCCCGCGGCAAGCTGCGCACGAAATTTCTCACCGCCGAAATGGGCATTACCGGCGCAAACATTGCCGTCGCCGAAACCGGCAGCCTGGTCATCATCACCAACGAAGGCAACGCGCGGCTGGTCACCACGCTGCCCAAGATTCACGTGGCCATCGTCGGCATCGAGAAGCTGATGTCCGACTTCGCCGATGTCGTTCCCGTGCTGACCGCTCTGCCACGCAGCGCAACGGCCCAGCTGCTAACCAGCTACGTTTCCATCATCAGCGGACCCGTGCCGAATACCGACGGCACGCCAAAGCAGTTGCACATCATCCTGATGGACAACCGCCGCACCGAGATGTCGCGCGACCCGAAGTTCAAGCAGGCTCTGCAATGTATCCGCTGCGCCTCGTGTCTGAACGTGTGCCCGGTGTTTCGGTTGGTCGGCGGACACGTCTTCGGCAAGATCTATACCGGCGGCATTGGCACGATTCTCACCGCGTGGTTCGACACGCTGAAATCGTCCGACGAAATCCAGAGCCTCTGCATCCAGTGCGGCAACTGCACGCAAGTATGTCCCGGCAAGATCGACATCCCCGGCCTGATTCTCGAATTGCGGCGGCGCCTCGCCGTCGAAAAAGGACAACCGCTGGCGCAGAAGGCAATCTTCTCGGTGGTGAACAATCGCCGGCTGTTTCACTCGATGCTGCGCACCGCATCGGTCGCGCAGAAGCCGCTGAAGAAAGACGGTTTCATCCGCCACCTGCCATTCTTCCTCTCCGAGATGACAGAGTTCCGCAGCCTGCCCGCGATTGCCGACGTGCCCTTCCGCGACAAGTTCAAGGAGATCAAGCAGCCGAGGTGTGAAGAGAAAGCCGCGTTCTATTCCGGCTGCCTCATCGATTTCGCCTATCCCGAGATGGGCGAGTCGGTGGTCAAGATCCTCAACAAGGCGGGAATTGAAGTTCTCTTCCCGGAAGGCCAGACCTGTTGCGGTGCGCCTGCCCGCTTCAGCGGCGCTTACGAAGTCGCAGCTCAGAATGCCACCGACAATATCGGTGCCCTGTTGCAGCAGGATGTGAAGTATGTCGTCTCCGCGTGTCCAACCTGCACCGTCGCGCTGAAGCACGACTTCATCAGCACCTTTGAGAGTCTGGGTCAGACCGAAGCGCTTCCCCGCGCCCGCGACCTGGCGGAAAAAGTCACGGACTTCTCCACGCTGGCGAAGAAACTGGTCGACGACGGTCGACTGACGTTCAAGGAAGGCCAGCAGCTGGGCAAAGCGACCTATCACGACTCCTGCCACCTGAAGCGGACGTTGCACGTCTCAGAACAGCCGCGCGAATTGCTCACGAAAGCCGGCTACGAAATCTCCGAGATGTACGAGGCGGACATGTGCTGCGGCATGGGCGGCTCGTACTCCCTGAAGCTGCCAGAAATTTCCGCCCCCATCCTCGAACGCAAGCTCAAGAACATCAAAGACACCGGCGCGCCTCTGGTGGTGATGGATTGCCCCGGCTGCGTGATGCAGATCCGTGGCGGCCTCGACAAAGACAGCTCGAAGATCAAAGTCGAGCACACCGTGCAGCGCCTGGCGGAAGAGTTAGAGTAAGGATCCCAGAATCTCAGGGTGTCATCCTGAGCGAGGACTTCAGTCCGAGTCGAAGGACCCCTACTGTAACCGGAACCACTTTTTTCCTGGATCATGACCCGGCCAAGCTAATCACAGATAACTCAGCCACCAATCCTGCCTCCGCTGCTTCACCTCCATGAACCACCTGCACGGGAAATA
>JBARGS010000364.1:0-16961 GCA_049798495.1 Candidatus Korobacteraceae bacterium | reverse complement strand
CACTCGACCTGCCCATCGGTCGAATCGCCCTTCTTGCTCACCGTGAATTGAAATCCCATTTGGCTTGTAACGTTCACCGGGCTTCCATCGACTACGTAAGGACGGAAATGATACTGGCTGAGTGCGTCCTTGCCAGCCGCCACCAGTAGAGGGTGACCCTGCGCCGTATGGATGCTAACCAACTTTCCGGTTTCATCGACGACGATGTCAAAGATGACCGTCCCTTCAATGTCCTTGGTCAGGGCTGGCGGCGGATATTGCGGCATCACTTTGTTGTCCACGAGACCCAGCATTTCTGAGCCGGGAACGTGCACTGGCCGTGCCGGAGCGGCCTGCGAAGAAGTTAGTAGCTGTGAGTCTTGTGCTGGTGCGGCCAAACAGCAGCATGCGAGTAGCGCAACCACGAGGACAGTCTTTGACATACGCCTCCAACGAAGCTACCCGTCATTGGATGCAGAGTCTCTGGTTCGCGGCCATCACCTATTGCGCGAAGGTCTTCTCGCGCTGCACGTAGTGCTTCTGGAAGTAGTCGCGGTATTGTCCGCTGCGCACGTCATCCAGCCACTGCTGGTTCTCGCGATACCACGTAATGGTATCCGCCAGGCCCTGATCGAATTGCACCTGCGGCTGCCATCCCAACTCGTGCTCGAGCTTTTCGCAGTTTATGGCGTAACGCAAATCGTGACCGGGACGGTCGGTAACGAACTGGATCAGGCTCTCCGGTTTGCCCAAGGCTTTCAGGATCAGCTTGGCGACATCGAGGTTCTGCATCTCGCAGCCGCCGCCGATGTTGTAGACCTCGCCCTCGCGCCCCTGCTGCAACACGGCATCGAGCGCGCTGCAATGGTCGTTGACGTGAATCCAATCGCGCACGTTGGCCCCTTTGCCGTACACCGGCAGCTGCTGACCCGCCATGGTCTGCGCGATCATCAGGGGAATGAATTTCTCCGGAAATTGATACGGACCGTAATTGTTCGAGCAGCGCGTAACCACTCCGGGGAACTTATAGGTTCGCACATAGGCCAGCACGAGCAGATCGGAAGCCGCCTTGGTGGCCGAGTAGGGACTGTTAGGCTGCAGCGGCGACTCTTCCGAGAACAAACCTTCTTTGCCCAGGCTCCCATAAACTTCGTCGGTGCTGACGTGCACAAAGCGCGGCACGCCGGCCTTGCGGCAGGCTTCCAGCATGTTGTGCGTGCCGTCAACGTTGGTGCGGACGAAGGCCGCAGCGTCTTCGATGCTGCGATCGACGTGGCTCTCGGCGGCAAAGTGAATCACCGCATCGCAGCCGCGCACCTGCTCGACCACGCCGAGGTCGCAGATGTCCATCTGCACGAATTCGCAGCGGCCCTCGCTTAACTTCGGCTCCAGGTTCTTCAGGTTGCCGGCGTAGGTGAGCTTGTCCAGTACCAGCAGCTTCCAGTCCGGATGTTTGGCTAACGTGTGGTGAACGAAGTTGGAGCCGATAAATCCCGCGCCGCCCGTGACCAGTAGCTTCATGCGCCACGCACCTCGGCGGCTTCTTCCGCGCCGCGAAGCACCTTCTCGCGAACCATGTTGCTGGCGTAACAGAGCGACTCGAAGGTTCCCGCGTCGGTCCACCAGCCGTCCAGCAGGCTGTGTTGCAGCGTGCCGTCTTCGATGTAGCTGTTGTTGATGTCGGTAATCTCGTACTCGCCGCGGCCCGAGGGTTTGAGCCGGCGAATACGGTCGAAGACCGAGCCATCGTAGAAATAAATCCCGATGACGGCATACGACGACAGCGGCTTCTTCGGCTTTTCTTCGATGCGAATGATGCGCTCGTTTTCGAACACGGGTACGCCGAAGCGCTCGGGATCGTTCACCTGCTTCAGCATCACCATCGCGCCTTGATCGAGCTGCTGGAAGCGCTCGGCGGCGCCGCGAACGTCGCCTTCGATAATGTTATCGCCCAGCACCACGCAGATATTGTCGCCCTTGGCCCAGGGCTCGGCCAGCCGCAGCGCGTCGGCGATACCCGCCTCGCCTTCCTGATAAGCGAAGCTCAACTGCTGCAGGCCAAACTCCTTGCCGTTTTGCAGCAGGCGCAGAAAGTCGCCAGCATTCTGGCCGCCGGTGACGATGAGGATGTCGCGGATCCCTGCGTCAACCAGCGTCTGCAGAGGGTAAAAGATCATGGGTTTGTCGTACACCGGGAGCAGGTGCTTGTTGGTGACGCGGGTCAACGGATACAGGCGCGAGCCGATACCGCCTGCCAGGACTATGCCCTTCATAGGTCTCCGATCATGTGCCGGAACACGCGATTTGGAATCTTACCGACGCTCCGCTAGGGGCAGGCGAAAGCGTATTGCTGAAGGCGCAACCGAGTGAACCGGTTCAGCAACCAGTCACTAAAGATTATCGGCGAACCATATCCTCGATGGCAAGCCGCAGTTGCGCGCGCCAGTGGGGAAGCTCGATGCCAAATTGGGCTTTCAGCAGCGCATTCGACAGGACCGAGTTTCGCGGCCGGCGAGCCGGCGTCGGATACTCCTCGGTCTTGATGGGAACAATCCGGTTCGCGCGGAGCTCAGGGCCGAGTTCCGCAGGATTGGGGACCGACATGCGCAAGGAGTCGTACTCTTCCAGAATGGCCTGTGCTAAACCAGCCCATGATGTTTCCCCCGCCGCGGTGAGATGGAAGACGCCGCTGGACCAGCGGGCGTTCCGTTGCTTCTGCTCTAGAGACCGCACCAGGATCACTGCCGTCGCTTCCGCAATGCTTCTCGCCCAGGTTGGCGCGCCGCGCTGATCGTCCACCATTCGCAGCGCTTCCCTCTCGCCCGCCAGTCGCAGCACGGTCTTCAGGAAGTTTTTGCCGCGGATGTCGTATACCCAGCTAGTTCGTAAGACAATGTAAGGGCATCCGCTCTCGGCTATCAACTGCTCGCCATCGAGCTTCGTCCGGCCGTAGACACTGAGCGGAGCAGTAGGATCCTGCTCTTCGTAGGGGCCGGACTTTTCGCCGTTAAAGACATAATCAGTGGAGTAGTGGACCAGCAGACAGCGGCTGCGTGCCAACTCCCGAGCCATCCTCGCAGGAGCATCCGCGTTGACGGTACGCGCCAGCTCGGGCTCACTCTCGGCTTTGTCGACGGCCGTGTACGCGGCCGCGTTCACCAGAATGTCCGGCTGCAACTCGCGGATCACGCGAGTCACCATGTCCAGATCGGACAAGTCGAGTTGCTCCCGGGTTAGTGCGGTGACCTGGCCTAGCGGCCCGAGCGTGCGCTGCAAATGCCAGCCCACCTGGCCATTGGCGCCGGTGATGAGAATGCGCAGGCTCATGGCTCATACCTCGGCAACTGATCTTGCGCGATCTGCGCCAGCGGAAGGTAGCGCTTGTCCTTGTCCGACAGGATGGGATCAGGCATATCCCAGTTGATGCCGATCGCCGGATCGTTCCATAGCACGCCGCGGTCGTCACTGGCGTCGAAGTAGTCGCTGCACTTGTACAGGAAGTCGGCCGTCTCCGATCGCACCACGAAGCCGTGCGCGAATCCCTTAGGGATATAAATCTGCGTGCAATTTTCTTCCGACAGTACCGCACTCACCCATTTGCCGAAGTTCGGCGATCCCGCACGCACGTCCACGGCAATATCCAGCACCTCGCCGCGGGCGACGCGGCAGAGCTTGGCTTGCGGAGTGCGCAGCTGATAATGCAGCCCGCGCAGTACACCTCGCGACGAGCGCGAGTGATTGTCCTGCACAAAGTTCTCGCGAATACCGGCGTCGGCCAAAACGTTCTGCCGGTAGGTCTCCATGAAGAACCCGCGTGCGTCGCCAAAGACGCGGGGCTGTATGAGCAATACTCCGGGAAGCGATGTCTCAATAATCTGCAAGCATTCTCCGATAGATGAGTCGCGGGATTTCAGCGCACTATTATCGCCGGCTGAGGTGTTATTGCGAACTCGCCACCGACTCTCCAAACCGACGATTATAATTCGTGCTTCCCGGAATTCGTGCTTCCCGGAAAGATCCTTCGACGCCTTTCCAAAAGCGATGTTACGCTGCTCCGCCATTATCGTGACCTACAACTCCGCCGCCGTCATTGGCGCCTGCCTGGAGGCTCTGACGCGCGAGGACTGCGAAATCATCGTGGTCGACAATGCTTCCCAGGATGAGACGGTGCGCTGTGTCGAAGAGTTCGTCGCCTGGCATCCGGTGCGGCTCATCGCCAACGAGGTGAATCGCGGCTTTGGCGCAGCCGTGAATCAGGGCGCGCGCGAAGCGGAGGGTGACATGCTTCTCATCCTTAATCCCGACGCTATCGCCGAGTCGGGAGCGATTGCTGCCCTTATGCGTTGCATAGAGGCCACACAGGCAAGTGCGGTTGGGGGAGCGCTGATCGAGTCCAACGGTGAGCCGGCGCGCGGTTTTGCCTTTCGCCGCATTCCGACGCTCGTCCCGCTGCTTTGCGAAGTATTGCTGCTGAACCGAATATGGCCAGCCAATCCCGTGAACCGGCGATATCGCTATCTCGACGCCGACTACTCGCAACCGCAGCAGGTGGAGCAGCCCGCGGGCGCTTGCCTGGCGGTTACTCGCACAGCGTGGGAGTCGGTCGGCGGATTCGACGAGCAGTTTTATCCCGTATGGTTCGAGGACGTCGATCTCTGCAAACGGCTTCTGCAGCGCGGTTTGATGATTTTCTACTGCCCGGCCGCCCGCTTCAGTCATAGCGCCGCCCACAGTGTGGGACAGCTAAACTTTCGCGATAAGCAGCTCTTCTGGTACAGCAATATGCTGCGCTACGCCCGAAAGCATTTCACCCCGACACAGGTCTTCATTCTGCGTCTGGCGATTATCAAGGGCATGCTGCTGCGCTCCGCGGCAGCGTTGTTCGGAGCGAGAAAGGCTCCGCTGGGCAAAAGCCTGGCAGCGTATTGGGTAGTAATTCGGGCGGCGGCGCGCCCACATGAGAGGCAAGTTAGTCCCTGACGACAGTCAGTGCAAGATACTTCTCGAAGGGATCGAAGTCGCGGTCACTATGAAGCAGAGAATGGCCGCCCTCCAGGCAGAACGTAGCAATTAGGCAATCAACCGTCGAGCGCACGGTGTATCCAACTTGTCGAAGCCGACGATAGTTTTGGGCGGCGGCTACCGCCAGTTCGCTTCCGCCGCCATCGAAGATGTGGAACCGCTCGAGATCCTGGCGAATTCCCGCGAAAGCAGCATCGCTGCGAATGCCCTGCAAAACCTCACACAGTATGATGTCAGTCAAACCTAGCGCCTGCCACCCCACTTCGCGGCTAATCCAGCGCGTCTGGCGATTATCTGTGCCCCTGAAATAGTCGATCCAAACGGTCGTGTCGACGATCACCATTAGCGCCCATTATTCCGGAACGCGACTGCGACGCAATTCCTTTAAGTCACCTTCCCACTGCACCTTGCCACGCCATCTGCGGATAGCAGCCTGAGCGCGGGTCTTCACCAAAAGCCGGAGAGCCTCTTCCACCGCGGCTTTCTTGGTCGGCGCCCCGCTTCGGCGCATTGCCTCTCGCATCAACCGATCATCAATTTCGATATTGGTTCGCACAGTGCTCCATCTCCCGATGTGTAAGCATCTCATAGTTTTGTGTACCCACGCAACGCGGTCCCGCACTGAAGTTGGGACCAAAGGCGGTACGGCCTCCAGCAAAGCCAAGAAATGGCAGGTTTCGGAACTGGTAAGAGCGACGGCGCGCGGACTACAACTAATTCGGGAGTGAGCTTGAGCGAGGAGTACGTCCCACCCTCGCCGCCTCCCGGCGCCGAGGGTGAGAGTACAGATCCCGAACTACACTCCGATTACGCTTACCAACTCCTTCACAGAATCGGCGCTCTTCTGCAGCGCAGCGTGCTCTTCCGGCGTCAGCTTGATCTCGATGATCTTCTCGATGCCGTTCGACCCCAGTTTGCAGGGCACGCCGACGAACAATCCGCTGATGCCGTACTCGCCTTCCAGATAAGCCGCGCAGGGGACAATCTTCTTCTTGTCCTTCAGAATGGCTTCCACCATCTCGGCCACTGCGGCCGACGGAGCATAGTAGGCGCTGCCCGTCTTCAGATGCTTGACGATCTCGGCGCCTCCGTCGCGCGTGCGCTGTACCAACCGGTCGATGGTGGCCTGGTCCATCAACTCGGTAATCGGAATACCGGCGACGTTCGAGTAGCGCGGCAGCGGGACCATGGTGTCGCCGTGTCCGCCGAGCACGAAGGCGGTCACGTTCTCCACCGAGACATCCAGCTCCCGCGCGATGAAGGTGCGGAAGCGCGAAGAGTCAAGAATGCCGGCCATGCCGATGACCCGATTGCGCGAGAAGCCGCTCAACTTGTAAGCCGCCTGCGCCATCGCGTCCAGCGGATTGGAGACGATGATCAGAATGCAATTGGGCGAGTATTGGACGACCTTGCCCACCACGTCGCTCATAATCTTGTAGTTGGTGTTGAGCAGATCGTCGCGGCTCATGCCCGGCTTGCGCGGGATACCGGCGGTGATTACCACAATGTCAGAGTTAGCGGTATCGGCGTAGTCGTTCGTCCCCAGAACATAGGAGTCGCGTTTTTCAATCGGCATAGCCTGAAGCAGATCCAGACCCTTACCTTGTGGGACACCTTCAATGATGTCAATCAGCACCACATCGGCGTGCTCTTTCGACGCCAGCCAGTGGGCCGCCGTCGCGCCCACGTTACCCGAACCAACCACGGTTACTTTTCTACGCATGATTCCTCGCTATAGTAAGAAGCTGTCAGCCATCAGCTGTCAGCTTTCAGTTAAAACCTGCTTAACTCACTGGGTCGGATGAGTTCGATGCCCGGCTTGCTATGTTTTAGCTGACGGCTGAAAGCTGATAGCTGACAGCTAGTGATTTGGCGGCGGAGATCCTGCCGCCGCGTTCAACTATTCCCCCGCAAACGCCCCGACCGGCGCCATGTTCTGGATCATGTGCGTCGCGAACTCGCTGGTGCTTACCTTGATCGCCCCCTCCAGCATACGGTGAAAGTCGTAGGTCACCTTCTTCTGCTGGATGGTGTGCTCCAGGGAATCCTCGATCAGCCGTGCCGCTTCGTGCCAGCCCATGAACTCGAACATCATCACGCCCGACAACATGACTGACCCGGGATTGATGACGTCCTTGTCGGCATACTTGGGAGCGGTTCCATGCGTCGCCTCGAAGATCGCATGCTGATCGCCGATGTTGGCGCCGGGCGCAATGCCCAGTCCGCCCACTTGCGCGGCCGCGGCATCGGAGATGTAGTCGCCGTTCAGGTTAGGCGTGGCCAGCACAGCGTATTCATCGGGGCGGGTAACGATCTGCTGAAAGATGCTGTCCGCAATGCGGTCGTTGATCATCAACTTCGATTTCCACGCGCCGTGCCCGTGCGAACCGTAAATGCTATCAATCACGCCCTTAACTTCTTTGTAGAGCGCATCGCGGAAATCCTGCGGCGCAAATTCCAGGCCCGGTTCCACCATCTTGGCGTTTTCTTCCACGGTCAGCCCTGGATTCTTGTCGAGATTGTCGACGATCCAGCTCTCGCGCTCCGTGATGACCTGATCGCGGAATTCCTGCGTGGCTAACTCGTATCCCCACTCGCGGAAAGCGCCTTCCGTGAACTTCTGAATGTTGCCCTTGTGGACCAGCGTCACCGACTTGCGGCCACTTTCCAACGCGTACTTGATAGCCATGCGCACCAGGCGTTTAGTTGCGGTGATAGAAATTGGCTTGATGCCAATGCCCGAATCCTCACGCACCCGCTTGTTGGTGCCTGCCAACATCTTGTTGTTGAGGAAGTCGATCAGTTCCTTGGCTTGAGGCGTCCCCTGCTTCCACTCGATACCGGCATACACGTCTTCCGTGTTCTCACGATAGATCACCATGTTCATGCGGTGGGGATTCTTGACCGGCGAGGGAATTCCCTCATAGTACTTCACCGGCCGCACGCAGGCGTACAGGTCGAGGATCTGCCGCAAAGCAACGTTGAGCGAGCGAATGCCGCCACCCACTGGTGTCGTCAACGGGCCCTTAATACCAACGCGCAGGTCGCGGAAGGCGGCAACCGTGTCGTCGGGCAGCCAGGTCTTGAACCGATCCATGGCTTTCTCGCCGGCGAATACCTCGTACCACGCCACACGGCGTTTGCCGTTGTAGGCGATCTCGACGGCCGCATCGAACACGCGAACCGATGCCTTCCAGATGTCACGGCCGGTACCGTCACCTTCGATGAAAGGAATGATGGGGTTGTCGGGGATGACAAGCTTCCCGTCGTAAGTGATCTTGCTCCCACTGGAGGGTAAAGGAATTCCGTTGTAAGAAACCGCCACAAGGCACCTCGAGATTTGTAAGTAGAAAAGGGACCCAGGCTGTGCACAGCCATCGATCGGGTTTGGCGGGCAGCAGCAGAACCGGCGGAACAGCTGATACCTGAATCGTTATGAAGACGGCGACTTGCGGCCCATCCTCTGGAACATCGGCCGCGTCCGAATCAGAAACGCTTGCCAGCCCATCCCGAACCCACTACGTTATCACCAGCAGATGTGAGGTTCAACGAAAACAGGGCCGAAAGCCTGTAACGTACGTCACACATCGGTGTGATCGGTGAGTGGCTCACGACCGTTGTTGTTCAGGCCGCCGCGTATCGCAGATACATCTCCCGCGTCTGCCGCAGTACCTCCTCCAGCTTCATCTCCGGATCGAAGCTCTCACTGTTGCCCAGCGCTCTCCATAACAGTTTTTGTACCGCGCGATGCGGATGCTCAGCCACCGGCAGCCACTTACGCGGGCGTCCCGCGACCAACCGCACCACGTGCTCCAGAGTGCGCAGGAACAGTGCACTGTCGGCGAGGCAGGCATGTTCCTCTGCGACCAGCAGGCCATTATCTCGGAGCAATCGCAGGCGCTCGCGGAGATTGCCAGCCAGCCATAACTGATTCCGGGCTTGCAACGTACCCGTCAGGTAATCAAGATCGTAGGTTCCCCCCGGACCGCTCTTGAAGTTCTGCGCGCTCTCGCTGCGTTCCAGCCGGGTCCGAACCTCACCGAGCTCAGAAGTAAAGCCGGGTTGTCTCGCTAATTCGGCAATTCCAGCCTGGACCGCTTGCAAAGCACGCGTTGCCACGTCACGATCGCCCGCAACGTATCGCAGCTTGAGATAGGTCAATGCCTCCCAGGGCTTGGCTTCGTCTTTGAAATATGTGGCCAGTTGCGCCGGCGTGACGATCAGCTCGCCCTCGCGGCCATGAGGACGCAGCCGCGTATCCACGGGAAAGACCGTGCCGTCGCGCGTGTATGCGGTGAGAGCTTCCATCAGGTGTTCGGCGACACGAAGCATCGCTTCCTTGTCGCAACTTTCGTCACAGACGAACAGCACATCCGCATCGGACAGCAGATCGAATTCCCGCGAACCCAAACGGCCCAAACCCATCACACCGAACCCGCCCACAGGCGTGGCGATGGCCAGTGCCGCTTGGATGGCGGCCTCGGCTGCAGCTGTATTGTCATACAAGGAGTCGAACACCTGGCGCGAGCGGAACAGATCGAGCGCGCCCGAGACAAATACCCGCTGCCGATAGTGCCGCCGCAAAATCGACATCGCTTCCGACCGATCGACTCCCCCTTGCGCTAGATAAGCAAATACCGGATCAACGGGCATGATTGCGGGATTACCTTCTAGGGCAAACAGCTCATCTTCATCTGAAAGAGCCCGCTGATCGACCTGTTCGAGGAGTGCGACTTCCGCCGGATGCCGGACCAGAATGTCGGTCAGGAACTCGCTGAATTCGAAGATTGCCAGCGCGCGTTCCACCGCTTCCGGCGAACGCACCACCGCGCCATAACGTTCCGAGGTGGTCCCGGCCGAACTCAAGAAACGATCGAGATTTCGCCGGGCGTGCTGCGAAATGTCAGGCCGTCCGGCAATTTCGTATAGGTGCGGCGAATCGAGCGCCAGCCGCTGCATCATCTGGCTGTAGGAACTTTCAGGGGTGGCCGCGATTTCGGGGTGGAGCTGAAATTCCGCCGAGCTCTGGCCCTGACTTTGCTCGTGGTAGATGACCCGCTGATAGATTTCGGCTACCGCTGCCATGCGCCGCTGCACGTGCGACAGAAACTCCTCAGGGCCGGGAGGGACGGTTCCTTCGCGCCACAGACTGCGCGCCAGCGACGACAGCTCCAGCTGTGACGTGGGCAGCCGATGCGTCTGCTGTCCCTGCCGCAGTTGCAGGCGGTGCTCCAGATTGCGCAGGAACTCGTAGGCGTTGGTCAGATTGTGGAAGTCCTTGCCGCTGACGTGCTCTTTGTCATGCAGCTTCTGTAACGCGAAGAGTGTGCCTCGCGAGCGCAACCATGGTTCACCTCCGCCGTAAACCCGTTGCAGGCATTGCACGAGAAACTCGATGTCGCGAATGCCCCCGCGATCAAGTTTCACGTCGATACCCGTGTGGGCCACCTCTTTCAGCAAATTGCGCCGGCGATGGCTGCCGATCTTCTCCCGAGTTTCCAGCGCGGTCTTGATGGCAACGAAGTTCAACTCCGGACGATAAACGTAGGGCTGCACCGCGCGTACAAATTCGCGGGCCAGCCCAACGTCGCCCGCCGAGTGCCGAGCCTTGATCATCGCCTGCAACTCCCAGTCGTGCGCCATCCGAGAGTAGTAATGGATGGCATGCGGCAGCGGGACTGCCGGCTCGCCCTCGCCTCCTTGTGGCCGTAGCCGCAGGTCGATGCGGAATACCGGCCCCTCGGGCGTGTGCCGCGACAGCACTTCGGTAGTCTGCTGCGCCAGGCGAATGAAATATTCCCGGTTGGAAATTTCGGCCCCTGGCGGCTCCGTGCCTCCGTCGTACAGATACAGCAAATCGATATCAGAGCTGTAGTTCAGCTCGTTTCCGCCCAGCTTACCCAGCGAGAGCACGGTAAAGCGCGAGTCGAGGACCCGGCCTTGCGCGTCCAGGCGTTGCGGTGTGCCAAAGCGATGCTGAAGTTGGGTCTCCGCTTCCTGCAGCGCTTCTTCGATCAGCACATCGGCCAGGGCGGAGATTTCCGCTGTCGTCTCCGCCAGGGTGGCGATTCCCAGGACATCACGAAGCATGATGCGGATGTACTCGCGGCGCTTGAAACGCGCCAGCAGCGCGGCGCTGTCGGTCTCGAAGGAGCGCGACCGCATGCGGGCAAAGCTTTCCTCAAGTTCCTCCCGGGAATGCGTGCGATCGAGAGCGCGCTCGCGCAGGAACCCATGGAACAGATCGGGATTGTGGATAAGAGTCTCGCCCAGCCATGAGCTGTATCCGAAGACTACGACTGCGTAATGAACGAGCGAGGGATGCTTGTCCAACAGGCCCAGCAACTCCGGCGAGGTCGATTCCGCCAGCCGTTCGAATTGATTGACTCCAGAGTCAGGATTCGGCGAAGCCAGGAGCAGAGAAAGAAATGAGTCGTAGACTCCTGCCGGCACCAGTTCGCGGATATGAGCGAGATTGCGCGCCGCTGCTTCGGCATCACGAAACTGCGGATTGCGTGGAGGCGACGCAGATTCGCGTTGGGTGAATTCAGACACTACCGATGAATTTTATAGTCCTGGCACCAATATGGTCAGGCAATCGCGACCTGAGCGGGAAAACAAGAGTTCTCGCCGGGCCCATAGGATCATCATTAGGGGAAAAAAGCGAGGCACCCGATGGGTGCCTCTGCAGGTAAGCGATTCTTCTTCGAGTGTTTCCGCCCTTAGGCGCGGAACTTGCGGCGCACGAATCCACCTAGAGCCAACACACCGGTTCCCAGCAGAATAAAGCTGCTCGGCTCAGGCGTGGTTCCGGTGCTGGTGCTGGTTGCCGATGACGAAACCACAACGTTATCCAAGGCGATATAAGCAGGATCGTCCTGGAAATCGAACTCGATGGTGTCGTGACCGGTTCCGGTCTCGTGGAAGGAGTACTGGGTCCAGACGCCCCCGGTGGTGGGGTCCGACATCGCCAGGACTGGAGAACCGTCCCAGAGAGCCTGGAAGGCGCTGGGGTCGTCCCCAACCGCGTTCAGCCAGAAGCTGAAATTGTAGCCCGTGCCCGCGGTTGTTGTCAGTGACTGGGTTATTCCACCGAGGCTGCCGACGGGACCGAAGGTACCGTAAAAATTCCCATCCTCAGCGCCGGTATAGACGTAGAAGGCACCGCTTGTGACCGTTGAGAACTCGAAATTGCCGGTTGTGCCCCAACTGGTAAAATCACCGGTTTCGAAACTACCATTGGAGACAAGATTCTGAGCGAAGGTCGGCGCGCTAACCAGTAAGCAGAGAGCGAGGACGACCAGCAGGGGTTTCAGTCGCATACTTCCTCCGGAGTTCTGTGCTTAAATACCCGAAATGCAAACTCAATAGTCGCACTTTGCGTGCCAATCCTTGCCTAATGTCTTCACGAACTTAGCGTTGACGATGTCAAAAACAAGTGCAGACTGTTGCGGTATCAGGGAAGGTCGTTACCAGATGCGGCAGGATTATGCCATGGAAGTGCCTGTCATCGCCGAAGTGGGATCTCCGAGTACTCGCCTGTGGAAACACCCCCGGGGGCCATTGAGCGTGTCTTGATCTGCCGGCCGGTCGCACCAATCTGCGGCAAATTTCTGCTGCGGGGTAACAGAAATGCATCTATGCTGCTAGAACCTTTGCGATGTCGGAATCATAGCCTCGTCCAGGAGAGAACGTGAACAAGACCTTGGGACAGGTCCCTGCCTTCCTGCGGCAGTCCTTGTTGTGTGTGTGCGCGTTGCTGTTGCTGTCTGCGCCTTCGTTCGCTCAAACCGGTCAGGGTGCGACAGATCCAATCGAGCACCGGGATTTGTACAACCTGGAACACTACATTCACGTAGTGCCCAAAACTCCCGCCGACTACCATCCGATCACCGCGGAAGGCCGGCTGGGATGGTTTGTTCGTTCCACCGTTGGGCCAAGGAGCCTGGTCGCCGGTTTGTTTTCAGCAGGATACGGAACGGCCACCAACCGTCCTTCCGAATACGGTACCCACTGGGTCGGATTCGGACAGCGCTACGGCATGCGCCTGACCGGCGTCTCGACCGGCAATGCCATCGAAGCCGGGTTAGGAGCGGCTTGGGGCGAAGACCCCCGTTATTTCCACACAGTCCATGCACCCTTTGGCACGCGCGTCAAGAACATCGTCGATCTCACGTTTCGCGCTTATCAGCGCGATGGCGAGCGCCACCCGGCCTATGCCCGATTTGCCGCCACCTTCGGCAATAACTTCCTGTCCA
Source organism: Candidatus Korobacteraceae bacterium (assembly GCA_049798495.1). Lineage (GTDB taxonomy): Bacteria > Acidobacteriota > Terriglobia > Terriglobales > Acidobacteriaceae > Bog-257. Next base: position 3,702 of record JBARGS010000364.1, on the reverse strand, counting down.
ATACCTGGCGCGTCCAAAGCGAGGCCGATGCGCAGCATGCTCTCATTCGCTCGGCTGAGGGCTTCGGGGCGCGGGCCCTCTCCAATGCCTTCAGCGAATTCTTCCCCCAGGTGTGGAGAAAAGTCCGCGGCAAGCCGGATCGCTTCCCCGCGGATTTTACGTCGCCTTGAACCCTCTCTCGCTACTGCTTAGCGAAGCCCGCCTTAGCGGTTAGGATGTTCAGCGTAAACTAGTAGTCGCGAAGGGAGCCCACTTGTGCCTAATTACTCCGTCGTCCAGAATCTGCCGAAGGAAATCGAAATCCCCAAGGACGGAACGCTCAGCCGCACGCTGCGCCAGGATAGTCGCGTCAAGGTCGTGCTCTTCGGCTTCGCCGGCGGCCAGGAGCTATCCCAGCACACTGCGGCTGTGCCCGCCATGATCCAGATCGTTCAAGGCGACGCTCGTGTCACCCTCGACGGCGAAGAGAAAGAGCTCTCCGCCGGCTCCTGGGTCTTCATGGAAGCCAATCTTCCGCACGCGGTTTATGCACGGACCGACGTTGTGATGTTGTTGACGATGATGACCGGAGCCGAGCAGAAGTAGCTGCTGACGACCTGATCGATTCCACTCGCCCGCAGGTCGTCGTTACTCAGAGCAAGACGGCTTGGACGGGCCGCCGCGGGCTGGCGCTAGCAGGCCATTTGGGGTGGCCCATGTAGAAAACAAAAGTCGGCTGCCAGGTGGGATCGCCGGTAATCTCGTTGAGCGAGGCAACGCGAGACGGCGGTCGGCCTAGCGCCTTCTCGTGGTCTATCATTTCCACAGCTTCATTGCTTGGTCGCGCGGCAATGCCACGGACGGTTGCCATCAGATGCGCCCGCTGCCAGATTCGGCCAGCCCGCAAACACTGCTCCCGCTCATATCGATCTCGCACGGCGATAAAGCCAATCAAGGGCGCACTCAGCATTAAGTCCGAATAGCCATTCTGTTGGCTGTGAGAAGCAACCCATGCCAGCATCCACTGGGGCATCATCTTGGCGCATGCCGTAGCAATGGGAGGCAGTCCGAAGGCATCGATGGTCAGGCCATCGCGAAACTGCTGCACTGCACTCCACTGCGTGCGAACCCACCGCTCGCTGCCGGCCTGGACCTCTGGATCAGAGTAGATTTCCCGGCTGGCGTCGGAACTAATCCTGGTGATCTTCCTTCGATCAGCTTCCGCGGGGAATAGAAATAGCTTCACTTCCGTTTCGTCATCCGCAAGGCGGGCAAGCGCGTCCATGAAATCCTGCGGTACCGGCTTGTGCGGATCGTAAGCACTGCGGTTGGTGTGGCGGCGAGGAATAGCGGTATAAAGTTCTCCTTCCTCACGGCTTGCTGGTAGCAGATCCACACGTGCTACAAGCTGGGGTTTCGGATTATCCGGAATCGGTTCGAGTTTTCCCGGAAGAAGCGTCACAGCGGCGGTGTAGCCGTTGGCAGGCGCCGCCAGCATGAGATTCTCCAGAGCGCACCCCATGCCAATATGTTCTTCCCGCAGATAAGGGTCGAGGGCTCCGACATTCCTCTGCGTGTCGATGTACAACTCAATGGAGGAATCGCTGACCCTGAACAACCAGGGCTGGGTATTATGCGGACTGGCGGCAAGAATCGCGGCGCTCACCAGCGCCAGCCGAGGGTCGTTTGGGTTGCGCCAGTCGTGCCATGGTTGGTAAGCCGGCCCTTGACCGACGCTGAAGACACCTTGTTCATGCGCCCGCCAGACGCCCCCGCCCGCTACGACGACGGTCACCACTGCTGCACCCTTAAGGAAAGCCCGGCGTTGCATGAACCACCTCCGCTTGCGGTTTATCGACTACATAAACCGGAAAAGTCCGCCGTACGCTGAGGGGCCTCGCGCAAGGTCCTCAGCAAGCGGGTTGCTGGTAGAGGCCGAGGACGTTGCCTCCAGGGTCGCAAAACCTCGCGGTAATCTCTGGTGCATCCGCGCCGATGGGCTGCACGATCTCGCCGCCCTTGGCGACGATGGCGTCAACCGTGGCTTCCACACTGTCCACCATGATGTAAGACCAAATGCCCGGCGTCAAGGACGGCGGCCGTCCAACTACCCAAGTGCCGCTTACTTCTCCCGTCGTGTCGTCAAAAGCGAGGCTGCCATCACCGCGTGTGCGTACCTTCCAGCCAAAAACCTGTTGGTAAAACCGGCGTGAAACGGCAATGTCCGTGGCTGGCATCTCGAGATAGCAAATCTTGCCGTTCGCAAGCGTGGGAGGCATGGCATTCCTTTCAGAGTTCGCGATTCTAACGCCCGGCCGCAGGTACCACAAGCGAGGCTCGCAGGGGGTAGTGCGCTACGCAAACTAGCGCACCACCTGGTGCAGGGTGAGGTGATCTCGTATCCGGTCGGGACGCATCGCTAGACGGTCGATCACCGCGCTGGTCGTTCCTCGACCCGGCCGTCGCAGACACGGTGCTGCATCCTTATGATTCGGATTACTGATGACACTGCCGCCTGTTATCGCCCTCACCGTTGGACGCTTGCGAAACGGGGTATATTTATCAGCGGTTATGGTTGGTTTCTCTCTCATCGCCGCCGTAAGCGGCTCGGCTTTAAGCTGGGGGAAGTGGCTGTGCCTTGCGATGGCTCTCGACGCGTCCTACTGCATATTTAACGCACGTCATCGGAACGTCATGCTAGGGGAGATTTATAAGCTGCGATTCATGAAACGAACCGGAGCGCCAGCCTCAACGAGGACGGCGTTTCTTGCTTGCGTGCTATGGGGTTCGGGATTCGCGAGCTTTCTCTTTCCACGCTTTTGGGACTGGGATTACTCCGGAGTGCTGGCAATCGGTCTTTTTGCGACGGTGATGTTATCGTCCTACCTCGATGCCCGCGCATTCCGGCACCGTAGCTGGCGATAAATCGCCATATCATCAGCTATCCGCACGCATATCGAATTCATCTAATCTCTTTTCCCTTTTGCCAATGTCGAAGACCAGCAAGATTATCCAGGTTGTGTTGCTCATCGCCATCGTGGCGGCAGGCATCAATTTTTATCTCACCATGCGGGAACGCCGCACCGGCTTGGCGGTTGCTCAGAAACCCGAGGTCGCACTCGATCCCGACTACTACGTCACGCCCAAGAAGCTACATCCTCAGGATCTCAAGGATGCGAAGGAATTAACCAAGCAGCCCGTCTGGGTGCGCGATGGATACCGCTTCACCTACTACCCATACAACGGCCACAGCGACTTCGATCGCGCCGCCGGAACCCTGGGGCCAATCGAGAAACTTCAGATCAAAGATGTCGTGTTGGACCGCACGTCGGGTTCCGCTACGCAGAAGCAGGTGATGGCGGTCTTCGAAAAAGACAGCAAGCGTTACGCCTTCCCTATCGGAATCGACGATAACGGCGATTACAAGATCTACTCCGACGACATTCTGTTCATCGAGGATCCGCACCAGCTTTACAAGCACTGGCCGGCTGATCTGTGGAAAGCAATCGACAACCACCAGGTGAAACCGGGCATGAACGAGTTGCAGGCCTTCTTTGCCATTGGAATGGGAAGTCCTGAGGGAACCGGCGCGTCGAATCCCCGGATCGTGGACTTTCCTAACAACGGCCATCCGGTGCGAATCACCTTTACCAACGGCAAGGCGACCGACATTCAGGCGGGATCGTGAGACCGCCGTTTTCCAAGATGCTCCGGATCAAACCG
>JBARGS010000363.1:0-28571 GCA_049798495.1 Candidatus Korobacteraceae bacterium | reverse complement strand
ACTCAAGGCCAAAAGAGGGCCTTGAATGGGGCACCCGCACCCGCTGGTCGTCCACACGAACGTATTGCTGTGCTCCAGGTCACATCCTCCTCGCCCGCAAGAACGGCAAGATGGAGAGTGGAGGTTGGACGAATGCAGGGAGACGCAAAGGTTATCGCAGAGTTGAATGCGGCGCTCAGTTCGGAGCTGACCGCGATTGTGCAGTACATGACGCAGTCGGAGAGGTGCCAGAACTGGGGATACAAGCGGCTGGGCGACCTCACCAAGGGTCGCGCGATGGAAGAGATGAGGCACGCGGAAGGACTTATCGAGCGCATCATCTTTCTGGACAGCACGCCGACGGTCGATGTCGGACTGAAGCCGCAACTGGGCAGCAACGTCCAGCAGCAGATGGAGATCAACCTCAAGGACGAGGTGGACGCGTCGCGGCAATACAATGCGGCGGTGAAGTTGTGCTCGGAAGCCGGCGACGATGGTTCGAAGGCGCTGTTCGAGCGCATGATCGGCGACGAGGAGAGGCATGCCGACTATCTCGAAGCGCAGTTGCAGGCGATCAAGGATATGGGTATCGGGGCGTATTTGGCGCAGCAGTTGTAGGGAGCGCCGCCGGTTCGACCCGGGAGGCTCCGACCTGTGACGGCGAAGTCCCGCAGCGGCTATTTGATGCTGCAAAAGTAATGTCCGCCAGAACGGGGGAAGGGCACGGCATTACAGGCTGCTGAAAACGTCGAAGAAGCAGATTCCTCGCGGGCTGAAGCCCGCTCGGAATAATAAGATAAACAGCTTGTCGGCACGACTGAAGTCGTGCCCTGATACAAAGCATCCCAAACCCGAGTTTTTCGGAGCCGCAACGCAGGAATGCGAGTCGCGTTGCGGCTAGTTTGATCGGTCATTCCCGCGGTTTGTCCTCCACAAAAAGATTTCTCCGATCAATAGTGAAACTTGTACCGCACCTGCACGCCGATGAGGCGCGGGTCGGCCCAGTGCGTGCCGCCGAAGGTGTTGCTGTTGTCGAGCTGATAGCGATTGTTGGTGATATTGGTGCTGACCAGCCGCACTGTGAAACTCTCGCCGAAATTGTGTCCCAGCGACAGATCGAAGCTGTAATACGCGGGCAGGTGGCTGGGGCCGTCGCCGTTGAGGAAGCCGGAGCCGTAGTTGAACTCCAGCCCGGCGAAGCTGCGCCACGGCAGATTACCTGCCATGCCAGCCGAGAGCGTGTTGCGCTGATCGTGATCGAGGAAGAAGAGGCCCTGCGCCGGAGGAGAGAAGTCGGTGAGTCCGCCGGTCACGGCGCCTGCGCCTTGCGCCGTCTGGTTGGAGTAGGCGATGTGCGCGTGAAAGCGGTGGGCGAGCAGGGGCGAGCGCAGCGTGGTTTCGAATCCTGCGATGCGGGCGCCTTGAATGGTGAGCGGCAGAAAGATGTTCGAGTTGCCCAGCGCATCATGGTCGAAGAAATTCTGCGCGCCGGTGTGGAAATAGGTTTCGCTCAGCACCCAGCCCTTGAGCGGGATGGTGACGCCGTACTCCTGCTGAATGTCGCGCTCGCCCTCGAGCGGCAGGAAGCCGAAGCCCTGCATGGCGGCGAACTGAAGCAGCGGACCGGAAACCGTATCGAGCGGTGGCGGCTGGTAGAAGTACGAGTAAGCTGCGCGCAAGACCCAGTTGAGTTTCGGAATCTGGATGGCAACGCCAAGGCGCGGGTCGGCGGCGTTCTCGTTGATGTCGCCGGAGAAGTGCGTGAGCCGGATGCCGCCCGTCAGCGTCAACCATGACGCCGCTTTGAATTGATCTTCGAGAAACAGAGCTTCCAGATTTCCGCCGGGATAGACGCGCTGGCTGAACTGCTGGCCCGAGCCGTCGTTGGCAATCACCGAGAAGAATGAGTTGTCCTGCTGGGCAAAGAAATAAACGCCGGCGCGGGCGTTGTTGCGCTTGTTGATGCCCGCCAGCGTGATCTGGCCGCCTTCGTAATTGGAGCCGCGATTGTCGGTGGCGATGGGAACGTCGGTGGGACCGCCCTCATACGCGGCGCGATTGAAGTGATAGAAGGGCGAGACGATGAGCATCAGCCCCGGATTGTAGGTGTGAGCCCAGGTGAAGGTGCTGAAGATATCCTGCTCGCGCTCGCGATCGGTGGTGTCCTGGGCCTGCTGCTCGGGAGTGTTCGGCACCTGAAAGTAATCGAGACGGAGGCCGGCATCGAAGCGTAGCTGATCCTTAGAGTTGGGATTGTAGAGCAGGGAAGTGAAGGCGCCGCCGCCCTGCGCCTGGTTGTGCAGGTTGACCGGCGTAGGCGGCTCCAAGCCCCACTCGGTGCTGTTGCCGCTGCCGCTGACGTAGTAGGCAAACTTGGAGGTGTGATCGCCGAAGCTGAGCCAGTCGTCAGTCTGGTTGTAATTGCCGTAGCCGGCGATCAATTCGGCCTCACGATTGCGATCGAAGCCGCTGTTGGGTGCGACATTGAAGACGCCGTAGGTGCGCTCGCCGTACTCGGCGGCATAGCTGCCAGTCTCAGCCTGCAAGTAGGAGACGTCTTTGGGATTGAACTGCGGCCCGACGTTAGAGGCGATGTTGGTGTTGGGGATGGGCACACCGTCGATCGCCCAGGTGACTTGATGTCCGCCGCGGACGTGCAGCTGGTCGTGCACCATGTAGGAGCCGGGCACGAAGTCGGTGATCATCTTGAAGCTGTTGCTGGAATCGACGCCGGCGTACTCATTGATCTCTTTCGACGAGATGAGGATGTCACGGCGAGGCGAGTCGGGGTTCAGATCTTCGGGAGCAGCGGTGACGGTGACCTCCTCCTTGGCGCTGGCGATCGCAAGCTGGTAGTGCAGCACCGGCGCCGATCCCGAGACTACGGTGAGGGTTTGCGATTGCGTCGCGAAGCCTGAGGCATCGACTGTGATCGAGTAGTCACCGAGCGGTACGGCGTCGAAATAAAACTCGCCATCCGGGTTGGTCTTGGCGGTGAGCTTGTAGTCCGAGCCGCGCGCCTGAAGCGTGGCTTGCGCGTCGGCAATGGGATGGTGCTGTGGATCGTGCACCACGCCGCGCACGTTGCCGAAGACCGTCGCCCCAGCGGGTCGAGGTACGAGAAACGTAGTAATGAGGATGACGAGCAGAGCGCTTCCCGACGAGAGGCGACTCTTCAACCTTCGAAGCATTCCATTCTCCGGTGCTTTGCGTGCCGTCGGTCCGGGGCAGCTGCGCCGGACTTCGAGCGATGGAATATTGCTCCGACCGCAAAGAACAGAATGTGTCGCGAGCAGGCGAACTCAACTTCAGGAACGTGCGTTGGGAGTTGGGTGCTTAGGCGGGCGGAGGTCCGCGCTTGTACGCATTGCCGGCGACATGCCGGGTAATGTCGGGCGAGTGGAAGGGAAGGGAGTCGTGCCAGGTCGCGCCGAGGATGAACGCGTGAAGCGGAACATTCAGCAGAGACAGCGAGTGCGATGTGAGTGCGGTGAAATGCAGGTAGGGACAGGGGGCCGCATGGGCGTGGAAACCATCGCCCGGCAGAGGCGCGTTGCAGTGGTGTTGTCCGCCGCGGAGGCAACATGCGGGGGCGGTGTGCTGCGCCTGCACAAATGGCAGAGCAAGGCCTGCCATCGAGAACAGCAGCAACAGACTGGCGAGCGTACGGCGCATGAGCAGGGGAAATTGTACTACGTCACAGAGCTCTGTGATTAAGCCAGAATGTCAAGAGGCTGTCCATTAACTGTTACCGGAGCCGGCTTGAGGGAGGGTGGTTGCTCTGAGATGGGTCGCGTTGTTTCGATGCAGGCGCCACCTGTCTGCAGCAAACATCACTCGACGGACAGAATCTTTCAAGGCGCGACCTGAAAGATCGCGCCTCATTGTGACAGTGGATGGTTTGTGGTTCTAGGCTGCGGTTACGGTCTTCTGCTCGTCGATAACCTCAGCCTCAGGCAGTTCCGTGACTCCGTGCGGGATCGCCTGGTGCATCTCGCGGTAGTGCTTCGGAGTAGCGCCGACCAAGCGGCGGAAGACGCTGGTAAAGTGGCTCTGGGTTTCGAAGCCAACCTGCGTTGCAACCTCGGCCAGCGGTGTCCGGGTCTCGCGCAGATACTCCTGAGCGCGCTCCACTCGCTGCCGCATGACGTACTGATGCGGCGTGGTTCCCGTGCTCATCTTGAACAGCTTGGAGAAGTAGTACTGGCTCATCCCCACCACCTGGGCCAGCTCCGCGACGCCAAGATCCTGCGCGATGTTTTCCTTGATGTGGGAGAACACCCGTTGCAGGCGGCGGGGCGGCAAGCCGCCGACCACCTCAACCGCCGCGAGGGCAGCGCCGAGGTAGGCATCCACTACGCCCTGGGTTTGCTCTTCCTGTAACGAGTGCAATGCCAGCACGAGAACGTTCATGCCCTCGCTTTTTGCGCCGAGGTGGGCAGAGTAGGCGTCGCTACAAAGAGCGGCGCGAACTCCCGGCACGCGGTTGGCAGCGACGGCGGCGCCCACGCCGCGGCTGCTGACAATGATGCCACGTTCGACGTCGTGGCGCAGGACCGCCAGCGCGACTTGTTCCGCATAGTCGGGACGGCAGCGGCCTTGCACGATTTGTGCCGCGTCGGCCACGTCGTGGCCATTCGAGATGAGTCTCGCGGCAAGCCTTTCTTTTGCTTCCTGTCCTGGTTCATCCGAAGCGATTGCGATTCGCACTTCATTCCTCCCTAGTTCCATTCAGATTGAGGTTGACGCAAGCCCGGCGTCGGCTGTGCTTGTTATCCGCACGAAAATTGGCGGAGTATCCCGCTGGTGCGGTGCAAAGAACGATCCGGGCTAAGAACTAGAAGGAGAAGGCGGGAGGAGGCCGGAGGAAGAGGCTTTGATAGGCCAGCGTTAAGTTATGAGAAACCAGCGAGCCGAAAACTCGCTGCACCAGCGGTTCGCCGCGAAGCAGGAGACAAAACGTGATGGCCGCGGCAAACCATCGAATGACGATTGGGGGATGAAAAGCTTTCGAGGCGCTGGCGTCAAGCCACAACTTGGAGGTATGGCTGGGGTGGACATTATTCTGAAGATGTCCGTACCGTTCAACTTTCGCGTGGAAGGCAAAGAAGAAAATCAGCAGGCAGAGAGAAATGACGCAGAAACGTCGAAGGCTGCCGCGATTTGCCAGGAACCTCAAAAGGGCGCCTCTACTATCCAGAAACCAATCGCATTATCTTGGCAAGCGTACTGCCAATTTATATCCGAAGCCTTCCGCCCAGGTCAAGTAATTGCTTGTGTTCCGGGGGTGTAGGCGGCAAGACTCCCATCGGTCTGGTACCAGACGAACGGGCGAGAAGCATTGCCCGCGGGCGAGAGCCGGCGCTCCCAGCGACACCAGCGCCGTTGACTCGACCCAGGGAGCGATCCTCCAGACGAAACTCGTCCTGCACGAGGAGGATGGCATTTTCTCGTCGGGCCAAATCCCTTGCGAGAGTGGACTTACCCGCCGCCATCTTGCCGCACAAGAAAATCAACTTTACGGAGGTATTCATGCCTTCCCAGGACCTGCTATCGCAGTCCACGCCATTATCGCGCAGAGGTGTAGCTGGGATAAGAGGCGTTGTCGGAACAGGAGCGGCTGCAACGCGACCGCTTTCCGTCCCACGCGGATTTGCGCGCGCCCGGCAACGCAACTCTGAAGCATGCTTCCGATATAATCCTGCTGGATCACCTACAGCGGAGTCGGCTTCCCATCTGCGTGCGTCGGGATGGGTGTCTGGCACGGCCACCCATCGCCAGTACGAATCCGCGTTGTACCAAGTCAATGGAACCAGGAGGCAAAAATGTCGAAGAAGAATTTTGCAGTTCTCTTTATCGTGGTCAGCGCGATGTTGCTTGCGACCGTGCCGGTTTGTGCCCAGGATTCTGCGCAGAACGTCCCCGGCGCCGGCGCTCAGCCCAATGCCGCCAGCGATCAGGAGATCCAGATGCTCCGCCAGAATATTCAGGCGCAGCGCAAGCAGATTACTGCCGCCAACATGCCGCTCACTCCCGACGAGGCCACCAAGTTCTGGCCGCTCTATGACCAGTACCGTAAAGAAGCCAGCCAGAACGGCAACGAGCGCTGGGCGCTGATCCAAGACTATGCCAAGAACTACGCGACGATGACCGACGCGCAGGCGCAAGACTACATCAAGCGCGAAGCGGCCAACGAGCAGAAGGTGATCACGCTGCGCATGAAGTATGTTCCGATCTTCGAGAAGGTCATCTCGGCGAAGAAGACGGCGCTGTTCTGCCAGATCGACCACCGCATCGACCTCATGATCCAGCTCCAGCTGGCATCGCAGATACCAATGGTCGACGCGAAGTAGACCAGAATCCAGTTTTGCCTACGAGCAGCGCATCACGAGGTGCGCTGCTTTCAACAGCTTGCAGTCTTTTTTCAAGGGAGCCGATTGCAATAAGTTGTCCCGAAACGACCGCAGCAGCAGGGTTACTTACGGATCGCGTCGGGATCGAATTCGCGCTCAATTCTTGTCCGTGCGCTGCGCGGCTCGGCGAGGGTCCTCGAGTAGACGATCTTCTCCGTCGCCTGCCACTGCCTGGCAAACTCGAGCACGAAGCGCGGTTGATCGCGAACCTGGTCCGCGGTCTCCCAGTACACCATCGTCTGGTACATCCTTCGTCCGTAGAGGAAGGTGCCGAATGACGACATCAGCTCACCGATGTAGGTGTGCGTCTCTTCGTCGGGTGCGCTCCAGCCAAAGCGGCCGTGCTCGTCTTGTGTGTAACCGTCGAGTGACGTGCACATTGAGTAGATTAACTTCGCCATGCATCTCACCTTCTATACACATCAAGCACTGGTTCCGTGCTTTGGGCAAGTCCGATCCATAGTTCGCGATTGTCCGATAGCTGTCAATCGTCGATGACGCGCCATTTCATAAGCCATTTTGAAACGGAACGCTCCCGCTCGATCACTGGTGATAAGGCGATTCATCAAAAGCTTAAGAAGAGGACTCTCTCCCGAGGGGGCGCGTGCCACAATGGCGGCCCGATCCGCTACCGCCGCCCGCCTAGCCGACCTGAGCTACCTTGACCAGACATGAACCCGAAGACTTCTATACCGTTACATCGCTAGCCTCTCAAATCCTACCGGGCCCCCAAACCTTTTAGATTAACAAGACACTAAAGATGAAAAGGTGGAAACAAATTGAAGTACAAACTTATGCTTAGTACCCTTCTGGTTCTGTTTCTGGCCATCGTTCCGAAGGCCTTTGCCAGCAGCAATTGGTATGTTGATGGCGTGCACGGCAGTGACAGCAACGACTGCAGGTCATTCCAGCACTCCTGCGGGACCATTGGGCACGCCATCACGCTCGCTTCTTCGGGCGATTCAATCTTTGTAGCTAGTGCGACCTATCCCGAATTCTCACCATCAGCTTTAGCCTGAATGTGATCGGTTACGGTAGCAGCACCTCGCGACCAATTGTCATCGATGGCCAAGCGCGCAACCAGGTGCTTGTAATTTCCAACAGCGGTGCCCAAGTCACTCTTTCCAACCTGACCATCCAAAATGGCTTTTTTAACGGCAACGGCGCTGGCGTCAACAACGCTGGGACGCTGACGCTCTTCAACAGCAGCATCGTCGGGAATGCTGGAATCGACGGCGGCGGCATCTACAACACTGGCACGCTGACGATCAACAACAGCAACGTTCTCTATAACAGCGGAAGCAACGGCGGCGGTATCTACGGCGGCCCAGGCGCGCTGACGATCAACAACAGCACCGTCTCTGGGAATAGCGGAGGCAACGGCGGCGGCATCTACGGCGCTGGCACGCTGACGATCAGTAACAGCGCCATATGGTCGAATAGCGCAAGCAACGGCGGCGGCATCGGCGACGCGGGCTTAGGCGGCACGGCGACCATCGTCAACAGCACCATCTATGGCAATAGCGCAAGCAACGGCGGCGGCATCTACAACACCAGCCGCACGCCGACGATCAGCAACGGCAGCTTCGGATTGAATAGCGGATTCGTTGGCGCCAACTTCTACAACACTGGCCCAACGGCGGCCTTCAAGAACAGCATCGTCGGCTCACCCACGAGTGGACCGAATTGCTCCGGCGCTGTGACTTCAAATGGCTACAATCTGAGCAGCGATGACACCTGCAGTTTCCACAGCACGGGCGACTTAATCAACACCGACCCCATGCTCGCATATATGCACAATAACGGGGGACCGACATGGACCATGGCTGAAAACCCAGGAAGCCCCGCAATTAATGCGGGCAATCCCAACGGCTGCACTGACGCTAGTGGTCAACTCCTCACCACCGATCAACGCGGCTATCCCCGTCCCGGCAGGGGATCCAACCGCTGCGACATGGGAGCGTATGAGCTCCAGAGCAATTAACCCAGCTACCCTGCGATTGCAGCGAAAGATACGGGTACCCACCCTTCTCGCCGTTTTTGTGCGAGAGGGTGGGACCGTGAACAATCGTAGTGTCCCAAGTCTGGCCCATGCCTAACTGGACACATATCGTGAGCATGGAATGACCCAGAGACAGCCGTGACCGAGCGAACGGCGCCGACGAGCCGTTGCGGGCCACTACAACTGTTAATGACGGCAAACAGGCGGAGCCTCATTCGTCGTGCAGAGCGGCCATCGGGTCCAATTGCGCCGCCCGCAGGGCAGGCAGCAAGCTGGCCAGGACGGTGAAGAGGATGACACCTACGATGGCCACGGCCAAGGTGGACGGGTCAGTGGGTCGCAGGCCGAACAGCAGTGACCGTACCGCAGGCGCAGCCGCCAGCGCCAGGCCAAGTCCTACAAGCAACCCAATAGCGCAAATCGCAGCTACTTCTCTCATGATCAGCATGAGAATGCGGCGGCGATCCGCACCCAGCGCCATGCGGATCCCGATTTCATTGGTCCGCCGCGTCACCATATAAGCGATAACGCCGTAAAGACCAATCACGGCCAGCACAATAGCCAGTACGCCAAAGAAGCCTGCCAGCATGGCCATCAGGCGTTCCGCCACCAGACTATTGACGATGTCGTCTTTCAACTGGGTGAACTTCAAGACCAGGTCGGGATTCACCTTCAGCAGCCGGCTGCGAATCTCCGGCACCAGAACCTCGGGCGGCTGTTCGCTGCGCACCATCATGTAGGCGTCGCTTTCCATTTCAGAATTCGGTGTCTGCGAGTCGGGCAGGTACACGATCGGCTCAAACTCCCGTCGCAGATCCACGTACTTCAATCCACATGCTGGCGCCAGTCAGGCATTTTCCGCCTCCGTCACCTGATTCATCGCCGCCGCAAACTCCTTCCAGACGCTGCGCTGCTGCTTCAACAGCGATCGGCCCGCGCGCGTGATGCGGTAGTAGCGGCGGCGGCGCTGGTTGGGCTTCTCCACCCAACGCCCCTTGAGCAGGCCGCGTTTCTCCATGCGATACAGCAGCGGATAAAAAGTCGCCACGTGGTAGCGGAGGACGCCCTCCGAGCGCTCTTCAATCTGCTTGCTGATTTCGTATCCGTGGCGGGGCCGGGCTTCCAGAATGGAAAGGATGAGAAGCTCGGCGCTGCCCTTCTTCAATTCCTGATTGAGCGGTAGGACCTGCATATATGTCAGCCACACATATTGTGCTAACATGGTCTACGCTTGTCAACTTGGGGGGTAGGCGCGTATTACGATGCGGCATTTCCATTTTGCCCAGCAGTTCCTATGGGTACGCCCGGCGATCCACTCTTCCCAAATCTCGAACCAGGCCGAATCGCTCCCGAGCCCCGCAAAACTGGCAATCGATCTTTATGGCGCGTCATTCCCGCTGCAAACTGCAGTTGGTCACAAGACAGCAAGATGTCGATAACGATTCTGTGCACCTCGCCGTCTATAAGCCGAAGCTGGGTTCGGTTCTGGAAGCTGCCAACTTTCCGTCGACAAGGAGTGGGGATGGCATCACCTGTTGTTCTTGGGACGGGCGTGGCCGGATTGGTCTGCCTGGCCCTGGGCGGAATCGTCGCCAGAAAGGAGGTGGCCGCCGCGCATGGGCTGGACAAACTGACGGCCCTGGCTTGCGTCTTCTTTGCGGCTCCCCTCGCCGCCTTTGGCGCCGAACATCTCACCGACGCCAGCGACATCGCACAGCTGATTCCGGCCTGGGTGCCGGCGCACCTGTTCTGGGCCTACTTTGTGGGAGTAGCGTTGATCGCCGCGGGGCTGAGTCTCAGCTTAAAGAGATATCTGCGTCTGACGGGCGCATTGACAGCCCTGATGTTTTTTCTCTTCGTAGCGATGATGCACATTCCGGGCGTTGTGGCGAATCCTCGCGACCGCATCTCTTGGGCGATAGCCTTTCGGGATCTCAGCTTCGGAAGCGGCGCTTTGGCCCTTGCCGGAGCGATGAGTCCACGTTCGTCTCCGGGCCGCGACAATGCGGCGATCGCCGTCGCCAGGATCTTCCTCGGTGTGGCGATGATTGTCTTCGGCGTCGAGCACTTCCTGCATCCCGGCTTCGTGCCCGTTGTGCCACTGGATAAGATGATTCCCGCCTGGGTGCCTCTTCCGCACCTGTGGGCATACCTCACGGGAACGGTTCTGCTGATCGCGGGCGTCGCCATCCTGATCAACCGGCGTACGCGGGATGCTGCGGTTTTGGCGGGACTTGAGATCGTGCTGGTGACGCTGTTTCTCTACGTCCCGATTCTGGCGATGGCGCGAGGCGACAAGGAGATTCTGGTGGGGGTGAATTACGTCTTCGACACCTTGCTGTTTGGCGGAGCTGTTCTGCTGTTGGCGATGGCCACATCGCCGAGTTGGCGGCTGGGGCGCCTGACGACGGCGTAAAGTTCAGACGATAACCGACTCCCAACTTGCCCCAGCCGGATTACTTGTGCAATGGCGATTTGTCAACAGTTAGCAAAACTGTTGCAACTCGTGGACATTTACTTCTTCATGGCCAAGAACCTTGTCGCGGGACTGGATCTCGAGCCCCGAAGCGCGAGCATCAAGAAGACACTACCCAAAGAGTCGGCGAGCATGGGCGACGCCACCCAGTTGTAGAGTGGGAGGGGCAGTGATACGACACCCCTCTCCCCTCCTCCAACCGGACATGCAGGTTTCCTGCGTCCCGATGTCGCAGAATTAACCGTCAACTGGTGATGCCTGTTTACCCCAGAGCGGGCTTACGGGTTCCGCAGAAAGCCGTAATGCACGTTGCTCGCGTCAATATACTGTCCGGTGATCGCCCCAAACAGGTTGGGGGTCGCCGGAAGGGTGCCCTGACCAGCGGCCGTTCCCGCCCCCGGAGCGTCGAAGGTGGTGATGGCGCCGAACGGACTCCGCACGAAGCCGTGATTCACGTTGCTAGCGTCGATGTATTGTCCTGTGATATCCCCCACCAGGTCGATGCCCTCAGGTACGGTGCCTTGGCCGGAGCCTGTGCCCGCTGCCGGAACGTTGAATGTGGTGATGTTGCCGAACGGACCGCGCAGGAAGCCGTGATTCACGCCGCTCGCGTCGATGTAGTTTCCTGTGGTCACCCCCAGGTCGCTGATGCTTGAGCCTTCGGTGCCCTGACCGGAGCCCGTGCCTGCGCCCCTGACGTTGTATTCAGTGATGGTGCCGTTCGCAGCCCGCACGTACCCGTGAAGCGCGCCGCTCGCGTCAAGGTAAACTCCCGTGAACGTCCCCTCCAGGTTGAGGGCGCTCGCCACTGGGGCAAGCGTGTTTACGGAGCCCTCGGGATCGAATGAGGTGAAGGTGCGGTAAGGCGGATAGGTGACAAAGCCGTGAGACACCCCGCTTGCGTCAACGTAGTTTCCGGAGATCTCTCCTCCCAGGTTGATGTTGCCCGCGAAAGTGCCCTGGCCGGAGCCTTGCCCCGCGTCGGGATCGGTCAAAGTGATGAAGGTCCTGAAGGGAGCAGCAGTCACGAAGCCGTGAGCCACGTTATTTGCGTCAACGTAGTACCCCGCAATCGTTCCGAACAGGTTGATGCTGAAAGTAATCGTGCCCTGGTTCGCGGCTGTGCCCGCGCCCGGAGCATTGAATGTGGTGAAGGTGCTGGGCGAACCACAGCCCGAAACGCACTGGTAGCCGTGAAACACGTTGCCATCGTCAAGGTAGGATCCCACGACCGTCCCCTGCGGGTTGATGCCAAAGCCCCCGGTGCCCTGGCCGGCGCCCGTGCCCGCGCCCGGAGCACTAAATGTGGTGATGTGTTGAGCGCTTGCTAAACCACATGCAAGAAGTACGACACTTACTACCTTCCAAAGCTGCAGTCGATTCATAACTCCTCCTGTGTTGATTTGAAGTGAGTGGTCATGCTGGAACCTACTTGGCGTAGCCCAACAGTTAATGTGCAATTCAGAGCAGAAGCATGCGGTGTTCAGTGCATGGCGTGTACGAAGGCATGTGAGCTGCCATCGACTTCCGCTATCGGCCGCCTGATCTCAGCTTTCGTTACGGCATGAATGAAATCGGAGATGGACTACTCGCGGGGTGGTGCGATTACACGAAAGCGTTATTTGAAATCACCTTCGCTCGCAGACTCGATTGCCGGAAAGCCGACGCACATCTACAAGAAACCGGACTTCAGCAACGACGATTCTATGGGAAAAAGGATACTGCTGGTATCATGCAACCGGTTGTATATTACAACTAGTCGCGCTCCTAGTAGTTATGTGCTGACGAGAAGGCTAATGGCCTCTAGGCCCTGGCTGCGACGGCCTCTGAAATGGAAGAGGTCGGCGGAAACTACGCCCTTACACTCGCAACACAACTAGTTATCATATGCAACCAGTTGTACAATCATTGGGGCAGGCAACGCCCAACCGGAGTGGAGGCAGAGTGCACAAGGATCACAGGTCAGAGTGCGTTATCAACCTGACGGTCGAGATATTTGGCGACCAGTGGAGTCTGCTCGTCATCCGCGACATCATTTTCATGAACCGAAGGCATTTTCGCGAGCTCCTGACCAAGTCTCAAGAAAGGATTGCGTCGAATATTTTGGCCGATCGCCTTCAGATGCTTGTCAAGCAAGGAATCATCGTCAAGTCTCATGACCCTAGCCATAAACAGAAAGCCATCTACAGTCTTACGGAAAAAGGTATCGAATTGCTTCCGCTGCTGATGGAGATGGTTGCATGGGCAAACAAGCATCTGCCGGCTTCCAAGCTGAGGGGGTTAGCTCAGGTCCTGGATGCGGGAGGACCTAAATTAAGGACACAATTTATGGCAGAACTCCGCGAAACGCATCTTCGGAAGTCAAGCGCCAAAAAAAAGGCCCGCTCCTGGACGAAATCTACTCGTATCTCCGCAATGCAGAAGCTTCAGGCAGCCTACGAAACGGAACTGGCCAGGAGAAGACAGTAGTGAATCACCAACGCCAGATTCAGATCGCAGGATGTGTCTAAGAGCAGGGGCGGACAAGGGCCGCGGTGATTGCCAGAATCACTCGTGAACCGAGAAACGGCGTAAGGGCATGAGCGATGGGACAGCTTAATTACGGATTACGACCCAATAAGGTGATAAGAGGAGGTTTAGCTCGGTTGTTTCAAGATGACTGGCGCAATCGGGCCATAGCACAAGCAATCCCAAACCGCGGACGCCGGCACGGGGCACTTCAATAAGGCGATCACTCAACAGCGAGCGGGACTAGTTCGTGGACTCTGCCACTGATATGCAGTTATTGTCGGACAGGTAGAGCCCGAACGCGCGCCTTGCCGCTCAGAACTCGAAGACGATGGTCACGTCGTCATCGACGTTTGACTTCTTGAGTATGTTCTCGCCCTCCGGCAGCGGATCCAGCTGCTTGCCCGGCAGGTAGTAAACTCCGGTAACCTTGGCAGGGATGTCGGAGAGCGCCTCGTCCACTGCCTTCGCCAACTGCTGCGACGCCAGTATCAGATTTGGCTCGAGGATGGCGGCAACTACTTGGGTGAAGAGGCCGCCTTCCACCCAATAGGACCAGCGCTGCACGTGGCTCTTCACCTTGCCGTCCTCCACCTTCAAGTGGATCCAGAAATAGATTTCGGCATGGTAGTTGGCCCAGTAGGGGGAAAAATCGACGATCAGACGCTGATCGATATACAGATAAATCTGATCTTCGCTGAGAAATTGCTGGCCTTTGGGAAAGGGCATCCAGGTCAAGAGGGGAGCGCCGCTGAAGCTTACCTGCTTGGGCAGGTGCTTCGCGCCAAAGTCATCCCACCGGGGCAGAAACGCTTCCTTATAGCTGATGCGAAGTTCGGACCGCCGCTGGCTTGCACCATCAGCATGGAGTTGATCAGCGGAATGGTTGGTGCTTCCGTGGAAAACATGCTTTGCGGGATGTCGTCGTCGAATTGCTTGTGGCGATGCGAATTGGTGAACTGCACGAAGTCGCCGCCGAAATCGCATCCCCAACTGTTGTAGGTGCTGAACAGCATCATGACGGCCGCGCCCGTCTCGGAGGCGAAGACGCTAACCGAGCGAACGTTATCTACCGCGTCGACTCCGAGCATCGAGGTTTCCCACCAGCGATCGTAGCGCGGTCCCACGTCGGTGCTGGCGCCGGCCAGTATGTCACCCGCTTGATGTTTGTGGCTGTAGAGCAGTCCGACGGCGCCGGGGTTTTGACTACCGGGCATTGCGACCTCGCTTGTAGAGCTCGGAGACCATTTCCTGGGTGAACAGCTTCTTTACCGCTTCGCGGCCTTCGGGATGCCGGCCGGCGCTGTTGACTATGGCCTTGGCAGTATGCAGATCGACCTTGCCGCTGAGGACGCGGTCGCGCAAGGTGCGCATCACTTCTTCCAGCGGCGTGCCCTACTCCAGCATCTCGCGGAACCAGATTGGCGCATCGATGTCCTCCGGGCCCCCACCGCCCATGGGCGGGTCCGTCTCATCAACCGGCACACCGCCGGTCCCGGTGGCGACGTCGCGCCGGCGGATTCTCTCGGAAAGTAGCGACTGAGCAGGAAAAGGTTCTGTAGGCTTCGTGTCCGCCATGATCGCGGCATTCATAGCACAACTTTCATGGGGCAAATGTTCTAATATTGGGAGGATTTTAGAGCATATAGTTTGCAGGAAAATCGAGCCGAGCAGTGGGATTCTGTAACAATGCAGTGCAAACCCCTGGCGGCAAAAAGAATAGCCTTTCAGCAATCCCAGCCGAAGCCGAGGCGACAAAAAGGCCATTCGCGCCACTTCTTTTTAATTGTGAGAAATCGTATTGACTGCGAAGTGCAGTGTCCAGACCACTGATAGACACGAGTGAAACCGCCAGAAAGCAGTCCTCTCCGGCGACACCTTCGGGCCGGAGGAAAGAGCCCCTGTCACGGCTCCGTGATGTCCGAGATCATAGCGGATTCTTGCTGATCCAGGTAATGTATCGCTATTTGTTTCCCTTGCATTCTCTCAGCGTTACTGGGTTTATCCCGTCTCAGAATTAATTGTGGAAGCTTCCACTCCGCTCGGCGTGAGCACCCAGGCATCACGCGTTGACGTCCATCATCCCGTAGCGGTACCGCCATGAAGGCGACTTGCAGGAGGCGGCCAGGCACTAGTATGTAGCCGCAGACATCCAAGCGTTACGTGACCAGAGTAGCGAATGCACCATTTTCAATGCAGTGATGTACGTCACAATCGGGCTACAACAAAAGCACTAAAGGGGAATTCGGGTTTTGTGGGCCGGGCCCTGCTTCAGGAGGTACTGGACGCTGTCGGCCAGATGGGGCAGATGTTGCTCGAACGGGGCTTGGGTCGCATCCAGCCATTGCGAAGCGGGGAGGTGATACTCCATGTTTCCGGTGAGTTGAAAATCTTCGATACGGACGGGAAGGATGGGCACATGATAGTGGTCGACGCGCTCTACTTCGTGCCGGACTTGGCGGGACTCATTGGAATTTGCCGACAAGACCAACACCATCACCTTGCTTTCCTGGATGGCGCGTACGATCGACTCACCCCACTCTGCGCCCGCCGGTATGTTGCGCGGGGCAAGCCAGCATTGCATGCCACGTTCCTCAAGACTGGCCACAGCAGCGTCGGCAAAGACCTTGTCCTTCGCGGAGTAGCTGATGAACACATCATGGGCCATTGCCATGGGAGACCTTCTCTGCTTTCTGGGAGTCAGGATTGTACAACGAACTTTGCCGCTACCCAGTCAGCCTTTTGCCAGCGTGGAAGTTTTCCGGGCACGCCGCTTGCTACGGCCGGCGCCGGTCGACGGGCGAATGTTCCGCCCAAGACATTACAATCAGAGCGTCATCAAATCACAACAAGTCCGCGCCCGTTTGGGCCTGGTGGGAGAGAATCGCGTGCGTTATGTAATCGTGGTGTTGGCCATTCTTGGCATCATCGTCTCCTCGCTCGCCCTCAAGGTCCACTATGACGACCCAGGCAAGGAACCGTGCAGCATCAACGACAAGTGGGATTGCGGCGTGGTCAATCACAGCCCCTACGCCATGTTTCACGGAGTGCCGGTGGCCGCTCTCGGCATTGCCGGCTATCTGCTGATCGCGGTGCTGGGCTTTATGCGCCAACGGGTGCTGCTGCTGATTGCGGTTCTCGTCGGACTGGGCTTCGCGTTATGGCTCACCCACATCGAGGCACATGTGCTCGAGGTGTATTGCCTGTACTGCGTGATCTCGCAGGGCATCATCGCGATTCTTAGCGTGCTGGCGCTGATCTGGCTGGCATGGCCGCGGCGGCGTCCTCGCGCGGCATGATTCCACCACAGAGACACAGAGGCACAGAGAAGATTTATTTATGAAGTTCTTCCTCTGTGTCTCTGTGGCTCTGTGGTGAATACCCCTCAGGCAACTAAACAAATTCCGGTTCCAGGTTCAGCTCCGCCAGCTCCACGCGGTTGCGGCCGTTTCGTTTGGCGATATAGAGCGCCTCGTCGGCTCTCCGGATGAGCTGCTCGACCGTGTCTCCGCGATGCGGCGTAGCCGTTGCTACTCCCACGCTGATGGTGATGCCAATCTGGATTTGTGAAGCGAAGATGGAGGCAGACGAAATTGCCGCGCGCAGCCGCTCGGCAAATTGCGGCGGGCGCTCGGAATTCAATTCCGAAGTCGCGACGATGAACTCCTCTCCGCCGTAGCGTCCCAGCACATCGTAAGGACGGATCGACAAGCTGAGCCGCAGCGCAATCTGGCGCAGAACGTCGTCACCCGCCAGGTGTCCGTATTCGTCATTGACCCGTTTGAAGTGGTCCAGGTCGATCATGAAGAGCGAGAGGGAGTCGGACCGGCGCTGCGCCCGCTCCGACTCGGTGCGCACCAGCTCCAGCAGGGCGCCGCGGTTCCACAGGCCGGTCAGCGGATCGTGCGTCGCCTGGAAGCGCAAAGCCTCCTGCGCCGCCATCAGGCTGTCATGCAGTTTGAGGATGCGCGCTCCCACGCGAACCCTGGCCAGCAACTCGGAAGCGTCGAACGGCTTGGTGAGATAGTCGTCGGCGCCCGCCTCTAATCCCGTCACAATGTCGGCGGTCGTGTCCTTGGAGGTGAGCAGCAAAATGTATTGATAATGCTCGCTGGGACGTTCGCGCAGCTGGCGGCAGACCTCCGGCCCTTGCAGGCCGGGCATCATCCAGTCCAGCAGCAGCAGGCGCGGCCCCTGCGGCGAGCAGGCTTCGGCCAGCGCCGCCAACCCGTCACTGGCGATCTGCACCTCGTATCCATTGCGGGTCAGGAAATGCTGCAAGGCGCGCTGGTAGACCGGATCGTCTTCCGCCACCAACACATGGACGGGCGAAGCTTCCACGGTTGTCAGCTGCGGCGGCTGGCCTGCCACCGTCGGTTCACTGGATGTCAGGTCCATGCTTCGGGTCTCCGGCAGGCGAGGTCATCGCTTGCCGCAGCACTTCGATCTCGAACATCAGCTTGCGCACCAGTTCCGCGGCCGGGCCAGCCTCGGCCAGCCGCGCCGCCGTCTCGATCTCCAGCGCTCTCGCCGATGCGTCCGTCGCTCCCAGATAAGCGAGACTCCCCTTCAGCGTGTGTGCTGCCTCGCGTACCGCCGCGAGATCCCCCTGAGAGAGCCCCTGGCTGAGGCGCTCGGCGAGGCGGCTATAGTCCTCGAAAAAAATTTGTATGAGTTCCTCGAGCAGCGCCTCATCTCCTCCCAGCCGCTGCACGGCAGTGGAACGATCCCAGAAGGTGGACATAACGAGGTGGGCTTGCCTCCCTTGGCCGATCCATCCCCGCCTGGGCCGACGGCAGATCAACGTCGCCAGGCGCTACGTCCAATTCATCGGCAACCTGACCCGGAAGCTTGATGGAAGGGACTTGGCGCTCGAAGCTCCTCCGAGCCTGCATGAGCTGGCACGTTGCGACCCGCACTTTAATACCGCAATCGGTCCACTTGCATTTATCATGTCTGCTCACCGCAGAACTTGACTCCCGGATAACGCCGTCATGAACATGGCGCACATCTTCGGTTGGCCGGCCGCCCTGCTGATCCTGGCCTTTGTCGCCAATCGCCTCTCCAAACTCACGCGCGTGCCCGACATCATCGTGCTGCTGACCATCGGCATCACGCTCGGCCCCATACTGCATTGGGTCGACCCTACCCATTTTCAAAGCGCTATCACCGTGCTGGGGACGCTGGCGCTCATCCTGATTTTGTTTGAAGGCGGACTAGAGCTGAGGCTGCGCCAGGCCCTGCGCTACGTTCCCGCAGGCCTGCTGCTGGTGTTGTTGAGCTTTGGCTTGAGCTTCGGGCTGGTCGCTTTGATCAGCCACGCCCTGCTGCACCTGTCATGGATCGATTGTCTGCTGCTGGGTGCGGCCCTGGGCTGCACCAGCGGCACCATCGTCATACCGGCGCTGCAACAGATCGAAACGCCCGACGCGGTCAAGATTACGCTGACCATCGAATCGTCGCTGGGCGAGATCATCGCCGTGCTGGTGGTTGGCAGCCTGCTGAATTTGGAACCAGGCGATACCTCCATCGTTGCCGGGATCGCGACCAATTTTTCGCATCATCTTCTGGTCTCGCTGGCGGTCGGCGTGGGCGCCGGCGCACTATGGTCGCGCCTGTGGCCTCTGACCGCCGGCCAGCCCTACGCCAACATCCTGAACCTCGGCGTCGTGCTCGGGGTTTACTCGATTGGCGACTATCTCCATGGCAGCGGGCTGCTCACCGTCCTGATCTTCGGCGTCACTCTGGCCAACCTGCCGCGTACACCACACATGACGCGGCAGGGTGCGCGCATGCTGGCCTTTCATGCCGAATTCAGCTTTCTGGTGCGCTCCTTCTTTTTTGTCCTGCTGGGAATCGTCGCCGAATTCATCAGCCGCAAGTACATCATTCCGATTCTTGGGATTCTCGCCGCGCTCGTCCTGGCACGCTTTGCGGCGGTGCGCGGCAGCCGCTGGGTGGTTCGCGATGTCGAGCGCGAGCAAACCGAGCTGCTCTTCTGGATGCTGCCCCGCGGATTAGTCACGGCGGTGCTGGCGCTGGAAATTGTCGCCGACCGCGGGCAGGTCTTCAGCTTCCTTCCCGCGATGGCCTTTACCGTGGTGTTGGTGACCAACCTGTTTATCGTGTGGGGATCGGTGCGCGCGGGAAGGTATGCGCTGGCTGCGGCCGCTGCGTCTGCCGGGTTGCAGCCGTCGGTAACCGTCGCGCCCGATGCGCAGCCTTCAGCTGTCATTGCGTCGGCTGCACAGCCGCCGGCCAAGGCTGAGGGCGCCGCCTCGGGTGAGGCATGAAGCCGGCCTTGGCTGCTCGGCTCGCCGATCTCGAAGCCGCTCGACACCAGTACGGACCCGGCTGCGCCGCGCGCGTGGACAAGCTTTTGCTCTCGCTGCGCGGGATGCGATTCTCTGACGCGGAATCTCTGATTCATTTCCACGACACGCTGCTGTTCCTGCGGGCGTTTCCCCAGAGCCGCAAGGTTGTCGCCCTGACGGAGAAGTTGCTCGATGGTGTTGCGGAGCAGGTGAAGCGGTTGCGCGAATCGGGCGCGGACCTCGACCTCTTTGACGACGAAGAATTTTCCGGAATCGCCGGCACCGCGATCCGCGACACTTTTACCTACGAAGTGGCGCGCTGGCTGGCAGGGCGTTATCCGCAGGCGATCCGCGTTGACTGGGATGTGGACGAGCAGAGCCGCCAGATGTCGAGCAGCCTGCCGCAACTGCTGCCGCTGCTGGCCGACGATTGCCTGGTGGAAGCGGACACGCCGTATCTCACTTGGCTCGCCACGGCCGCCGGTGGCGAAGAGCGCATTCTTCCCTGGCTGCTGCAATGGCTGGAAAACGCGCCGCAGACGATCCTGCAAAAGATGGCGTGGTATGACGCGCTGAAGATCGAAATCGCGTGGGAGCTGGACGAGTCGCCCGTGAGCCGTACCCACGCCCGCCGCAATCCGCCAACTTTCTACTATCACAAAGCGCCGCTGCTCCAGCGCAAGCAGGTGTCGCTCGCCGGGGAACTCAGCTCGCCGGCACTGCCGGTGCGCAAACTCTCGCGACGTGAAGGCGAGGATCTGCTGCACCAGGTGCGCGCGGCGCTCACCGTCCGTTATCGCGAGCTTTACGGCACCACGCGCGGCGATCCGCGACAGGTTATCGCGGCCGACGTTGGCCGCGGCGTTCACATCTTCCTGTGGGGACTGCCGCCGGATCGCCGCCTGCCGCTGCGAGCCTACCTCGCCGGCATCACCTTCAAGAACGGCGTGCCCATCAACTACATCGAAGGCATCGGGCTTGCCGAGTGGATGGAAGTCGGCTTCAACACCTTCTACGCCTTTCGCGACGGCGAGACCGCGTGGATCTACTCCAAGGTTCTGCACCTGCTGCATCAGGTAGCGGGGGCGACCTGCTTTTCGGTGTATCCGTATCAGCTCGGGCAGGACAACGAAGAGGCGATCAACTCCGGCGCGTTCTGGTTCTATCGCAAGCTGGGATTCCGTCCGGGCACGCCGGAGTTGCTGGCGCTGACGGAGAGGGAAGAGAAGAAAATCGCTTCGAAGCCCGGCTATCGCACGCCGGCCCGTACCCTGCGCAAACTTGCCGCCGAGCACGTGTTCTACGAATTCGGCGGGCAGCCTCGCGGGCTGTGGGATAACTTCTCCATTCGCAACATCGGTTTCGCCGTGCAGCGCCACATGGCCGCGAAGTTCAAAGGCAATCCCGAAGCGATGCGGGAGCGGACCAGTTCGTGGCTGGCGCAGACGTTGCGCGTCAATCTCGCTCAGATGACCCCGCCAGAGCAGGCGGCGTTTGCGGACTTTGCCGCAGTGTTGGCGCTCGCGCCGGAATTGAAGCGATGGACGAATGTCGAGAAACACGGTGTGGCGGAGATCATCCGCGCCAAAGCTGGCGCGACCGAGAGTGAGTATTTGGGTTTATTGCAACAGCACCGCAGGTTGAAGGAGACGCTGGTGCGATTAGGATCAACGTCGCTAGAGTTGAGTTTTGAAGGGACGCACCTTTAGGGCCTGCCCTGAGCCCGCCGAAGGGTGCGCCGTCGCAGCCTTAACAATTGTCATCCTGAGCGGAGCGCCCGCAGGATTTTTCCGACCCGCCGCTGTTGCGGGTCGGGCGGGCGCGCAGTCGAAGGACCTGCTGTTCCGAACACCGGCGAACATTTTTCGCCGGCGCCCTCCCTGAAGGGACTCAGGATCCGTAAAGGCGGCTTACCCAGGCGCCCCGGGGCGCTGGTGCGTGCCCGCATCGATTCGAAGTTAGTGACCGTTGGCTGGCCAACCTCCTCGACGCCCGCTCCCAATCTCTTGCAACGTCGGAATCGCCACTTGATGTCCTACAACGTAGGATGTATTGAGCTTTGATGTCCCACAACGTGGGATAAGCTGCGCCGCCTACCCCAGATCGCTGGTCATGATGAACAGCGGCTTCATCTCAAAACTCTTATACCGTGGTCGCAGGCGCTCGGTATTGTACTGCTCCTTCACGTTCACCACCTTCTTCGTCGAGACCACCACGTCGATCGGCACGTTGTCGTAACGGCCGTTCCGCAGCACCACCAGCCGCCCGTGTACGCCCGTGAGCAATAAATCCAGCGCGAGATTTCCATAGGCCATCGGTACGATCGAGTCGATGGCGTCGGGATCGCCGCAGCGCACCAGGTAGCCCAGGCTCTGATTCATCACGTCGAGCGCCTTGCCGGAATTGTATTTGGCGGAAAGCTCTTTCACCTTCTCCGAAACCATGTAGCCGATGCCGCCCAGCTTCTTGTGTCCGAACGCGTCGGCGGTGTCGTGCTCGAAGATCATCTGATCCTCGAAGGTTGCTCCCTCCGACACCAGCACCACGGAGTACTTGCTGGGATTCTTGCGACGATCCTTCACCAGCAGCTCGGTCAGCCGGTCGATGTTGAACTTGTGCTCGGGAATTACGCAGCGATTGGCAGCGCCTACCATGGTAGGCAGCATGGCAGTAAAGCCCGCGTAACGCCCAAACACTTCCAGCACCAGAATTCGTTCATGCGAGCCGGCCGAGGTGCGCAGCCGGTTGGCCATCTCGATGATGCGCGTGACGCAGGTGCTGAAGCCGATGCAGTAGTCGGTGCCGGGGACGTCGTTGTCCATCGTCTTGGGAATGGCAACCACGCGCACGCCTTCCTGAAATAAACGAACGCCGTAGCTCAGTGTGTCGTCGCCGCCGATGGGGATGAGATAGTTGACGCCCAGCCACTCGAGATTCTTCAGCACCTCGGCGGTCAAATCGTTGCGGTCGTCTTTGTAAGTTTCCTGCAAGTGGGCGGGAACATCGCGACGCCGGACCCGGCCCGGGTTGGTGCGCGAAGTATGAAGGAAGGTGCCGCCGGTGCGACCGGCGCGATTGACCAGCTCTTCCGTGAGGTGCTGATAGTTGTCCGTGTTGTCGTAATCCTTCTGTCGGACCATATCGATCAGGCTCGCCCAGCCGCGGCGCAGCCCGATCACTTCATAGCCCTCGCGCAGGGCGCGAATCGTGACCGCGCGGATAGCGGGATTCAGGCCGGGCACATCGCCGCCACCGGTCAGAATGCCGATGACACCTTTCTTGCCATTCGTAGTTGCCATATGAGGCCCCCGTCTTCTGAATGAAGCGGATCAAGGTAAAACAATAGTGTAGCCGGAACAGACCTCATCATGCGTTCGGAAAGGTAGGAGCGATTAAGGATGTGAGGTGCGCCGCGTTAGTTCTCGCGTGTGTAAGTTCTAAGCGCGCGAATATTTTTTCATTTGTCATCCCGACCAAGGGCTTCAGCCCGCGCGGAGGGATCTGCGGTCCGCGGCAGTGGCAGGATCGGCTTTCCCCATTCTTCCAACAGGTCCTGCCACGTCGGGTTCAACAATTCTATTAACCGAATCTTCTTCTCTCTTCGCCAGCGCTTGATCTGCTTCTCGCGCGCAATTGCGACTCGAATATCGCCACGAATCTCATACCAGACCAGGCGGTCGATGTTGTATCTGGAGGTGAAGCCTTCTAACGTGTGGCTCTTATGTTCGCGAACGCGTCTCTCGATATCGTTGGTCACTCCAACGTAAAAGGTATGCGAGCGGCTGGCCATGATGTAGACGGCATAGCGATGTTCTCTCACACCGAGATCGTCTCACAGGTCTTTGGCTGAATCTGTGCGGTTCATCACGTTGCCGGCAGACCGCAGATCCCTCCGCTCGGACTGAAGTCCTCGGTCGGGATGACAGTCACACTGGATGGTGGTGAATTTTAAGGCAGCTTCGTACGCTTTCAGCTTGTCATCCCGACCGGAGCGAAGCGGAGTGGAGGGATCTGCGTTCCGCCGGCAGTGGCGGGATGCCTTTTCCCCTACCAGAGCGAAGCGGACTCAGCTCCGCCTTACAGCGTCGGCGGCTCCGCCGCCCTTTCCTGCCGCTCCATCCGCTTCCGCGCTTCCTCCAGTGCCTGCCGCGGATCCCGTCCCGTCACCGCCTTGTACCACGCGGGATGATGCGTCCAGGCCCAGCCATCGCTCACCGTGCCGCGCGTCATCGCCTGAATCGTGCCCGGCTCGCCGAAGGTGCTGAGGTAGATGTGGAAAAAAATTCCGAACAGCATGATCAGTGCCGAGATGTCGTGAATGACATAGGAGATCGCCACCAGCACGCGGCCGAAGATTTCCGGAAACCACATGATCACGCCGGTAATAACAAAAGCGATGCTGCCGCAAACAATCTCCCAGAACTGCATCTTCTGGCCGGCGTTGAAGAAGCCGGTCTCAGGCGACTCCATCGAGTCGGTACGTGTGACGTAGTCCTTGATGTGCTTCATCCAGCGCGAATCGCTCGACGTCCAGGTCATCACCTGCCACCAATTGATTGCCTGCAGCGCGAAGAAGAAGACAAAGCCCAAGCCGAACCAGGGATGCAGAAATCGCGTCATCGCCCCGCCGCCGAACAGCGGGGTGAAGAAACGGAAGATCCACGGCAAATAAATACCGAAGCCCGACAACAACGCGAGGAAGAAGAAGATGCCGACCATCCAGTGCAGAAAGCGCGTGTACACGGGATGACGGAGCAGGTCGCCCGCATAGACCACCGTCTTGCCCAGGCGGTCGATGGCGTTGGGACGATGCACAAAACGGTCGGCTGAGGTCGCCATCTAGCTCTCCCTTCCTGCCGGTGGCTGTGGTGGCTCGATCTGCGTGACCGGCGGCGTGGGTTGCGTGCGCCGCGGCCCTTCGAAGACGTAATGCATCACCACGCCGACGAAGCCCAGCATCGCGCCGAACAATCCGATGGGCTTGAAAATGTCCTTCCAAATCGTGAAGCTCAGCGGGATGCGCGGATTCTTTGGAAGATTGCCGTAACGCTCCGGCTTGGTGATGTCGTGCAGGACGTAGATGACGTGCGTCCCGCCGATGGTGTCGGGATCGTAGACGCCGGCATCTTTGAAGCCCGAGACATCGCGCAGTTGCGTGGCGCGCTTTTCGGCCAGGAACTTCATGTCGTCCTTCGTGCCGAAGTGCAGGCAGCCGGTCGGGCAGGCCTTGATACACGCGGGCTCGAGGCCGGCTCCCACTCTGTCAGAGCACAGCGTGCATTTGTAAACCTTCTTGGTATTGGGATTGAATTTCGGAATATTGAACGGACATCCCGAGACGCAGAACTGGCAGCCAATGCAGTTTTCCTGCTGGAAGTCGACGATGCCGTTCTCGTATTGCACGATGGCGCCATCGGCGGGGCAGGCGCGCAGGCAGCCGGGATCGGCGCAGTGCATGCATTGATGCTTGCGCATCAGCCAGGCGAAGCTGCCGTCGGCGTGCTCGTCCTCGTTGAACTTGATCAGGTTCCAGTAGTTCCAGTCGGTGTCGGGCATCGTCTGGTAGGTGTTGTCGAAGTAGGTCTCCTGGAACGGCATGTCGTTCCATTCGACGCAGGCTACTTCGCACGCCTTGCAGCCGATGCAGGTGGTGGTGTCGATCAGCTTGCAAACCTTGTCCTGGCGCTGCGTGCCTTGGCCGGGAATCGGTCCGGGATGGGCCGAGATTTGCTGGATTCGTAATGTGCCGCGATCGCCCATCTCGTGCCCTCCCTCGATCCTTCTCTGTTTTGAAGGGGCACGCCTTCAGGCGTGCCGTTAATAGCCGAAATGCAGTCGGCTTCAGCCGCCGAGGCAAAGTCCCTCAGGGCCTAAAGGCCAAAATCTATCAACGCTCCCCGCGGCACGGCTGAAGCCGTGCCCTTTCAAAGCGCCGCTCTGCTACACTGGAACGGCTCAACCCGCCCCCTTTAGATCTTCTCCAGCTTCACCAGAAATCCCTTGAACTCCGGCGTGTAAGCGTTCGGATCGATCACCGTCGGCGTCAGCCGGTTGGCCGGCATCAATGAAGTCCTGCCCTCACTCTCGGAAATTCCCTTGAAGCCCCAGTGAATCGGCACGCCGATCTGGTAGAGCTTCTTGCCATCGACATTCATCGCCTTGATGCGCTTGGTCACCATCGCCTTGGCGATGTAGTCGGCGCGAATGCTGCTGACCTTCACCTTCTCGCCGCCGCGAATCCCCATCTGGTCGGCCAACTCGGCTGGTATCTCGACGAATGGCTCGGGCACCAGCTCGACATTCATGGGATTGTTCTTCGTCCAGTAGTGATAGTGCTCAGTCAGCCGGTACGTGGTGCAGATGATGTTGTAACCCTCGTTCGGCTTGGCGTACTTGTCCATCGCCGTCTTGAACTTCTTCACCACCGGATTGTTCGACTGATTCGGGTGCAGAGGATTGGTGATGGGGCTCTCAATGGGCTCGTAGTGCTCGGGGAACGGCCCATCCGCCATTGCGCCAAGCGGCACAAAGACTCGGCCCACGCCCTCCGGGTTCATGATGAACGGGCCCATGTGCTCTTCCGGCTTGGAGTCGGGCTTGAAGTCAGGAACGTCATTGCCCACCCACTTCTGCGCCGTCTCGTTCCACCACACCTGCTTGCGCGAGGGATCGTACGGCTTGCCGGTGAGATCGCACGAGGCGCGGTTGTAGAGCACGCGCCGGTTGGCGGGCCACGACCAGCCCCAGTTCTGATAAATACCCAGACCGGAGGGATCGTCCGTGCCGCGTCGCTGCATCATCGGTCCGGCCTCGGTCCACGATCCGCAGTAGAGCCAATTGCCCGAGCTTGTGGTGCCGTCGTCGCGCAGCGCGGCGAAGCCGGGCAATTGTTGTCCAGCTTTCAACGAGAGATTTGTCTTCTCGTCGCTGATGTCGGCTACTGCCTTGCCGTTGATCTCCTTGGCTACCTCTGACAATGAGGGACTCGTGGGAATGGTGTAGCTCCACGTCGCATTCAGAATCGGATCAGGGAACTTGCCACCCTCTTTCTTGTAGAGCTCACGAATCTTTAGATAAATCTGCGCCAGGATGTCCTGATCGAGCCGGCAATCTCCCGGCGGTGGCAGCGCGGCATTCTTCCATTGCAGCCAGCGCGCGGAGTTGACCATCGTTCCGTCTTTCTCCGCGAAGCCCGCGCCCGGCAGCCGGTAGACGGTGGTGTTGATCTGCTTCATCTCTTCGGGCGTGGTGCCCGGAGCTTCCCAGAAGGCGCTGGTCTCGTCGGGATAAATCTCGCAGACCACCAGGAAGTCCGCCTTCTTCAAGGCGTCGATATTTTTTTGCGAGTCCGGGCCGATCATTACGCCATTCATGCCGAAGGCGAAGAATCCCTTCACCTTGCCTTCGTACATATCGTTCCAGTTCTCGACCCAGGAGTATTTGCGATCGATCTTGGGAAGGTAATGAAAGGCGAAGTCGTTGTCCTTCGTCGCCGAGGTTCCATACATCGCCTTCAAAAACGACACCGTGAACTTGGGCGTGTTCGACCAGTAATTGAACGACTCCCAATCGCCCGGCTTGGAGGGCTTCGGGGTCACGCGATCGAGATAGGTCTTCAGATCCTTGTCCGCAGGCGCAGGCATCTTGAGATAGCCGGGCAATATGTCGAAGATGCCGGCCATATCGGTTGCGCCCTGGATGTTGGAGTGGCCGCGCAAGGCATTCACGCCGCCGCCGGCGCGTCCCACGTTGCCCATCAGCAATTGCAGCATTGCCGCGGTGCGGATGATCTGCGTGCCAAAGCTGTGCTGCGTCCAGCCGACGGCGTAGATGATGGTCGCCACTTTCTTCATGTCTCCATCTTTGCGGACGGAGGTGAACAGGTCGGCAGCCTTCAGGAACTGATCTTTGGGAATGCCGGTGATGCGTTCCACCATCTCCGGCGTGTAGCGCGAGTACTGCTGCTTTAAGAGTTGATAGACGCAGCGCGGATTTTGCAGCGACAGGTCGTAGGCAACATTCCCCGGCAGCGACGGAGGAGGAATCGGTCCACCGCCCATGGCCTTCGCGCCCGCCGGGCTCGCCGCTTGATGGCCCTGGCCTTCGGAGCTGCCGGACGCACTGCCGTGCGATGCCGCGGGGGCGCTGCCCTGGGGCTGGTTTGCTTGCGGCGCATTCTGTGTTGCCGGAGCCTCGGCGATTGGGACTGCCGCGGCCTTGCCGGTCTCGTTGCCGCCCTCTTCGTAGTTCCACGTCGCCTTGTCGTAAGTTTTGGTAGCCGCGTCGAAGCCGGAGAACAATCCGTCCTCGGGCAGCTTGAATCCGTCCTTAATAATGAACGCGGCGTTGGTGTAGTTCACCAGATATTCGTGCGCCACACGATTGTTCGCCAGCGTGTAGTTGATGAGCCCGCCGAGAAACGCGATGTCACTGCCGGCGCGAATTTGCAGGAAGAGATCGGCCTGCGATGCGGTGCGGGTGAAGCGTGGATCCACGACGATGGTCTTGGCGTCGCGGTTGCGCTTGGCCTCGACCGCCCACTTGAAACCGCAAGGATGGTTCTCGGCCGGATTACCGCCCATGATCAACATCATGTCGGTGTTCTTGATGTCGATCCAGCCGTTGGTCATCGCCCCGCGTCCGAAAGTTGGTCCCAAACTTGAGACCGTGGGGCCGTGTCAAACCCGCGCCTGGTTTTCCAGGCGCACCACCCCCATCGAACGCATTGTCTTCACGACCAGGTAATTGAACTCGTTGGTATCGGTGCAGCCGCCGGTGAAGGCGATGGACTCGCACCGGTTGACCGTGTTGCCCTTGGCGTCGGTCTCGAGGAAGGTGGCGTCGCGCGTCTTCTTGGTCCAGTGCGCGATTTCGTCGAT
>JBARGS010000362.1:0-8760 GCA_049798495.1 Candidatus Korobacteraceae bacterium | reverse complement strand
CTGCTGAAGCGCGGCATGTCGGCCACGGTGGAAGAGTTGCTGATGGCCGCCGAATACATCATGAGCGAGGGCAACTACAATGTAGTGCTCTGCGAGCGCGGCGTGCGCACCTTCGCCGATCACACCCGCAATACGCTTGACCTCAGCGTGGTCCCCGCGGTGCAGCGACTCAGCCACTTGCCCATCATCGTCGATCCCAGCCACGGCACAGGCAAGCGCAACAAAGTCACGCCGCTCTCGCGTGCGGCAGTTGCGGTCGGCGCCGATGGCCTGATCATCGAGGTGCACCCCGATCCCGATCGCGCGCTGAGCGACGGCAAGCAATCGCTCTATCCTGATCAGTTCGACCACCTGATGGCCGAGATCCGCCAGATCGCCAATGTGCTGGGCCGCTCCGTGGCCGATCCCGTTTCCAACCCAGGAGCGCGCCGTCCCATCCCGGCTGCCACGACTACTGGAACGGCCGCCGCTCGCGGATGAACCAAGCGCCGATGTGGCGCGGGCGTTTCGGCGCACTCGCGCTGCTTCTTAGCGTTGCCGCAGGCGCCACTGCCTGCCGCCAGCGCGAGACGGTTGCTGCCGGATATCACGAGTACGCTTACGTCAGCAACGGCAAGAGCAACTCGGTCACAGTCATCGATACGTTGCAGCTGCGCAATGTGAAGACCATTGCCGTGGGCGGCGGCCCGACCGGCATCGCCGCCAGCCCCACACGCAACGAGATCTACGTCGCCAACGCCGACTCCAACAACATCAGCATCATCGACGCGGAACGTAACGTTGTGGTCGCTGTCATCGGCGTGCATCGCGCACCGTATTACGTCTCGGTTTCGTCGGATGGGAAGCGCGCCTACGTCGCCAACTCCGGTTCAGCCAACGTCTCGGTGATTGATCTCGCGAGGCGCGCGGTCATTGCCACCATTCACGTCGGCGGAGCGCCGGGACTGGCGCAGGTTTCGCCCGACGGTAAGCTGGCGGTCGCCAGCAATCGCGCTGACAATACCATCTCCATCATCGACACTGCGAAGCTGGCGGTGCGCAGCACCGTGCCGGTATGTCAGCAGCCGCAGGACTTGGCCATCCTTCCGGACAACAGCAAAGTCTTCGTCGCCTGCCCCGCCTCAAATCAGGTTGCCTCGGTCGATCTGAAGTCGGACAAATTGCTCGCCTACCTCGATGTGGGACAGCTACCGGTGCAGTTGACACTGAAGCCGGATGGCGGCGAACTGTTTGTCAGCAACTTCAACAGCAACAATTTTTCCATCATCGAGACCGGCAATAACGAGGTCGGAGGTACCTACCTCATAGGCGACAATCCTTCGCACGGCATCGTCACCTCCGACAACAGCCTGCTCTACATGACCAATTTCGGCTCGGATTCGGTCAGTGTCTACAGTATTGACGACGGCCACGTCATCGGTTCGGTGCAGGTAGGCAGCCATCCCGATACGCTGGCGCTCACCCCGGACGAAGCGCATCTGCTGGTCGTCGATTCCAGCTCAGGAGATGTCGCCGTGGTGCGCACCGTGAAGACGCGCGAGAACTCGAAGATCAGTGCCGACCGCGCGCTGGTGACGCTCATTCCCGTGGGCAATCAACCCAACGACATCGTGATCAAGGCGTTTCAGGTGGGAAAGAAGTAGGGCCACCACAGAGGCACGGAGCAGGATTTTTTTCACCACAGAGTACACG
Organism: Candidatus Korobacteraceae bacterium; assembly: GCA_049798495.1. Classification (GTDB taxonomy): domain Bacteria; phylum Acidobacteriota; class Terriglobia; order Terriglobales; family Acidobacteriaceae; genus Bog-257. The sequence continues at coordinate 7,068 of JBARGS010000362.1, read as the reverse complement.
GAGAGCACGGAGAGAATCCTGAAAGAATTAAAACTCCGTGTCCTCCGTGTTCTCTGTGGTGAAATGCTTTTCTCTGTCCCTGTGGTGAAATTACCGCACCGTCGCGTGATACAGGAACCGCGTTCCGCCCGGCAAGTCGGCGCGTGAGCGAACATCGAATCTCTGTTCGAGGTGGCGCTCGAACGGTTCGCGCTCGTAATCCGCATACGTGTCGTCCTTATTCAGCAACAGGCGCTTCAGCATGGGGTCGTCTTTGCCGATGAACTCAATCACCAGCTCGCGCGTGTTGTCTGCCAGCCATTCCACCAGGGCCGCAAGCGGTACGTTGGCGCTGATGACCAGATGGTGCACGAGTGCGAGGGCCAGGGTGAATCCCGGCTTCCCTCGCCCGGTAAGAGAGGCACGTTCCACCGAGGCCCAGCCCTGCGCCGGAGAGGGATTCGCCAGGTTCATCAGCAAAGGCAGAATGTTGCCTCGCTGCTCGCGGCGCAGCTCCGAATACAGGCGATCGATGCTGCCCGCGTCGGAATCCATCGCCACCACCGTCCGCGCCGACTCGGCAACGATGCGGCTGAAGCGGCCATCATTGCAGCCCAGGTCCCATGCCAACTGGAAATTCCGCCCGCCCAGGCTCTCGCGCACGAAGGCTTCCTTACGGGAGAGCGCATCATCGCTGTAGTGCTCACGCGAGTAGTCGCTCCATGTCGTCGCCATGCTCTGGCGCGACAATCGCAAACTCAGCAGCAGCTTGCGCAGTCGCTGCACATTGCGCGCGATCATCTGCGGCGTCATCCCGGCGGCCTTGATCTGCTTGCGCACGCTATGACCCGCCGAGGCAAACTTCTGCTGCAAGTAGGCTTGCGCCTTGACGTGGCTCAGCACGCCGCGCCGACGGTGTTCCAAGCCGCGAAACATACGGCTGAAAATGACGGGATCAATCCCCTCCAATTCGCTGCGCAGCCAGGGCTGGAACGGAATGCCCTTGTAGGCTTCCAGCATCAGCGGATAGAGCATCATCCGGCAGAACTGGTTGTAGCCTGCCCAGACCTCGCCCGGCTCGACCGGGGCAAACGACAGCACGTCGATAAACAAGGGAGTGACGCCGCGGAACTGCACGTTGTAGGCGGTTGCGTCTTTCAGAATCCAGCGGTGCGGCAAAGCGCGGCCGAGTATCTCCAAGTGCAGCAGGGCTGCGTCGCGCAGCATCTCGAAGGTCCACTCATACGGGTAACTGATGAAAGGAATGAGTTCGTGTTCCAGGACGATCGAGCCGGCCGGAAGCTGCGAAAGCAGTGATTGGGACGTGACTTCCTGAGTGGGAACCAGGAGGCCGGCGGACTGCAATTCAGCGGCTAGTCCGGAGGAGGCAAAGCGGCGCCAGCGCTCAGCGGCAGAGGGAAGGACGACGCGAAAAATCCGCTCGCCCTGCCGCAGGATGTAACCGTCGGGATCGCGAAACGATCCGTGATCGCGCCGCAGCTCGGCAGGCGGCTGATCCGAGGGCATCGCGCTTACGCTTGCCGCCGGGAGTGGTCTTCTTTCGCGGAAACGGCTTGCAGGTTGGACGAGTCCGCCGCAGGTTCTTCGACGCGAATGCCGAAAAATCCGAAAATCTTCTGCTTGAATATTCGGAAGATGACATAGATTCCGCTCACCCCTCCCAGCAGCAACTGCAGAACCATGCTGCCGGAACCGGGATCAACGTAGAACGCAAACGACGGCAAAACGTGCAAAATTGCTCCTTAAGCTAACTTGGGACTGCTGGCGATGCTAAAGGACAAGTTTAACATCTGGTTCCATGGATAGCCAAAGTCTGAGCTGATGAACCGCTTGCAGACCACTGATCCGCAGGAGGTTTGAATTTTGCAGGACTTAACCAAAAACATGGATGCTGCAATGTGACCCTTCTGGCTGATCCGGGAAAATAAGCTGAAGGAATGCTCCTATATACTCGCGCGGAAAATAACCTAAAGATGCTCCCGGAAGGGATGACAACGCAAGGCCAGAGATCTGCCCGCTAAGCCGGCCAGCCAGCAGCAAACTGGCTGGACCGACCAGATCACGAACCCGCCCGACAAGCAGGGACCTTAACGATGCACTTCCTGTTCCACGACAGGCCCTGCCGCTCGAACCTCGGCGTTGACCCCGCTCTCGTAGGCTGCGAAATTTCTTTGGAACAGCCCCGCGAGCTTTCTTGCCGTCACGTCGTAGGCGGACTTGTCGGCCCAGGTATTCCGCGGATTCAGAATCTCCGCCGGCACCGCCGGGCACTCGATAACAACGTCGAGGCCAAAGACGGGGTCACGCTCCGTTTTTGCGTTCGCCAGAGCGCCGCTGTGAATGGCATCGACGATCGCGCGCGTGTGACTCAGCTTGATACGCTTCCCTACCCCGTATCCACCGCCACTCCAGCCGGTATTCACCAGCCAGACGCGCGCTCCATGTTTCTTCATCTTGGCAGCCAGCAGCTCGGCGTACTTGTTCGGATGCCACACGATGAACGGCCCGCTAAAGCACGGCGAAAACGTGGCCTGCGGTTCCTTCACGCCGACTTCGGTACCGGCGACCTTGGCGGTGTATCCGCTGATGAAGTGATACATCGCCTGCGCGGGACTGAGGCAACTGACCGGCGGCAGCACGCCGAAAGCGTCAGCGGTGAGGAAGATGATGTCTGTGGGATGATCCGCCACACAGGGAATGCGGGCGTTCTGAATGAACTCGATGGGATAAGCGCCGCGAGTGTTTTCGGTGACTCTGGTATCGGCAAAGGCAACGGTACGGTCGTCTTCGAGCACGACATTCTCCAGTACCGCGCCGAAGCGCAGCGCAGCGAAGATCTCCGGCTCCGACTCGTGGGTTAGGTTGATCGCCTTGGCGTAGCAGCCGCCTTCGATATTGAAGATGCCCTCATCGCTCCAGCAATGCTCGTCGTCGCCGATGAGATTGCGGCTGGGATCAGCCGACAGCGTCGTCTTGCCTGTACCGCTCAGACCGAAGAGCAGCGAGGAGCGTCCCGTCTCCTTGTCCGCAGTGGCGGAGCAGTGCATGGAAAGCACACCCCGCTTGGGAGCGAAGTAGTTCGCAACCGTGAACACGCCCTTCTTCATTTCCCCGGCGTACTCGGTTCCGAGAATCACGAGCGCATGATCTTCAAGGTTCAGGCAGATGGTGGTGTTCGAACCCATGCCCGCTGTGTACCGGTTGGCCGGGAAGCGGCCGGCGTTATAAATCACGAAGTCAGGTTTGCCGAAGTTGGCCAGTTCCTCCTTCGTGGGCCGGATCAGCATGGTATGCATGAAGAGGGCATGATAAGGACGTTCGCAGATCACTCGGACCTTGATGCGATACTTGGGATCCCAGCCGGCGAAGCCATCGAAGCAGTAGAGCCGCTCGCAGATGTTCAGGTAGTCGCGGGCCCGTTCGCGCACGATCTCGAAGGTACGCGCGTCGATGGGCACATTCACATTGCCCCACCAAACATCGCCTTCCGACTCCGGATTCTTGACGATCCTCTTATCTTTTGGCGAGCGCCCGGTCTTGGCTCCGGAGTAGGCAACCAGCGCGCCGTTCTCCGCAATGCTGGCGTCTTTGTCGTAGCGGATGGCGTGCTCGTACAGCGCACTCGGCGGCAGATTGTGGTGAATCACCGCGACGTTTATGTTGTGCTCTTTCAAATCAAATGATGCCATTAGTATGTTCTCCTATTAAGCGTTCCCCACCAATATGGACTTCCTTCCGAAACGACAATCATCCGCCAGCAACCTGCTCCCGGGTGATCTCGGCCAGGGCAAGCTTGGGCGCCCGCAGCGCATCCTCTTGCGTTACCCGCGCGAATAAATCGAGCGAGCGGGCGATCAGCCCGGTCCAGCCCGTCTGATGGCTGGCGCCCAGTCCGGCGCCGTTGTCGCCGTGGAAGTACTCGTAGAACAGAATGTAATCGCGCCAGTGAGGATCGTCCTGAAACTTCTTCGCTCCTCCGTAAACCGGACGGTTGCCCTCGGCGTCGCGGAGGAAGATCGTCGACAACCGGCGCGCGATTTCTTTGGATACTTCAAACAAGGTCATGTAATTCCCTGAGCCAGTGGGACACTCCACTTTGAAGTCGTCGCCGTAGAACGGATACATGTTCAACAATCCGCGAATGATCAGTCCGTTGACCGGCATCCAGATCGGACCACGCCAGTTGGAGTTGCCGCCAAACATCCCGGTATTCGATTCCGCGGGCAAATATTGCACCTTGTACTCCTGGCCGCCGAAGTCAAACTCGAAGGGATGCTCCAAGTGATACCGCGACAACGAGCGTATGCCGTAGGGACTGAGGAACTCGTTCTCGTCGAGCATATAGGCCAGAATGCGCTGCAGCTTTTCCTTGTTGCAGACCGATGCCAGTCTGCGCTGGGCGTAACCTATGAATGAGCCATCGGCAATAGAGATCTGTTTCACAACCTCCGGATGGCGTTTGCGGAACAACTCAATCAGCTCAAGCATCCGCGGATGCTTCGCCGCCGCGCCAGGCTCGAATATCGTGGCCGCACACAGCGGCAGTAGTCCCACCATGGAGCGGATCTTCAATCGTGTGGTATCGCCGTTGGGGAAGTGGAGCAAATCGTAAAAGAAGCCTTCGTCCGAGTCCCACATTTCGTCATGGTTGACGCCGATTCGATCCATGGCATACGTAATCCAAACGAAGTGCTCGAGGAAGCGGAACGCCATCTCGTCATACATCGAGTCGTAATCGGTCAGCACCAAGGCAATTTCCAGCATGCAGAGGCAGTAGAACGCCATCCACGCGGTGCCGTCGGCCTGATCCAGATGACCGCCGGTCGGCAGCGGCGCACTGCGATCGAAGACGCCGATGTTGTCCAGTCCCAGGAATCCGCCGGCGAAGACATTGCGCCCGTCCGGATCCTTCCGGTTGACCCACCAGTTGAAGTTCAGCATCAGCCCCTGGAAGGAGCGCTCCAGAAAACGCAGGTCGGCCCGGCCCAACTCGGCTTCGATCCTATAAAGAAAGATGGTCGCCCAGGCGTGGACCGGTGGATTCACGTCGCTGAAGTTCCACTCGTAGGCGGGAATCTGCCCGTTAGGATGGGCATACAGGTTCCGCAGCATCAGCAGGAGCTGATCTTTGGCAAAGTCGAAATCCACCAGTGAGAGTGCCAGGGTGTGGAACGCCAAATCCCACGCCGCATACCACGGATACTCCCACTTGTCGGGCATGGAAATGACGTCGCTGTTGAGCATGTGAAACCATTCGGCATTGCGCGCGCCGCCCTTGCCGGTTCCCACCAGCGGATGAGACTCGTGTTCGCTTAGCCACTTGTCGACGTCGAAATAATAATATTGTTTGCTCCACAGCATTCCCGCCAGCGCCTGCCGGTGTACACGCTTTTCGTCCTCGCTCAGCGAGTGTGGAGTTATGCGCTGATAAAACTCGTCAGCGTCGGCTAGACGTGACGCAAACACTTGATCGAACGTCGTGAAGGCGTCAGCAGCGGTCTTCGCGGCCAGCCGCAGACGCACAACCTTCGATCCTCCCGCCGGAACCTGCAACACGTAATGCGCGGCAGCTTTGGTTCCGACCTTCGACGGATTTACGGCTTCCTTCCTGCCTGCGACTACATATTCGTGAAACGCGTCCTTGACGTACGGCGAAGCATTGGGCTGGCCCCACAAGCGGCTGCTATTCGATTCGTTCTCCGTAAACAGCAGCTCCGCTGCGCCCTCGCACTGCAGGCTGTAATCGCCAAGCTCCGGATGAGAAGCGTGCACCGTCTGCTCATTCGCCTGACGCAGGGCCGGTTTTGGCTCGCCTGCTTCCCATGCCCAATTGTTGCGGAACCACAACGTCGGAAGCAGGTGTAGCTGTGCCGCCTCCGGACCCCGATTGTGGACCGAGATGCTTACCAGAATGTCTTCCGGGTCGCCCTTCGCATATTCAACAAACACGTCGAAGTAGCGATCGTCGTCGAAGATTCCGGTGTCGAGAAGCTCGTACTCCATCTCCTCGCGCGAGCGCCGGCCGTTCGTCTCCACCAAGTCGCGATAGGGAAATTCGCGCTGAGGATACTTGTACAGATACTTCATGTAGCTGTGGGTCGGCGTGCTGTCCACGTAGAAGTAATATTCCTTCACGTCTTCGCCGTGGTTGCCTTCGCTATTGGTAAGGCCGAACAAGCGCTCCTTCAGGATGGGATCTCGTCCGTTCCACAAGGCGAGCGCGAAGCAGAGCTTCTGCTGGTCGTCCGAAATTCCCCCCAGGCCGTCTTCGCCCCAGCGATAGGCGCGCGAACGCGACTGGTCGTGCGAGAAGTAATTCCAGGCATTTCCATCGTTGCTGTAATCTTCGCGGACTGTCCCCCATTGACGCTCGCTAAGATACGGACCCCACTTTTTCCACGGGATGCCTTTCTCGCGCGCTTCGTTCAGCCGCTTCTGTTCGGTGACCTCTTCGTATGCAATAGGAGCATGTTTCCCAACTTTGGAGGGCATGGTTTTTCCTCTGTGCTGCGACCGATTCAGCCCGGCTCGCGGTTTCCAAATGGAAACGAAGTGAAAGAAAGATTTTGCCAATCCCATTCAAGGGTTAGCCGATCGCCGCGGCCTTTGCCGACTGCGCGTTCGTGCTCTTGCGGCACTCAAGAAAATGATAGCTCCAGGGCGCAAGATCAACATATAAACCAGAGGCACGCAGATCATCGCCGGAGCGCTCGTAGACGTGGCCAGACAATTTGTCCGCCAGCTCCCAGTTTATCCCCGCAAGATTGTCCCAACCAAGGTGGATCAGTGCCTGAGCCGGGGAGTCGCTCAGGTTCACGGCGATGAGATAGCGTTCGTCGTCCTTGCTCCAGCGCCACGCGACGATGTTTTGATAACTGGAATTATCCGGCCAGCCGCTGCGCTCGCACAGCGTCCATTGACCCTCGCGAAACACTGGCGTGTTGATCGCCGCCAGCAGTTGCCGGTAGAACTGCTGCAATTCCCTGTCGACGGGCTCGTCCGGCCGCCTGCCCAGGAAGACCGGCAACCTGACTTTGCGACCCTCGAATTGTCCTTCATGGAAGAGCC